>JAQBPQ010000032.1 GCA_028287445.1 Cohnella sp.
CGCTCGGCAAGGCGAGACGGTCGCCTTGGTCGGACACACCGGGTCGGGCAAAAGCTCCATTTTGAACTTGTTGTTCCGCTTTTACGATGTGGAACGGGGAACGATCACTGTGGACGGCATGGACATACGCGACATTCCGAAGCAGGAGCTGCGCCAGCATATGGGCATCGTGCTGCAGGACCCGTTCCTATTCACGGGAACGATTGCTTCCAACGTCAGCCTCGACGATCCCACGATCAGTCGGGAGAAGGTCGAGCAGGCGCTTCGCGATGTCGGCGCCTACGACATGTTCATGCAGCTGCCCGGAGGGCTGGATGAGCCGGTCCTTGAGAAAGGCAGCACGTTGTCCGCCGGTCAACGTCAGCTCATCTCGTTCGCGCGGGCATTGGCGTTCGACCCTGCGATCCTCATCTTGGATGAGGCAACAGCCAGCATCGACACCGAGACGGAAGCGATCATCCAACAGGCGCTGAATGTGCTGAAGCGGGGGCGCACGACATTCGTGATCGCCCACCGGTTGTCCACCATCCGAGCGGCAGATCAGATTCTCGTACTCGATCGCGGGCGTATCGTGGAGCGGGGCAATCACGACGAGTTGATGCGGCATGGAGGCAAATATTACGCCATGTATCAGCTTCAACAAGGCGGCGCAGTCGGCATCGGGGCATAAAGTCAAACCTCAGCAGCATACCTGCTACCATTCGTGCTGACGGATGGGAGGCGGTATGCTTTTGCTACGCAGGCGGAATTTTCGATCGGCGGTGCCATATCCATTCTTCCATGGCGCGGAGGATAAATTGTTCTCCAAAAATAGGCGGGTAGTCGGCTGGGTATCATTCCTGTATCATTCCCTTTTGTCGATATCCCCTTCGCTCAGAAATCGGATGGGACGGGACGGGTGTTTGAGGTTTGGAGAAGGGAAGGACTCATCGTTCAAAAAGATCCGCTAATCGGTCATGTCGGTGTGCAAATTCAGACGGCGTCCTGAACGAATGGGATATCGACAAAAGGATCCTCCTGAGCGAGTGGGATATCGATAAAACGGCGTTTCTGGCTCACGATTAGTGTACCACAGTGATCGCCATCCGAATTGTGATTTGCTGTGATAATAATTCTCAATCTTGGTTACAATACCATTTGAAAGGTAAAAAAGGCAGCCCAGATGGGCCGCCCCCGAGCGGAAAAGCGTCAGATTTTCGGCTCGAACGTTTTGCAATCCGTTTCGCCGGAACTGGAAGCCTGCTTGTTGCGATTATTCACGACGTAGATGGATGAGGCGTTGCATTTATCGCCGGGCGCCCAATACTTACAGGAATTCACTTCGCAAAGTACGTCTTTGGCCATTTGGGTATTCACCTCCTATTCTTTAGGATGGGCGAACGCCACAGTGCTTTATACGTTTCCAATAAAACCCGCTAACCCTTGTGTATCAGGGAAAGTGGGTTTTGTCATGATCAGGGATGAGTCTGAGCCGCGCGAATGTGGTACGATAGGAAAAGCCATTATTAACGGACAAAATTAGATGGGGTGCTGGAATGACAGGTTTTGAACAACTAGGGATTGGGGAAGAAAGGACGGCCTTGCTGCGTCGTTTGGGGATTGCGTCTCCGACGCCGATTCAAGAGAAGGCGATTCCGCCGGTGCTCGAGGGTCGGGATGTCATTGGACAAGCGCAGACGGGTACGGGCAAAACGCTGGCTTTCGTGCTTCCGATGCTCGAGAAGCTGGATCCGACGGCGCCCTACGTTCAGGGGTTGATCGTCAGCCCGACACGCGAGCTGGCGTTGCAGATTACAGCAGAGGTCAAAAAACTAATCGCCGGCCGAGATGATCTGCGGGCACTCGCCGTTTATGGCGGCCAGGACGTGGAGGCGCAGCTGCACAAGCTGAAAAAAACCGTTCAAATTGTCATTTGTACGCCGGGGCGATTGCTCGACCATTTGCGCCGCGAAACGATTGAGCTGTCGCATGTGAAGATGCTCGTTTTGGACGAGGCCGATCAAATGCTGCATATGGGATTTCTGAACGAAGTAGAGGAAATTTTAAGGGCAGTTCCGTATAAGCGGCAGACGCTGCTGTTTTCGGCCACCATACCGGCTAATGTGCGGACTTTGGCGACTCAGATCTTGCGTGATCCGGTGGAAATTACCGTTAAGGGACCGCAGGTGACACTGAAGGACATCCGTCAATGGGCGGTTGAGACGACGGATCGGGCGAAGCAGTCGAATCTTCGGCGGTTGATCGATGAGCAGAATCCGTTCCTGGCGATGATTTTTTGCCGGACCAAACGGCGGGCCAGTACGCTAAATGAAGCGCTCCAAGAGTTAGGTTATAACTCCGACGAATTGCATGGAGATTTGTCGCAGTCGAAGCGGGAACAGGTGATGAACCGATTCCGCGAGGCGAAGCTGCAATTGCTCGTGGCGACGGATGTGGCGGCTCGCGGCCTGGATGTGGAAGGCGTTACGCATGTGTTTAACTACGACATCCCGCAGGACGTGGACAGTTACATCCACCGCATTGGCCGTACGGGTCGGGCAGGGGGTTCCGGTTTGGCTGTGACGTTCGTGGTGCCGAGAGATCAGCCGGAGCTGGCCGCGATCGAGAACGGCATCGGCCAGACATTGGAGCGGCGCCGGATGATGGACGAGAGCCCAGAAGGAAAGATAGAGAATGCGCGCGAGCAAGCTAAGCAGGAACTCCGGCGTGGAGCAAGAAGTGGCGGCGGCCAGAGCCGCTCCGGCACTCGGACGTCCGGAGCCAGATCCGGCGGGAGCCGGGATGGCGCTCGCGGATCAAAGCCGGGCAGCCGGGAAGGCACGCGAGGATCAAAGCTGGTCAGCCGGGAAGGCGCAGCAGGATCTAAACCGGGCAGCAGAGAAGGCACGCGGGGACCAAAGCCGGGTAGCCGGGAAGGCGGGCGCGGGCAGCAGAACTCACGACCGGACTCGAGTCGCGGAGCTTCCAAACCGCAGCAAGGATCATACGGCAAAAACTCGCCTATCCGCTCGAAGCGAGGCAAGTCCCGTTAACAACGAAGCCTGTGCCGCCAAATTGCGGTGCAGGCTTTATTTTATTTTACAAAGCCATGTTACGCCCGGAGTCTTATGGTTTCGCCGGCGTCTTCCGGATTCCAGCAGAGCCAAGGGGACCGAAATTCACGAGTTTGGTCATCATCCGGGTGAGTTCTTTGGTCGATTCCTGCATCCCTGTCTGTAACCAATGCTGAAGAATGCCAACGTTCGCTGAACTCATGTAAGCAATGAGGTAGTCCCGGGGAACCGTCATCAGGTTCTCATCCTGCTGCATCTGCGGGAGCTTGCCGTACATGACGCCGGACATCATTTGCTTCAGCCGCAGCACAAAACCTAGATCTCCCCGCGGTCCAAGCATCGCTTGAAGGAAATCGGCGTTTTGCTTCCGTCGAGGACCGACCGGTGGATCTGCCGGCGGGCGGGCAGTTGGCCGTAGGCGACACGGTGAAAGGAAAACTGTCGGAGCTAAAGCAGTTGCCGGTCAAATGGATCCATGTCGGTTCGGAGAAGGAAGCGCAAGCTGGTCTTGATCGGCAACAATATTACGGCGCGCTGGTGCTTCCGCAAGATTTGAGCGCTGGGGTCGTATCGATTCAAGGCGGGTTGCCGAAACCGGCCACCGTGAAGATCTACCTCAACGAGGGCATGAACGCACAGGCCGGCTCGGCCGTGAAGGCCATTTTACAGCAAGTATCGGGGACAATCGGTGCGGAACTGTCCGGTCAGCTGCTCAAACAGATCGGCCAGCAAACGCCTCAAATCCCGGTCACCATGGTGGGAGCGCTGCTTCATCCTTTTATGACGGAGGAAGTGACCGTTCATCCCGTCGGCACCAATAACGCGAGCGGTGGAGCGCCGAATATGCTCACGCAATTATTTGGATGGGCAGTCTGGTGCTCAGTGTGTCTCTGTATTTCGCCTCGAATGCTTCGTCGGCTCGGATAGCCTTGCGCGGAAGCGGGAACTGGGGCATCATTTTGGCTCAAATGGTTACTGGAGTACTGATGACTGCGGCGACTGCAGGATTTCTTGTATGGATGGCGTCTTCCTGGTACGGGATGCAGTTGGCGGATGCGTCAGCGGTCTGGTTGTTCCTATGGTTGGCCGGCTCGGCATTCTTCCTACTGCAGTCCGCGCTGTTCAACTGGCTGGGAATGGCGGCTGCCGCAATTTTGGTACTACTGCTGTTTTTCTCGATGCCTTTGCTTAACATGGCGCCGGAGTTCATGCCGCAGGCTACGCTGGACTGGCTGTATTCTTGGACTCCTTTTCGGTACGTGGCTTCCGGCCTCCGGAACTTGCTGTACTTTGGCGGATCGGATGGGATGTCTGAAAGCTATCGCGTGATCTGGTACCTCTTCGGAGGGCCGGGTTTTTCGTTCTTCGGGCATTGTGCTACGATAAGAGCAACATGAAGAGAAACGGAGCGAACCTCTATGGCAGGCAACGGTAAGGTACGGAGCGATGTTCGTCCCGGGTTGGAAGTGGATATCGTGCTCAAAAAGGATCAGCGAACGGGCGTCACCACACGTGGGATTGTGAAGGATTTATTGACGAACTCGCCGACTCACCCTCATGGCATCAAGGTTCGGCTGCAGGATGGACAGGTCGGCCGTGTCCAGACGATTCATGGTTCCACCGGAGGCAACGGTTGATGCAAATTCAAGTGGTTTGCGTCGGAAAACTCAAGGAAAAGTACTGGACGGGCGCCATCGACGAATACGCCAAACGTCTCGGCCCGTTCGCCCGGCTCGACATC
>JAQBPQ010000033.1 GCA_028287445.1 Cohnella sp.
GTACCAATCCTCTTCTTCGTAAGCATGATCCCATCCGTGCAACAATAATTCGATTCGGTTCATCGGCTTCCTCCTCACGATTATGTAACGATCTATTCATCATATATTGGTTACATCAATCACCTTATCATGAACCAAAGCACAAAGGCAAGTAACTAGTGTAATGTAATTTCGGGTGTTACTATGAGGATATGCAGCTTAAAGGCGGAGGACGATAAACGGGATGTTATGGGACGATTTTCTTAACAGCGACTATCACGACTGGCGGGGTACCGGTAAATCAGAGGATCGATTGGACAACCCCGAATGGCTGGCAAAATGGTTGGCGGAGCATGACCTTCCGAATCCAGGCCACCCATCTCCGGAAGACATGAAGGTGCTGAAGTTGTTGCGGATGCGAATCCTGCAGTTGGTACAGAATTTGTTGGCGGATAATAAGTTGAATCCCGAAAATGTTGCCGAATTGAATAAGGCGCTGCTGGGGGGACCGATCATTCACCGATTGGAAATGTCCGAAGTGGGGGTCCGACTGAACACCGTTCGCCTTCGCAACGACTGGGAAGGGATCCGCGCGGATATTGCCGATTCCTTCGCCCACACGCTGGCCGAAGGGGAACCATCACGTTTTGGCATCTGCAATAATCCGGACTGTCTGTGGGTGTATTACGACGAAACCCGCAACCGGTCCAAACGATTCTGCGACGACAAAATGTGCGGCAATCTCATGAAAGTCCGACGCTTCCGCGCGCGCAAAAAAGCCGCCGGTTCGACGGTCCCTCAGGGGATGCCGCCAACCGAAGGCAATGGATGACCGCCCCCCAACCTGGGACGCCTGTTGTAGATGCGGTTTCGATTTTGTCGGTTTTTGTGGTACAAAAGAGATAGAACTTTCATCGGACAAGGAGACACACTCATGAAAACAATCGGATTTATCGGACTTGGCGTGATGGGAGCACCCATGGCGGCCAATCTGCTGCGTAAAGGCCATTCGGTCACGGTGTACAACCGGACGCCGGGAAAAGCGGACGAATTGATCGCATTAGGCGCCAAAGTGGCGGACTCACCTTTGGAGACGGCGGGCTCGGCCGAAGTGATGATCACGATGATCAGCAACGACCAAGCGGTGGAAGAAGTTTATTATGGTGAAAAAGGGATGATGGGCGGCATCAAACCGGGCACGACCGTCATGGATTGCAGCACGGTATCTCCTTCACTCTCCAAGAGATTGGCCGGGGATATACGAGCCAGGTATGCCCAGTTTGTGGATGCTCCCGTAACCGGCAGCAAACCCGCAGCAATTGAGGGTACGCTGTTGTTCATGGTTGGCGGAGATAAACAGACGGTGGACGACAATCAGGATATTTTGCTCACGATGGGCCGGGAGGTCATTTATGTCGGGCCAAGCGGCAGCGGATCGATTGCCAAGCTCGCGCACAATACGATCGTCGGCATCAACGCAGCCGGTTTGATCGAAGGAATGGCCATCGCGGCCAAGGGCGGGATCGACGCATCGTCCTTCCTGCGTATTGTGCAATCAGGCGGCGCTGCCAGCAAACAAGCGGATCTGAAGGGCCGCAAAATCATCGAACACGATTTCAGCGTTCAGTTCTCACTGGCGCTTATGTTGAAGGATTTGAAGCTGTCCTCTGTCCTGACAGATTATCTGGGGGTATCGACTCCTATGCTGGAAGCGTCCAAGAGCCTCTTCCAAATCGGCCAGAATTCCGGCTATGGGGAATTGGATCTGGCAGCACTCGCCCAGGTGTATGAGGACTGGATCGGCATGCAGATCACCGACTTGAAACCCGGATCGTCGGGCGATCAATGAACGGTTTTCCCGTTGTTCTTACAGGTATTCACTTCGCCGAGATGCCCCTTCCTTGAACCTCGCTATCCACTTCTTTTACGCCGTACCGTTGCCCACCATCTGGCCAAAGGCTTCGGGGACCACCAAGCCCACTTGCCGAGAAGCCGCATGGTCGCCGGGACGAGCAAGCCGCGGACGATGGTGGCGTCGACGATAATGGCAATTACGAGACCGACTCCGACCATCTTCATGAACGTGATGCCGGATAAGATGAATCCGCCGACGACAACGAGGAGCAACAAAGCGGCACTCGTAATAATTTTAGCTGTACGCTGGACGCCTAGTGCAACCGACTCGGTTCGGAGAAAGCCGGATCGTCCACCTTCCAACTGGGATGCTCGTATACCACGACAACGTCTGAAGCATTACGTTCGAACGGACCCGCCAGAAGAACGTCGGCCCGGGACGATTCGCTGCCTGGATCTTCGAACCCGGCTCCGCCGGTGAGCCTGCCGAATGCGCCGCTGCCCCATACGCCGGCAATCGCGACAAATAACACCGTAAGAGAAAGGACCCACTTTCTTCGGTTCGATACTATTCGGCCTAATTTTGCGAACAAGTTGTTTTCCAACGATCCACCCCTCCTATTCTATCGAATTCGCTTCTGCCCCCGAACTCGAATCGATGATCCTAATGGTATACGTGCAAATTTCAGATTCACCGAAATAAACGTTTTATTTTTGCTGAAGATTTGTTAAAGAACCGAAGACAAAAAAAAGGCCGCTCTCGAAAAGGAACTTCCAATTCGAAACAGCCCCTGAATACGGATTCCCCAAGCGGCACGCCTAAATACCCGCGGCGCCAGGCAACTCGATATAAAATTTATAATGCCCGTTATCATGTTCGAGACCCACTCGTCCCCCGTGCAGTTCCACAATGTTTTTGGCAATCGACAACCCGAGCCCGGAGCCGGTTGGCATATTATGATCATTCCGCGATTCTTCGGCTTTATAAAAACGGTCGAACAATTGCTTCTCTTGTTCACTCGTGACCGGTTTTCCCTTATTCTCGACGGCAAGAACGATCTGCCCCTCCCGTTCGGCAAGCCAAACGATGATTTCCCCCGGTTTGTCGGAGAACTTGAGCGCATTCATCAGCAAGTTGTCGATCGCCCGAGCCAATTTCTCAACGTTTACGTAAACAAGCATCGGGGCCGCTTCCCAGTCTTTGCGAAGCTCCAGGCCGTATTTGCGGGCGATCGGTTCATACTCGGTGATCATTTGCTCCAACATGTCGCTCAGATCGATCTCCTTGAAAACAAGCTTCACGTCGCCGCTCGTTAACCGGGTGTACTCGAACAGGTCATCAATCAGCTTCTGCAACTGCTGGAGTTTGCTGTACGCATTGTCAATGTACCGTTTATGGTCTTCCAGGTTCTGATAATCATCTTGTTTCAACAAATTCACATATCCGATGATACTGGTAAGCGGGGTGCGCAAATCGTGCGAAATGTGCGTGATCAGCTCCATTTTCGACTTCTCGATCTGCCGTTCCTTCTCCATCACACTCTGCAATTGATCCGCCATATAGTTGATGTTCCGGACGACGATCCCAAGTTCGTCTTCCCTTTCCTGCGCTATGCGGTAATTCATGTTTCCTTTGGCCAGATACATCAATCCGTCGGCAATCGTCCTTACATAACGAATGGTATTGCGGATCAGGACGAAAAAAACGAGGAGGAACACAACGACAAACACGCCCGAAGGCACAAGGAAAAGAAAAGGATACGGGAATTGGTTTACATAATTGGCAACCGCCATCATGACAAGGTCAGCAATTACGAAGCTCAGGGCGAGTGCGCCGAGCAACCGACCGCGAATACTTTTTTTCCAGTTCAGCAAGCTTCATCTCCTCCTAGTCCATTTTATAGCCGATCCCTCTGACCGTTTTGATGTAATGAGGTTTCTGCGAATTTTCTTCGATTTTTTCCCGGATGTTTCGAATATGGACCATGACCGTATTGTCGGATAAAAATTTCTCTTCATTCCAGACGTTCTGGTAGATTTTGTCGACGCTGAATACGTGACCCCGATGAGAGGCGAGCAGCTCCAATATGGAAAATTCGATCGGGGTTAAGGCGATTTCTTCCCCACGGACAGTAACCATGTGGCGATCTTTGTTAATGGTCAAATCGTGAATCCGAATGACCGCATCGTTCGAGGATTGTGGAGTGTCGTTGTACATTTGTCTGCGAAACTGCGCTTTCACTCTGGCGATCAATTCCAAAGGATGAAAAGGCTTGGTTACGTAATCGTCCGCTCCCGTCGTGAGACCTGCTATTTTGTCGATTTCTTCGCCTTTTGCAGAAAGCATGATGATCGGTATTTTGGATTCCTCCCGAATTTTCAGACAAGCTCTTATTCCGTCCATCCCAGGCATCATGACATCCAGGATGATAAGATCGACCGGTTCTCCTCGCAGCAGCGCAATTGCATGGCCACCTTCTTCGGCTTCCAGGACCCGAAAGCCTTCATTGCGCAAATAAATATGAATGATCTCGCGAATTTCGGGGTCATCATCCACAATCAATACATTTTTCGTCATGCCGATCGCTCCCTATCTCCCGATTTTAGTTAAAAAATCTTCGGATCATACGAATGTTTTTCTTAAGAAAACTTGAAGTTTTATTGTAGGCCGTGGATTAGCACATAATTAAGCATAAAGACACTATAATAGCCAAACAAAAGGCGGCTCAACCACCACGGTTGAGCCGCCTTTTGTTTGCCATTAGGCATCCAGATACGAGCAAACGTAGTCGGTGACCGACTTGACCTTCAGCTTAAAGCTGGAGTTGGCCGGCACTTCGAACTCGGTCGGCTCCGTGATCTCCAACCACCGGTCTTGGCCCGGCAGGAGGACGGACAGCTCCCCCGCGAGAATGTCCATGACCTCTTTCTGCGACGTGCCGAATTCGTATTCTCCCGGCATCATGATGCCGAGCGTTTTACGTATGCCGTCGGGGAACAGCACGGTACGGCTCGTGACTTTACCGTCAAAGTATAGATTCGCTTTCTTGATGACCGAGACGTTATCGAATCGGGACATGTTTCCCTCTCCTCCACCTGAACCGTTAAATCAATTTGCGGAATTGGGCCACCACGTTATCTACCGTGAAGCCATATTCCTTGATAACGCGGTCGCCCGGGGCGGATGCGCCGAACGTGTTGATTCCGATCACAGCGCCGGCGTCGCCGACATAACGCTCCCAACCGAAAGGATGCGCCATTTCGATGGCCAGACGCGCCTTGACCGACTTCGGCAGCACGCTGTCCTTGTAGCTTTGGGGCTGCTTGTCAAACAGATCCCAGCTCGGCATGCTCACGACGCGAACGTTCACGCCTTGCTCCGCCAAAGCTTTTTGGGATGCCACCGCCAATTGCACTTCGGAACCGGTAGCGATCAGGATGCCTTGCGGAGCCCCGTTCGCAGCTTCGGATACCACATAAGCACCTTTGGAGATACCATCCGCCGCTTTTTCGGCCGTTCCGGGGAGAATGGGCAGGTTTTGTCGCGTAAGGATCATCGCTACCGGATTGTCGTTATTTTGAATGGCGTAGGCCCATGCGGCGGAAGTTTCGTTGCCGTCGGCCGGACGGATGACCGTCAGACCCGGGATGATGCGGATCGAGGCGAGCTGCTCGATCGGCTCGTGCGTCGGGCCGTCTTCACCGACCGCGATGGAGTCGTGCGTCAATACATAGACCACCGGCAGCTTCATGATGGAAGCAAGACGGACGGCCGGACGCAGGTAATCGGTGAACACGAAGAACGTGCCGCCGTACACCCGGAGTCCGCCATGCAGCGAAATGCCGTTCATCGCCGCGGCCATGCCGAATTCGCGTACGCCGAAGTATAGGTTACGGCCTTCGTAGCTGCCCGGTTTGAAAAGCGGCAAGCCTTTCAGGTGCGTCATCGTCGAGCTTTCCAAGTCGGCGGAACCTCCCACGAGTTGTGGAACGTTCTTCGCCAGACCGTTTAAGGCGTTACCAGAGGCAACACGTGTGGATATCGCTTTGTCTTCCGGTGAATACTTCGGCAAATCGGCATCCCAGCCCCGCGGCAATTCGCGTTTAACGGCGGTCTCGAACTGCTTCGCCAAATCTGGAAAAGCCGATTTATATTTGCCCAGCAGATCTTCCCATGCCTTGTTGGTTTCTTCGCCGCGGCGTTTCACCTCGGCAAAGTGCGCGCGAACTTCGTCCGGCACATGGAATGGCTCGAACTCCCACTCGTAGGCTTCTTTGGTCAGCTTGGTTTCATCCACGCCCAGCGGAGTACCGTGCGGACCGCCGTGGCCGCCTTTGCCGGCTTTGTTCGGAGAACCGTAACCGATAACGGTCTTCACTTCGATTAAAGTCGGTTTGGAGGTTTCAGCCTGCGCCTGGGCAATGGCTTTCTCGATGGCACCCAGATCGTTGCCGTCCTCTACGCGCAGCACCTGCCAATTGTAGCCTTCAAAACGTTTGGCCACATTTTCAGAAAACGACAAGTTCAGCTCGCCGTCCAGAGAAATGTCGTTCGAATCATATAGTAAGACTAATCGGCCAAGCTTCATATGTCCGGCCATGGATGCGGCTTCGTGAGAAACACCTTCCATCAAGTCGCCGTCGCCGCACATGGCATAAGTAAAGTGGCGTATCAAATTGTAGCCCTCGCGGTTATAGGTGGCGCCGAGTTGCGCTTCGGCTATCGCCATACCGACCGCCATCGCGATGCCTTGGCCGAGCGGGCCGGTCGTCGCGTCGACGCCTGCCGTATGCCCGAACTCCGGATGTCCCGGAGTCAGTGAACCCCATTGACGGAAGTTTCTCAACTCTTCCAACGGAAGATTATAACCGCTCAGATGCAGCAAGGAATACAACAGCATGGAGCCGTGTCCGGCAGACAACACGAACCGGTCGCGATTTATCCATTGCGGATTCGACGGATTGTGATTCATCGTCTTCGCGAACAACTGATACCCCATCGGAGCGGCGCCCATGGGCATACCGGGATGTCCCGAGTTGGCCTTCTCTACTGCGTCGATGGCAAGTGTGCGCACCGTCGTGATGGACAGTTGGTCGATCGTTTTGGTGATGGTCATGTATGGTCCTCCTTTTATCTGTCGACACGCCTTCTCCACTCCAGGGAAGGCGATCTTGCCGTACCCAAAGCCGCTGCCGGCCAATTGTGCCCATTGTACCATGGCATTAGGCGCATTTCCACAAACGGTCCGTACAAGTTCCGGCCTCGACCGTTACCGCTTCACCGGTGCCTTCGCATATGCCGTCAAACGAACGCGACCGTCTTGTTTTGATACACAAGCACCCGGTCTTCCACATGCCATTTGATCGCCCTCGCCAGTACGGTGCGCTCAATATGCCGGCCGATGCGTTTAAGGTCGTTCACATCTTCCCGATGGCTGACCCGCTGCACATCCTGCTCAATGATCG
Source organism: Cohnella sp. (assembly GCA_028287445.1). Taxonomy (GTDB): domain Bacteria; phylum Bacillota; class Bacilli; order Paenibacillales; family Paenibacillaceae; genus Cohnella. Next base: position 7,300 of record JAQBPQ010000033.1, read on the forward strand.
GTCCGCCGTCCAGCTCTTCGGTCACGTAATGAGCGGTTGCCCCGATCAGTTTCACACCTCGGTTGTAGGCCTGCTGGTACGGTTTACCCCCGACAAAAGCCGGAAGGAACGAGTGATGGATGTTGATGACCCGGTTCGGAAAACGCTCGATGAATTTGGGCGAAATGATTTGCATGTAGCGTGCCAGAACGACGAGATCGATTTTGCCGCCGGTAAGTTCCAACTGCTTGCGCTCAGCCTCCGCCTTCGTCTCGGGAGTGACCGGTATATGATGGTAAGGAATGCCGAACGACTCCACGAGCGTTCTCATGTCATCGTGGTTGCTCACAACCATGCTGATTTCCGCGTCTAGATCGCCCGCCTGCCACTGCCAGAGCAGCTCCAACAAACAATGGTCTTCCTTGGATACGAACAGCCCGATCCGCTTGCGCCGAGCCGCCCGGTAGATGCTCCATCGCATCGAGAAGCGGTCCGACACCCGGGCAAAATCCTCCTGAAGAGAGGGGATACGCTGCTCCAAATCTTGCAGATCAAACTCGATCCGCATGAAGAACATTCCGCCTTCGGGATCCATTGTGTATTGGTCGGACTGAATGATATTGGCGCCCTGTTCATATAGAAACTGTGAAACCGCGGCCACGATACCGGCACGGTCGGGACAGGAAATCAGCATGCGCGCCCGGCTTCCCTTGTCCGAACGGAGACCCGCCTCCTGCGGTTGGTACTGATGTTGAGTCATTGGCGTCCCGAATCCTCCTGTTTACAGCTTGGCCAGATAATCCTTGCCTGCGAGCATGGCCGTCAAACGCTGATTGATCGCTTCCTCGCTGTAATCGCCGGTGAACATGCGATTCTCGATGACCATGTCGTACAGCCGCTCCAAAGGCTCGCGGGGATCCGCTTTCTTCGCTTTCGCGTCCGATTTGAGCAGTTCCCATGTATTCAACACAAACAGACGCGGTTGGATATCTTCTTTTTCGAAAAAATGATGAAGCCGTTCTACATCCGTAAGAAACTCTCCGCCAAATCGCTCCTCTGCGTCACCGCGCAAAAGCGCAATCTCGGCCTCGTACATCGGACGCTCCGTCGCCTCCGTTTTGCCGATCCATGGCGTTTCGAGCACAAAAGGCTTGTCCTTTAACGACTCATGCCCGACCACTCTAGAGATGGCTTCGAACCCAATCCAGCCGGAACCGACCGGGGCGTGACGGTCTTTGGCCGCTCCTTGCGGATTTTTGCTGTCATTCACGTGAACGACGGCTAGCCTCTCCAGACCAATAATATCGTCAAACTTGCGGAGTACGCCGTCAAAATCGTTGACGACATCGTATCCGGCATCATGGATGTGGCACGTATCCATACAAATGGTCAGGCGATCGTTGCCCGGCACCTTATCGATGATCGCGGCCAACTCTTCGAATGTGCGGCCGATTTCCGTTCCTTTGCCGGCCATCGTCTCGAGGGCGATATTGACGTCGGTTTCTTTCGTGCCCTCCAGCACTTCGGTCAGGCCTTCCGCTATCCGGGCGATTCCATATTCGGCATCTTTCTCGGTGAAGGCGCCTGGATGGAGCACGATGTTTCTGACGCCGATCTGGTTCGTTCTGCGAATCTCCTCTTGCAGAAAATCCACTGCGAGACGATACGTGTCGTCTTTATAAGAACCTAGGTTAACGATATAGGGAGCATGCACGACGATTTCGCCGATGCCCGCCTCCAGCATAACCTGTTTGCCCTCGTTGATGTATAGACTCTCGATCGGCTTGCGCCGGGTGTTCTGGGGGGCCCCCGTGTAAATCATGAACGTGCTGGAACCGTAAGTCACCGCCTCGTTCGCGGCTCTTAGCAGCCCTTTCTCGGAAAACGATACATGCGATCCGATTTTCAGCATAAATGGACTCCTTTCCCCTCTCCGAACCGCGTCCCGCCTGGGAACGCGACGACTTGAACAATCATGTCTATTGTATCGCTTACATCGAAATAAATCTAGAAATGAGATATAATTTCAAGATGAGGTGATGACAGGTGAAATCGGCCCACGATTGGTTTATGTGGTTTATCGCATTCTGGACGGTCGTCCTGGTGTTGTTTATGTCGATCGGCGGATTTTTCATGTTCCGCAAGTTTTTGAAGGTGCTCCCTCAGAGGGATGGCAAGTCCAAGCTCGATTGGCAAAATTATTGGGTGGAGCGGAGCCGCCCGCTTTGGACGGATGAATCGAAAGAGTTTCTGGACAGGCTCGTATCCCCCGTACCTACCGCTTTTCGCGATATCGCGAAGCATAC
>JAQBPQ010000044.1 GCA_028287445.1 Cohnella sp.
CCAAGCTCGATTGGCAAAATTATTGGGTGGAGCGGAGCCGCCCGCTTTGGACGGATGAATCGAAAGAGTTTCTGGACAGGCTCGTATCCCCCGTACCTACCGCTTTTCGCGATATCGCGAAGCATACGATCGCTGCCAAAATCGGCCAGTTGGCCGTTGAACGCGAAGCTCCGCACGTCACTTCCGAGCACTGTATCGAGGGCTATATTCTCGCAACACCTCGGCGAGATCATCGAAGTTTGATTCATTTTCTGGAGAAAAATGAGATCGATTATTCACCTTATCAACACCTGCTGGGGTGAGACGAGAGCAAAAATAACGAAACCTTTGCAGCCAAGCTACGTCTAACCTCTTGGAGGTGCAACTTATGACAAAACAAAATGGCAAGATTCTGGTATGGAGCACGGCCGTCCTCACCCTGATGCTGATCGGTACGGCATGCAGCGGCGCGAACAACAATGATTCGGCGGCCACATCTTCTCCTTCCGCATCGGCCGCGGTGCCCAGTCCAAGCGCAAGCGTTGCCGAGACGGCTTCGGCTAGTGCGTCCCCTTCGGCGTCCAATTCGACTGAAGCCAAATCGGCAAGCGGTGATTTTCAAGGCCTCAGCGACCCCCATTCCATGGAAATCAAAGTCGACGGGAAAGCGGAGACGTTTCAGATTGATCCTGCTACTGCGGACAAAATTTCCTCTTGGGATGTTGGCACCAAAGTTTCATTCCAGTACTCCGAAACGACACAAGATGTAAACGGTCAAAAAGTGACGGAAATGACCATTAAGTCGATCGATAAGGCGTAATGTGAGGGGTGGCGCCAATGCGCCTGCTGTTGTGCGGAGGAACGGGTTTCATCGGGACGGCGTTAACCGGGAAACTGTTAGCTCGCGGCGATGAAGTCTGGATCGTGACGCGCAGGAGGCCTGCGGGATCGATCGCCGCCGGTCCACAATATGTGACCTGGGAGGAATGGGCTGCCGAACCCGATCGCTGGGACGGCTTCGACGCTGTCGTGAACTTGACCGGCGAGACGATCAACCAGCGGTGGACGGACATGGCCAAGCGGCGTATCGTCGGTTCCCGCGTACAGGCGGCGGACCGCATCGCGGAGATCATGCGAAGAATGGCCGCACCGCCTCCGGTAGTCGTTAACGCGTCCGGCATTTCCTTGTACGGACATTCCGGCGAAACCGTCTATGATGAGACCTCTCCTGTACAGCCCGCGGATTTTCTCGGTCACACGATCATCGAATGGGAAAAAGCGGCCGATCATATTCCCTCACAGCGGCTTGTTAAACTTCGCATCGGGTTGGTGCTTGCCCCCAGGGGCGGCGCCTTTCCATTACTCCGGCTGCCTTATCGGCTATTTGTTGGAGGCAGGATGGGAAACGGCAAACAAGGCATGCCTTGGATTCATGTGAAGGACATGATCGGACTCATTTTGTTCAGTCTGGACAATCCGGAGGTAAGCGGTCCGGTGAACGGGGTGGCACCGGATCCTGTCACCAACGACGAATTCGGCCGTACTCTCGCGCGGGTCACTCGGCGGCCGCACTGGTTTCACGTCCCGGCCGGGCTGATGAAGCTGGCGCTCGGCGAAATGAGCACCTTGGTGCTCACCGGGCAGAAAGCGATGCCCCGCCAGGCTTTGAATCACGGTTACCTATTCGCTTTTCCGAAACTGGAAGACGCCCTGCGGGATGTAACCCGCTAGGGCGTCTTTTTTAACTGCTTCGTCGGAACCGGTAACGAGAATCCGCCAAAACAAGATAGTCGTCCGGCTGCAGGATGTACGGTTCATAAGGTACCATAACGGTTTCGTTAAGCTTGGTTCCGTTACGTGATCCGAGGTCCTTCGCTTTCCACCCGTCCTGTGTTCTAAGCAGTTCAACGTGAGCGCGTGAGACTCCATGGGTTTCATCTACGTGTTTGGCCGCTTCCAAGGAACGGCCAATGACCATGGATGTTTCTTGCAGCGGAATACGAATCGGCGGTTGTTCGGATTCCCATTCCAAGTAATAAGAAATCTTCACCGGCTCATCCGATCGGCTATCCAGTTGCTGCGTCAGGTCGGCTTGCCAAGAGGAGGCAAGCATCCCCGTCTCCATCGGCAGATGAAGGGGAGCTGATCGTACGGAGGGCTCTGCGACTGTCACAATCGGGACATCCGCGCCAACCGTGCCACTGCTGCGTGATCCATCGGTTCGCTGCGGGTGGTTGTTAGCGGTCCAAGCACCTCCCGCCTCCGGCAGAGAGAAATCCCTATCGTTCGTATCATGGCTCCGGCGCTTCCATAACCAAACCGTTCCCGCGATAGCAATCAAGGTGATGCCGATGGACACAAGTAAACCGCTTCTGCCGGGGTGCCCGGCAAATCCCCAGCGCCATGCCACAGCCGATACACCAATTGCCGCGCACGCGACGCCTATTCGCCTGCGGCGCAGAGCCTCCGAGGTTTCTTGGCTCGCGAATTCTTCCTCTCCGTCGAAAGTCTCCGGATCATTTCCAAGCAATCCCGACAATGGCTGAGGCTCTCCGCCCGGCGGTTGAAACCAGCGCCACCCCTCAGTTGGAGAAGGATTCGATGTGATCCTTGGAGATGAGTTTGGCTGATCTTCGCCGTGATTCGGATCTTTCACTTCATCTGTACCTTGAACAGAACCGTCATGTCTTGTGTTCGCGATTGAAGGCGTCCTTCCGAAGTCCCTGACCGTGGGCTCAACTCCAGCTTTACCAGCTAAGTAGCCTCTTGTGTAGCGGCGAAGAGCGGCAGGCGTAAAATCCGGCGATTCGATCATTCGCAGAATATGCTGAACAACAGCCCCTTCCAACTCGGGCACCTGCATCATCCACCGCACGACCAGTTTCTCCAAGCTATTCGCGAGCGACCGGGTTTCATCCACGGCCGGCAGGTAGACCAATCGCAGATCCTGCCATTCATCCCCTACGAAAATCCAGTCGTCTTCCAGCCGGATGCGTTCCGCATCCAGCAGATACAAACGACAGTCCTCCATAATTTCCGCCAGACGGCACAAGGTGCTCATAAGATCTGACATGGACCATTTGACGGCACGCATCGCTTGGGAAAGCATTCGCCCTCCTTGCAGGGAATAACGAAACGCAACCTTGCCGTCGATTTCCACCGTATCCGGTCTCAATAGGCCGGGAATTTCACAGGCTTGAAACATGCGCATTTGGAACGGATCGCAGTCTTCTCTGGTGATCGCCGGATCGCCTTCCAATACAAGGAAATGACCCCGATTCCGTTCAAAACGAGCCCGATACCTCTCCATGATCATCCCTCCAGTCATGATGCTCGCATTCCATCAAAGAAAGCCAACCAGATAAAACAGGGCGTCACCGCCAACATAAAAGGGAAAACGGCTCTTCTGCCCGCATGAACGGGATGAATCCCCCAGGGCCATGGCATTCTTGCCCCCCATTGACGGATAACGGGAAGCCTCAGCAGCAACAAAAGAATCGATATTCCTCCGGCGAATAATATCGAATAAATGAGCAATTGCAGCGTGGGGAGCACACCCGTCCACATTCCGAAGGCTCCGAACCACTTCACGTCACCGCCCCCCATCCCCTTTAGCCGATAGAGTAGCAGAAGGGGAAGGATGCCGACAGCCGCACCGGAAAGGGAATAACCGATGCCCGACCAACCTCCGTGCACGGCATGATATCCTAAACCGAGACTGGCAAACCCAAAGGTAAGGACATTGGGAATTCTGAGCCGACGAAGATCTGTCCAGCATGCGCTAATGAGCAGAGCGGAAGTCATTCCCATCACCCAAAGATTCATTTGCGGCTCTCACCTTCCATTTTCTTGCCCGCAACTTGAAACGATTGGTTCCAACTGCCGCCACCGGCACCCGTCACTTCCCAACTCCATTCCCCGGGGGTCGTATTGCCGGATACAAGCCATGTCCAGGAAACGAGCCCCGACGAATCCGCCGCTGCGCTTCCCAAATGCTTGGCTTGACTTCGCCCGCTCTTGTAAAGAATAGACAGATCAAGGGTTGCTCCAGGGGTTGTCCGCAGCACCAGGGTCGCTTTCCTTCCCGGCCGGACGGGATTGGGTTCCAGGGAAACGAAACTGACTTGCAGGGTGTTGTTTTCCCCGTCGGTCACTCTCGCTTTCGACGGAGTACCGCCCACCCATGCCCGTTCACGGGCAGACGAGTGAATCACAACCGGCCGATTCAAAAAGGGGACCCGGAAAGGAAGCCGATACTCCGATTCTACCGTTACAAACGCCTGATTGGGATCGCTGCCCTTGGGAAGCTGTACCGAAGTGATCGTGAGACGGTCGGGGTCCAGAACGCGTGAATCCGCCAATTGCAGCGACAACAACCGGAAAGAAAGCCGGGCAGCCTGTTGTTCCGGTGTCCAGTCGCCTTCCGCCAATCTCTGCGACCAATCGTTCAAGGGCGAAGGAAGCCACCGACCGAACTCGCCGATTGTTTCCTGCACTCCGCTTAGTTGGCCGCTCCATGATCCCGCTGTCTGATGGGATCCTTCATCTTGCTTCAGCAGAGATATCGGGTACCAAGATGAAGCCGCCATACGCACCGATTGGGAAAGCGCGCCATGAACCGCCATCGTCACAATCGACGTCTGAACGAGAAACAACAGGAAGAACACCAGGAGAAGAAACATCGGCATCACAAGTGCCGTTTCTAATGTGATACCGCCTTCATCTCCTGCTGTATTCTTTTTATTGATAAGAACTGTCCGCCGTATAAGACGCCTCATAACGGTTCCCCTTTACCGTGCCTCCCAATTGGCCGACACGCCCCATCACCTTCAATAGACCGGGAAAAAACCAAAGACGCAAGGATGCGGTGCCTTCCGCGCTTACATACGTATAGGCTTCAGTGAGAGAAACGCCGGTCGCCTGTTCCATCACCGCAATACTTCGGGCCAGATGGCCGGCGGAACCCCCATGAATGAGCATAAATAAGCGCAAGTAGTCGGAATAACTCGTGTCTGCCTGTATGTATTTGGATAATGGAACGGAATCGCGTTCCACTAACCGTTGCATATCCAACAGTGCATTCCGGATCCCATAGACCAGCGCAGCGGCCAACACCAGTAACGGATGCCCCATGGCACGGCATTCGATGAGGCCTTCCATTGTGCGAATCGCAAGCCGCAAGGAAATGATTTCCCCGTAAGCCGCTGCTATATTGCGTGCCGGGTTATTAAGCCCGTAGAGCACATATTCCGTTTCCTGGTTCTCGAGAGGAAGAGGGACTTCCGCGCCTTCCAACATTTTTTTGACCTCGGATGGAGGGAAGCGAGAGAACCTTTGTATGGCATATTCCGAAAAGTACATCTGATCTCGTTGCCCGGACAGCGATCCCTTTAAAGCTTCCATTAGACCATTCGCCCCGGACATTGCCCGGTCTCTGCCATCCGCAGAGTCCCCGGGCAGAGTGGAATCAGCCTGGATGTCGTCGGTCCGATTCCATTCTAGATTATCGTGTGCCAGTCGAGCCGCTTTGTCGAAAGACGCGCGTTCTTCCGCCGACCCCGAGCGTCCGGATAACTCGCCCACAAATCCGGTCAATCCAGACCACTCGGATCGGGCCATGCGTTCTTGTGTTTTGCGCTCCTCATCCCGGGATCGGTGTGATTCCAGCAGCCTGCGGCGATCCCGAATGACGCTCCCTTCTGTTCCATATTCTCCGGCGTAATCTTCCAACGACTTTTGCAACCGGCCGGCTCCGTCGCGCAATGCGCTGCCGATCCCGCTGGATCCGGGCACGGAAGAGGCCAGAGCAGAGAAATGATTGGCTTCGTTGGCTACATTCGCTCCGCGTATTCTCTGGGTCTCCAAATCATCGGAGAATGCAGTAAAAAACGAATCATCCAGCAAAAGCTGTTCCGCCGTCTTTCTCAGTTCTGCGATCGATTGCACTTTACTCTGGTCCAATTCGCCGGCTGCACCCGTTCCCGAGCTCAGATGAGTGTCACCGCCTGAAGGAAGGGATGTCACTCTCTGTGTAATGTCTCTCATTTCATCGTTCGCTTCTTTGGCCCGAACCCAGGCTTGTTTCGACGATAAATAGGCTTCATCGGTGGACGACCGAATGAGGCCGGCTTGCGTGGCCAAAGATCTCGCCAGAGAAACCACACCGGATTCATAACGGGAGATCACAGCACCATGGTGTCGATTTTTCTCTCTTGTCTCATCGTCCTGCCGTTTGGCGATATAATCGTCGTATTGTAACGCAGCGTCCGCGGCATGATTCACATCAGCAGCAGGTAAGCTCCCGCTTATAGAGATTGGAGGATAGGGAGCCAGCTCCCGCAACAGGGAGACGATTTTCTGCCCGCCTTTTTGCTGGCTTGCAACCACTTCATCCAGTGCTGCTTCTCTGCGGTCATAAGCCTTGCGCATTTGTTCGAGCATGTCGACGGTCGCTGCCGCCTCCTTCATGGCTGGGGACACGCCTCGAAACCGGTCGGCAAATTCCAGCGTCAAGTCAATGGGCGCCTTGTACTTCATCTCTTCCAGTACTTGCCGACGAAATATTTCATGGTCCGCCAACGGTCGGCTTTCTGTTGCGTCGACGGATATCCATTCGGCTTCTATGTACGGAAACGCCCCGCTTTTGTTCGGTTCATTGAAGTGACCTTCTGCCGTGGTACGCAGAAGTTCTCCTGCGTCTTCTCCTCCGCGAACGAACAATCCGTAGCGGGCATACAAGATGGGATCATAAGAAGAGAGAATTGAACGGACGCCCGATTGAACAGCCAATTCCGCATGATTCCGGAAAGCAGCGATTCGGGAAAAATCGATCAACAGGGCGGTTAGCAGCACAAACGCAGCGGTCACCGCGATGAAATAAACGGATACCACTCCCGACTCGGGACTGCGCTTCATCGCCATCTCTTCAGGATGTCAGCCGCTTTGGCACGATAAGACGCCGCTCCCTCACCTTTTTGGTTGATCTTGGCCCTGTAGTATCGGATCAGGTCAAACGTCCGAATCATCTCCGCAGGTTCGACCACCACGGCCATAACGTTGGCTGAACCTGTGCGTCCCTCACCGCCCCTAATCCGCCGCAGCGGATCTGGAATCCGGCCTCCGGTTGCCACAACCGAAATTTCCCTTTTCCATAATCGGTTGCGGTATCCGATCTCTCCCCCGATTCCCTCCGGCAACGTTCCCGCAGCTTTTCTCAGCTTGACCTCGGCGGAGGAACCCCCATCGCCGGCCGACTCAAAGGAAATTGGAACCTTGACGCCATCCTGATTGATTGTCCAACCGAACAACCCGGCCAAGAGCGAATCGTCTTGTACGCGCCAGTATAACCCGTCATAGCGACCGCTCGGATAGGCGCCGGTTCGTACCTCTTTGGCTGAATTCGACCAGCCGAACGCGATTCGTTCACCCGTTACCGTCGCGGAATAATACTGCAACACATGCTGGGTGAGTACAATTGAAAACAGGATCAACAGAAAAGTAATGATCAACACCCAAGGAAATACCATCGAAGCTTCCAATGTGACGGACCCTTCGTCATTGCGCGCCAGCATCCGCAGCCTGCCTAACCGGACACCCATCGGGCTCCCCCCTAGTTTCGGTCAATCGAAGATCGTCCCCGCTTTGCCTTCCGCAGAATCCATCAAGCTTCTTAAGAAGTTCATAATCCAATCTTTAAATAAAATAGCTACCAAAATCAGTACGGCTGCGATCAGCACGATCTCCAGCGTTCCGATCCCTTCTTCATTCCTCCAGAAAACCGCAAACGTCCGTAACCCGAAGTTTCGGATACCCCGAATTCGTTCCTTCATATGGATCCCCTCCCGATTGGCTTACATCATCAACATTGTGGGTGCACCCACCAGCACGACAATGAGCAGAAACACGACAGCAAGAGGAAAAGCCAGCCGGGATGAAGCTTGCTCCCCCAGCGTCCTTGCTGCGGTTTTGCGTTTCTCCCACATTTGGCGGGTTAAATCCCGCAGTGCCGGAACGAACTCGTCGCCGCCCCGTTTGGCGTTCATCAGCAGTGTTGCAGCGAACAGTTGGGCCTCCGGAACCGCGCATCGGCGTCCGAATTCCTCCATGGCCAGGTTCATGCTTTCACCTCTTTGCATGGCAGCCAAAGCGGAACGAAGCTCATCGTAAAGCGGGTGCCGGCCCTTAGCCTGCTGCCGATCCATGCTCCGATGAAGCGCCCGCAACACGTTTTCGCCTGCATTCACCATGACGAGCAGCCTGCTGAGAAGAACCGGCAGTTCCATCAAAAGCGTTTGCCTTCGTCGTTCCAGTTGGCTGTTCAAATCTCTTGCACGCAATACGGGAATGCATCCTGCCGCCACGGATCCGATGCAAGCCACCGCCAGGTTTCCGGAAGCAAAAGCGAGGAGCCAACATACGAGCAATGCTCCATATGCCATACCCACTCCCTCCGCTGTCCAACGAAGAAGTCTTTCCGGCGGGCAAATGCCCCCCTCCAAGACAACCAGCGCCATTCGGGGCCGGTGAAGAATCGGCAGCAGGTATTCGAAAATTCCCCGCCACTTGAGGAGCTCAATGAGAGGATCGAACCACTCGTACCGGCGACGTCTCCCCTCTCTTCGATCCCTGCCCATCAATCGAAACCACAGTATCGCGTACAGCGAAACGAATCCCAAAACCACGGCGATGCGCGCCATTCCCGTCATACCTCGATGTCCATAATCCGCAGCATCCACCAGCAACAACCCGCTAGCAGAAGAAGACAAGATCCAAGCAATACCCATCCGACGCCATGGTGCAGAGGGGACATATACTCCGGAGCGAAAAATCCGAGAAATCCGATGAAGGCGAACGGCATGCCCATCATGATCCGCGATTCGAACCGTTTCTGCGACATCAAAACCGACACCTCCATCTGAACATCCAATTTCTCTCCGATGATTTGCGAGGTTCTGCGGACAATCTCCACCATGTCTCCGCCTGCTCGTTTGCAAATACCGAATGCCTCAGCGAAGTTGCGTACTTCCTCCAGATCGGACCGCCGGGCGAAATCTTCCAATAAAGGTTCCAGCGGTTCTCCGTTTCGCATCCGGTTGGCCATTATGCGCAGTTCCTGAAGCAAGTCGGAGCGAATATCTCCAGTGAGCAGGGCCAAGTCTCCTTCGAGAGAGTAAAATGCGTTTTCCACCGATCGGCCGGCAGACAGAAGAGAAGACAGTACTTGGAGCATCTCTTTAAATTGATGTCTCAGTTTATCCCTCCGCCTAAGGCGCAGACGTTCACGGTACAAACGGGGGTACCATAGGCCGCCCGGTGCGGCCGCGGCAGCCACCAACGGCTGACGGCATACCAGCCATACCGCAGCAAAACAAATCACACCGCCGATACAAACTGCCCGGATCCACTGCTTACGGTTCAAATCAAATCGGCCATAATCCGTCATCCGGCCTCCTCCCGGAACCCTGCAAAAAGGAGCTTGCGGGTATCCTCGAGCTTATCGACCTTCACGAGGCGACCGAGCACCCGGCCGTTTGCCTCCGATTCTTCCTCAAATCGGAACAGCGGACGTAGCTTCACTTCATCTTGTTCAAGGCCGCATACCTCGCAGATGTCCGTCACCCTGCGGCTCCGATCGCGGAAACGGCTGACATGCACGATCACATCGATGGCGGATGCCATCTGTTTTCGCACGACCTGCACCGGCAAGTCCGATCCGCTCAGCACCATCGTCTCCAAACGGGACATCATGTCCTTCGGGCTGTTCGCATGGCCGGTCGACAAACTTCCCTCATGCCCCGTGTTCATGGCCTGAAGCATATCTAAAGCTTCCGGCCCCCGGACTTCTCCTACGATGATGCGATTCGGCCTCATCCGAAGAGATGCACGGATGAGTTCCCGCGTGCCGATCCGGCCCTTTCCTTCACTGTTCGCGTTTCTCGTTTCCAGAGATACCAAGTTGGGTACTCCGCGAATTTGCAGTTCTGCGGCATCCTCAATCGTAACGATCCGTTCCCCGGCCGGTATCCACTCGGTCAAAGCATTCAGGAAAGTGGTTTTACCCGACCCCGTCCCGCCGCTTATAAAAATGTTGTACTTCGCGAATACAAGGCGTTGAAGCAGTTGAGCCGCTTCCTCCGTTAGTGCACCTAAGGCGATAAGTTCTTTCATACCGAGCGGATTGACCGGAAAGCGCCGAATCGTGACGGTCGGTCCCTTCAAAGCAACGGGTGGCAGCACGACATGGATTCTTGAACCGTCGGGCAGACGGGCATCTACAATGGGAGAAGCTTCGTTGACCATTCGGTTGACGCGGCCGACCATGCTCTGGATCAAATCCTCCAGCCGTTCCGGAGACTCGAAACCAATCCCGGATAACTGCAGCTCCCCCTGCCGTTCAATGTAAATTTCATCGTGACAATTGATCATGATTTCAGTAATATCCGGATCCTCCAACAGGGGTTGAAGGGCGTCCAGCCCTCGGAACGAATGGAACAGCCTCTCCACGGCCGCTTTGCGCTCGGATGCCGTCATCCGCCTTGCCCGTTCACGACGGAAAAGCTCTGTTTCGATCAACCGCCTCAGTTCCTCATCCGGTACCGATGCGTCCCAAGCGAGCCGGGCACGGACCGCCTCCCGAAGTTCAGCCAGCTCCTCGCCGGATAGACCCCAAACTTCCATCGAACTTATCCTCCTTCCGGCGCCGTTCCCAGCCCCAAGCGTCCAACAGGCCGTCAACGGCTCCGCAAAAAGCCGCAGCTCCCAGCAATTTCCCCGGCTGCTCCATTCCTTTCCAATCGGAGATGTACGGCATCACCGCGGCTGCAGGAGAAGGCAAATTCCAACGGTTCGCCGGTGATCCCTGGCCCTTGTTCCGCACGAACAACAGATGGCCGGACCATTCCGAAACCTCATTACGCCAATAGGCTAACAGCCGCTCCGTCTTCTCCATGCACTGCCAGTCGTCTGTGACCAGCCAGACGATGCGGTCGCTGAGACTAAGCAGCTTGCGGTGCCAATCGCTGATACCGCTGTCCGGATCCGCGACGATCCAATCGTAACGCCCCGTATTTCGGACCGCGCCAACCAACTCTGCCAGCAGTTCAGGCGTCATCGCCGTCCGTTCACCCGGATGATCCGGCGCGTCGACGAAATCGGTTCGCATATACGGCTGATGCCGGACGGACTGCTCCAATCGTTCCATGAATCGGTCCGGTTCCGTCTGCAGTCCATAGAGAAGCCGGGATAGGCTGTCGGGCTCCCCGGTGCCGAACAAACGCGAAGTGGCGTTTAAGGTTTCCAAATTTAAATAGAAGGTGCGCAAGCCCCTTTCCCCGGCTTGCCGGACCATGTTAAGCGCAACCGATGTTTTCCCGACGCCTCCCGAGGCGGAGAAAACAGTCAGCAGCCGGCACCCGCCAGGTTCCGCTTTCCCTCTATCCGACAATAGTGCGCGCATACCGGCGGTGAGAGAAGGCAGTGACTGAAATACGTTCAACTCCGGCCAGGCACCTGCTGCCTCGCCCGGATTCTCCACCAAAGCGGCAACACAAGAGGCACCTTTTAACAACGCCTCAACCGGCCGAAGCAACTGTGGGGATCCCAGCAGGAAATCGATACCGCCGGCTTCCTGCAATCGAAGTCGAAGCGCAGCTTCATGTGTAAAAGCAGCTGTCTCCCATTCGGGCTCTGTCTCACGAAAGTACTCTGCGAGCCTGGCGGCATAGTCTCGATTTGGAAACGCCAATACGATTTTCCGTGTCATCGCATCTCCACCTTTCTTTCCGCAGAAAAACAAAAAAACCGCAAACCCCGGCGTCGTTCGCCGAAATTTGCGGTGCTTCCGCTCTCCATGGAAATCTTGTATGGAAATGATACCACGTTCTCCCAGGGTCGTCAACGCCGGGAAAAACTAGTTTTTGCGAATCGGCAGCCAGGCCAGCACTCGCTGAATGTGGGTGTCCCAGTAACCCCATTCGTGGCCTCCCGGCGCCTCCTCGTACGTCAATTCCAACCCGAGCTTGCGGGCATGATCGCGAAAATCGAGATTCGCCTGATAAAGAAAATCCTCCGTACCGCAGCTTTGGAACAGCATCGGTCTCGGTCCGGAGCCGCTCGCCAACTCATTCGCCACATGGAACAAGTCGTCGTCGGACCCTCGAAGTTGATCTAGGCTGCCGAAAATGCGGCTAAATTCCGGGTTGGGAAAACCCGCGTCTTCTTGCCAACGATTCACCATATCCAGCGCACCCGACAGGCTTGCCCCTGCCGCAAAAAGATCCGGACGCCTCATAGCCAGCTTAAACGCGCCATATCCACCCATCGACAAACCGGCCGCAAAGTTATCCCCGCGTTCCGTGGATAATGGAAACCACGAACGAGCCAACGTCGGCACTTCCTCGCTAATAAACGTCCAGTAGGGGAAGCCCATCTTCATATCGGTATAAAAGCTTCGATGCGCGTTCGGCATCACAACCGCTATCCCGTACGCATCAGCGTAACGCTCAATCGACGTCCGGCGCAGCCAGATCGTATGGTCGTCCGACAGCCCGTGAAGCAAATACAGGGTCGGAAATCCTCGGGTCCCCGCCGGGCCGTCCGGCAAAATGACGGTCATCCCCGTCGATAATCCTAATGAATCGGAATAAAACTCGCAATGAAACAGCGCCATGTCCATCCTCCCCCAAAATAAACTTTCCATTATTCATCGTAACCGATATATGCCGCTATTCTCAACGGGGAAGTCATGACGAAAACGCATCGAGACAACTATCCATTCGCAGAAATAGGCATATGGTATGGCATCATGAGCATGGAGGGATTCGGTTGTATACACATCAGCAGGCCACGGGGCACTTGGCATGGCATGAGACGATGGAAATGCACGAGTTGGCTGCAATGCAGGCGCATTGCTTAATGGATTTCAAAATGCAGCTTCCGAACGTTCAAGATCCGACGCTGCGTGGGTTGTATACGGAAGCCATTCACGGGATTGAACAAAATTTAAAGGAACTGGTTCCCTTGTATCAACATGCCCCGGTCGCACCCGCACCTGGCGGTATGAGGGCAGACTTGACGGCATTTTATGCGGGCCATCTGCTTTCTTTTGCCAAAAGTGCAGTCCGCAATTACGCCATCGGAATTACGGAAACCGCCACTCCTTCCTTAAGGGAAATCTTCCAACGGCATTTGCTCAAGGCAATCCAACTGCATGGCAAAGTATTTTATTTCATGCTGCAGCGCGGTTATTATCCAGCTTA
Organism: Cohnella sp.; assembly: GCA_028287445.1. Classification (GTDB taxonomy): domain Bacteria; phylum Bacillota; class Bacilli; order Paenibacillales; family Paenibacillaceae; genus Cohnella. The sequence continues at coordinate 13,236 of JAQBPQ010000044.1, forward strand.
TCAATTGAATCAACTGTTGGCCAACGACTTGAAAATGGTCAAACAAGCGATGTCAATGTAACGGTAACTGCCAGTCAGGCGGAATGAAATCCATTCCGTCCGGCGTATTTAAGTACCCCGGATCGGTCCCTGGAATGCCGTCGTTGCCATACTGCCATACAATTTTGGTGAGATTGGGATCCAGAATGACAACACGATGATTATAGTCATCATTGACCGCAATATTGCCGTTCGGCAATGGAATGGCCAAGGAAGGTTTAGCCAACATGCCCGGACCGGATTTCGGAGCATATTTGGCAACTACGGTTCCATCGGTTTTTACTTTTTCCACTTTGCCTGGTGTGGAATAGTCTACCGTGAGTATAGTTCCATCGTCTAACAACTGTGAATCGGAAGGGTAAGCGATATCTTTGAAATGAACAGCGTAGACCAGTTTCCCATCCTTGTCCAAGCGATCCGCCCAGCTTCCGTTAATTTCAGTGATCATAAGCCCTCCATCCGGTAAAGGAAAACCTCCGTTCGGAGCCCCAAGAAAATCGGGCGGATTATGTTTTCTAACACCGGTCGTTCCGTATTGTTTGATGATTTTACCTTCCGGACTGATAAATAGGATCCGATGATTTTTGATATCCGCCACGGTGACGTTTCCGTCAGGAAGCAAAAAGGCATCATCCGGGGTATTCAAATACCCTTCCTTGCTTCCTCGTTGTCCCGGGTGTCCGTAACTCCAAATGATTTTTTTCGTGGCAATGTCGATGATCGCAATGACATGATTGTCTTCTTC
>JAQBPQ010000046.1 GCA_028287445.1 Cohnella sp.
TAACGCCATGTACGGGGTCTTGGATTACATACGGCAAAATGACCCGTCCATGATCGCGGGGTTTGTGCACTTTCCGGCGTCTGAGGAGATGGCGGCAGAGCATCCGACTTGGCCGACATTGCCGTATGAGATGATGTTGCAGGGTCTCCGGATCATTATTCAAACCACGATAGATGAGCTACAAAATGAGTTCCACGACTGAAACGCAAAACAGTTGTTCTAGAGTGTAAATGGTTGCTCGTTTGTATAATGTAACGCAATAAAGTTGCAATCGTAAGCCGACGATAACAAGACTGCCGACAAATGGTCGGCAGTCTTCTACGCATTCTCGGAAATGGATTAAACTTGAAAGATCTGATCGATTTTCGCGATTTCGTCGGCGGTTAGCCGGACTTGCAAGGTTTTGAGGTTGTTTAGGACTTGCTCCGGCTTTTTGGCTCCGGGGATCAGCGCATCAATGGATTCCACGGTTAAGTACCAAGCGAGGACGACGTGGGCGACTTCGGCATGCTTGGCATCGGCAATTGTCCGCAGTTGATCGACCTTCGCCAAGTTGCGGGCGAATTCTTCTCCCTGGAACATCGGGTTTCTCGCCCGGCCGTCATCGAACTTCGTATCCCGCGTATATTTGCCGCCCAATAAGCCTGCAGCGAGCGGGAAATACGGAACGAACGAGATGTTATTTCCCGCGCAATAAGGGAGAATCTCCTGTTCCACACTGCGTTTAAACAAGTTATATTCGGATTGCAGAACATCCACGTCGCCATGGACATTGGCTTCTTTTAGCTGCTCGATGGAGAAGTTGGACACCCCAATGGCTCTGATCTTCCCCGCGTCTTTCAACCTTTTCAAGGCACCAACGGCTTCCGCTTTGGGAGTGTTTTGGTCCGGGAAATGTATGTAAAACAAATCGATAAAATCCGTATGAAGCCGTTTCAAGCTGCTTTCCACACACTCGGTGAGAAATGCAGGCGAATTATCATGCACCATCTTGCCGTCTACCAACTTGTGCGAGCCTTTGGTAGCGATCACGACGTCCTGGCGATTCCCTTTCTCCTGGATGACTTCCCCGATGAGTCGTTCCGAATGCTCAGGACCATAGATATAGGCCGTGTCCAAGAAATTGATTCCATTCTCAAACGCGGTCCGAACAACTTGTTTCCCCGTGTCATCGCTCAGATTCGGATAAATATTGTGACCGCCGACCGCGTTGGTACCCAGACCGATCGGGTTCACATACAAATCAGTTTTTCCTAGACGGTTTTTTTCTGCCATTGGATCATCAGCACCTTTTCGTTCGAGTTGGAACCATTATACAGAATCCTGCTTGTAGACTCAAAAAAGCCTGCCGTGAGGCAGGCTTCTACGCGTTTATCACGAGTGTGGGGGAACGTATCGGCCATGATCCGGAATCGCGAGTTGATCGAAGTCGCGGGCCAAGGCGGCCAGTCCCCGTTGGAGCTCTTCGCCGGATATCGGAACTCCGTGTCCGGTGACAGCCACAGCGGGCTTAAGCGCCTCCAGTTTTTGGACGGATCGCCATGACTCCTCCCAATCCGGCGTGAAATAAGCGGGAGGGCCGTGAATTTCCTTTTCCTGAGTTGCCACAGCAAGAGCGGATTCCTGCTTCACGGTAATGAATGCATCCCCGGCGATGAGTGCCCGATCGGATTCCCTGAAGAAGGAGACATGCCCTTCCGTATGTCCGGGGGTGTGGATCCACCGCCAACCGGGCATTTCAGGAATGGTTCCATCGTCCGGCAAAACCTGAACCCGGCTGCTGATATCGATTGCGGTGTGAGGGTAAAGAGACGATGCCCGCGCCACTAAACCGCCTCCGACGGTGGGATCCGGCTCGGGGTAATCCGCTTTCCCGGTCAGATAAGGCAGTTCCTTGTCATGAGCATATACCGGTATGGCTTCCCAGAGCTCCAACAATTTATCAAGTGTCCCGATATGGTCGAAGTGTCCGTGGGTGAGCAGAATGGCTTGTGGTCTAGCGGATCGAAACCGTTTTTTGGCCGCATTCACAATGTTGTCGGCGTAAGAATGAACACCCGCATCCACCAGCACCCAATCCACGCCGTCCGGCTCGCCGATAAACACGACATTGGCGATCAAACATCTCATATAAAATAGGTCCTTGGGCAGTACTTCCGTCACCGGGCATCCCTCCATTCGTTTGAATAGCATGCACGCACGGAACCGGAAATATGAGAATCGGATCGTATTTGCCCAAATGGATCAAGGTCGTTTTTGTCCGAAATATTTCCTTCAAGTTTCAGGATTCGACCGATCCTTAGAAAACCTTAACTTCATTTTAGGTACATAGCGGGATGCCGGATAACACTCTGTGTGGCAAAGTAATACTACAGCTTACATATTAGGAGGGGAATTACTATTAATTACCATTTTTATGTGGGAAACGATAACGGCAACAGTGAACATGACTTAATCATTGACGGCAAGTTGGTGCAACAGCCGAACGTCAATTGTGCGGTGGACGAGCTTCCGTGGAGTGAAGAACAAT
>JAQBPQ010000120.1 GCA_028287445.1 Cohnella sp.
GACATTTTTCTGCCCTCATATTTCATCAACCCGAAGGCGACATGGCGGCACTGTTCCTGCCAATCCTCGCCCATTTTACGGAGTACGGCGAACACCTGTTGAAAATGCAGCGTTTGTTCGGCGTCCACCACATACAGCCCAGCGCTGATATGCGGCGATGAGCTTCCCGAACTGCGTTCCCCAATCGCCTAGATGGTTGACGCTTGTCACCCGGTAGCCGGCTAAACGGTACAGGTTCACCAGCGCATTGCCGATCATGGTCGAGCGGAGATGTCCGATTCCGAACGGCTTAGCGATATTCGGCGAAGACATGTCGATCACGATGTGCTGCCCCAAACCTGCCTCTGATCGACCATAGCCGTCGGCCATTGCGGTGTCGACGATCCGCCTTGCCCAGCGCACCGGGTCGAAGAACAAGTTCAAGTAGCCGCCGGCCGTTTCGGCGCGTACTCCTTCGTCCTGCCCGTTGACGATGGAGGCCAGTTGCGCTGCGATAACCGCCGGCGCCAGCTTGAATGTCTTGGACAAAGTAAAACAGGGAAAAGCAACATCGCCGGCAAGCAGATTCATTTGAATTGCCCGGACGTTCTGTATATAGTAGTAACAAGAATGAAAAAGCGACGGGAGAGGGCTCCATGCCGGACAGAACAAGCGTGTCGGTCGATTTTCGGATCCGGCTCCCGGACGGGGGTCTGGATCGGCTGACAGCTTCCGGCGAGCTGTATCGGATGACCACCGGCTGGGCTGTCACATGCCGGACCTCGTCGCCGACAGGTGGAGCGGACAATAGCGGCATATCGGACATGACTCTCATAGTACGGGAAGCTGAAATCCGCATGAATCGGAAAGGTGCGGTAGCACAGGAGCAGTTGTTCCACATCGGCGAATGGCGTAACGGTACGCTCGCTACCCCTTACGGTACTTTGAGTGCAGAAACTTGGACTCGCAGCATCCGGATCGATTTGTCGCCATCGGGCGGCATCGTCGAGTGGGAATATGACCTGCAAATCATGGGCGAGAAATTCGAACAATGTTCGATTAAGTTGGAAATTCGGGAGGAACAGACGGAATGAATGTTTTGGAGAAACTTCAGGCGGCCATGACCAATGCGCTTTCTGATGCGGCACTGAATGCCGGTCTTGTAGATAGCCGCGATGAGCTGCCGCCGATTGTGCTGGAAGTGCCCAAAGAGAAGTCGCATGGCGATCTCGCGACCAATTTGGCTATGCAGCTTACGAAAATCGCCAAGCGCAATCCCCGCCAAATCGCGGAAGCGATCGTGGAGTACATCGACAAAAGCCGCGCCTGGATCGAGTCGGCGGAAATCGCAGGACCTGGCTTCATCAATTTCCGGCTCGACAAAAGCTTCCTTTATCCGGTCATCGGAGATGTGCTGGAGCAAGCCGGCAAATACGGTTCCGTGGACGCGGGCAGAGGGCGTACAATCCAAGTCGAGTTCGTGAGCGCGAATCCGACCGGAAGCCTGCATCTTGGTCACGCCCGTGGAGCTGCGGTAGGCGATGTGCTATGCAACGTACTCTCGTTTGCCGGCTACGAAGTGACGCGGGAATATTACATCAACGACGCGGGCAAACAGGTGGTCAATCTCGCCAGGTCCATCGAAGCGCGTTACCGCCAAGCCTTGGGGCAAGAAGCGGAAATGCCGGAAGACGGATATTACGGCGAAGACATTGTCGGATTCGCGCAAGAACTGGTGGAACGCGAGGGGAACCGGCTATTGTCGCTGCCAGACGAAGAACGCTTCAATTATTTCCGGGATTATGGCTTGGAAAAGGAACTGGACAAAATTAAACGGGATCTTGGCCGGTTTGGGGTTCATTTTGACAACTGGTACAGTGAGACTTCGTTATATACATCCGGTAAAGTCACGGCCGTTCTCGATGCGCTTCGCACCAAGGGACAAGTGTACGAACAAGACGGCGCCGTGTGGCTTTCCAGCACCCAATACGGCGACGATAAAGACCGCGTGCTCGTGAAGAACGACGGCTCTTACACCTACCTGACTCCCGACGCCGCTTATCATATGGATAAGTACGGTCGGGGTTACGACCGCATGATTAATATTTGGGGCGCCGATCACCATGGGTATATTCCTCGAATGAAGGCGGCTATGGCGGCGCTCGGCAACGATCCCGACAAACTGACCGTGCTGATCGCCCAGATGGTCAGCCTGTTCCAAGACGGCGAAAAAGTGAAAATGTCCAAGCGCACCGGCAAAGCGGTGACGATGGAAGATCTGATGGATGAAGTCGGCGTTGACGCCATTCGTTACTTCTTCACGATGCGCAGCATGGATTCCCATCTCGATTTCGATATGGACCTCGCTGTTTCGACATCGAACGAAAATCCGGTGTTTTACGTGCAGTACGCCCATGCCCGAATTTGCAGCATTTTCCGCCAAGCGGAGGAACAAGGAATCGCCCTGCTGCCGTGGCAGCAAGCTCCGCTGCATCGGCTCACCACCGAACACGAATTCGATTTGCTCCGCAAAATGGGAGAACTGCCGGAGGTGGTCGCAGATACAGCCCGGAACTATGCGCCCCATGCCATCATCCGCTATGTGTACGAATTGGCCTCTCTGTTCCACAGCTACTACAAAGCGGAACGCGTCATTACGGAAGACACGGAGCAAAGCCAAGCACGCCTGCAGCTGCTCGCGGCGCTCAGAATCGTGATCGCCAACTGCCTGTCTATGGTCGGCGTCTCCGCTCCTGACCAAATGTAACCCTAACTCTTGTTTATCTTGTCCGCTACTTTCAGCATTCGCATGACGTCAAGCTCCCCGGCCGTCCGGGGGCCTTTCCCGCTCTTCAAAGGTCTGGCCGATCGTTTGAGGATGGATTTGATTCGGTCGGGCGAAAGACCGGGCTTGTGTGCGAGCAGCAAGGCAACGGCCCCCGAGACATGGGAGGTCGCCATGGAGGTGCCGCTCATCTCACGGTGGCGGCCTCTGAGCCAAGCTGAGATGACTTTGTCTCCGGGCGCATAGATGTCGATCATGTCACTGCGATTGGTGAAGGAGGCGATCCGGCCATCCCGGTTGGTCGCGCCGACGGCGATCGTCTGCCCGTAACGCGCGGGGTAATCGATATCGTCTCTCAGCCCGTCGTTTCCGGATGATGCGACGATCAGCACGCCGGAGCGGTGAGCGTTGTCTACCGCTTGCAGCAGCGACTTGCTGCGGGTTCGCATGCCGAAACTCATGTTGACGACGTCCATTCGGTTGCGGACGCACCAGTCGATGCCTAGAATGATGTCGGACACATAGGCCGTGCCGTTATAGTCGAACGCTTTGACGGGATGGATCGATGCCCTTGGAGCCACTCCGATCATGCCCTGCAGCCGGTTGGCCGCTGCAATCGTGCCGGCAATATGAGTGCCGTGTCCGTTGTCGTCCTGGGGCAGATAGGTGCGGTATAGAAGGTTGATGCCCCTATCGACCGAATGCTTCAGATCGGGGTGATGGAAATCGACGCCCGTATCGATGACGCCGACTTTGATGCGGTGCCCCGTCGTCTTGCTCCAAGCTTCCGGCGCCTTCACGTGCCGGACGCCCCAAGGAATTCCACTGTCCATCACGTTGATTCCCGACGGCAATGAGTTAACGTGTACGACCTCATCCTCTTCGCTGACAAGTTCCGACCACGGCGGCGGAAGTACCTCCCTAGGAAAGGGACAGGATACCGCATGGATGAGGCCCAGTCTGCGGAAGCCCCGAAGCTTCTCTTTAGATGGGCGGTTCGTCCGGAGCGCCTGTAGAAACTGCCGATAATCGCCGGGACTTGCGAAGCGGAGGATCGACCGTCGTCCCCGTTCTTCGGCGGCGTCCAAGGAGCGGCGCAGCCATTCCTGAAAACCGCATATGTGCAATATGGGTTCCCTCCCGACGAATGTGCTTCCGTATTGTATGTGGACACCTTCGCAAAAGCTTGGGGAACCGGCCTTTTTTGGTTGGAAATGGGCGGCGTTCCGTGTCAATTCCTTTGACGGGGCATAGGATGGATGGAGAGTTTCCGGTGAGACTCTTGGCCATTCCGACTCCTCCGCCCGCGGAGGAGCCGGAGGGATACAGTCGAAAAGCGAAGGAACCGTCCGGCAGGGACGCGCCTTCGCTTTTTCGGCGATAGCCGGGATCGGATATTCGGATGTTCAGCCGGTGCGGGGCACAGCCTCCACAGCGCTTGCATTTTAACAGAAAATAAGGTTTACTAAAGGTTGACAATGAACAGGAAACACTTAACGGTTGATATAAAGAGAGGATGGGAACTTACTTGAGCGCCGAGTATGTACTGAAACTCGACTCCGAGAAAATTCGGGAGTTGCCGATGGTAGACCTTGCGTTTGAGGTTTTGAAAGCGGCGAATGCTCCGTTCTACTACCGCGATCTCATGACTGAAATCGCGAAATTCCGTGGTTTCTCCGTGGATCGGATTGATGACGTCATTGCCCAGTTGTATACCGAAATCAATATCGACGGTCGTTTTGCCTGTGTTGGCAACAACGTATGGGGCCTGAAGCGCTGGTATCCGGTCGAGCGCGACACGGATGGCTCAGTGACAGGTGGAGGCAAGCGTCCGCGCATCATTAACGACGACGATGACGATGACGAGGAACTCTACGGAGACGACGAAGAGACGGCGGAGGAAGAGAACTTCGATCTGTTCGACGAAGATCGCGAGGAGATTTTCGACGAAGGGGAAGAGTCGTCCGAAGTAGACGAGGAAGTTGCGCTCGAAGACGACGATTCTACGATAGACGAAAATCTCGAAGACGATAAGGAAGGCGACGCTGACTCCGAGGATGATGCCGACACCGCCGACACCGCCGATGGCGTCGATTCCGACGATGACGCGAAAGACAAGTGATTTTTTTGCCGAAACGGTACGGTTTTTGGCTTGACACTACCCAGGTGAGACGGTAGACTTATGCTTGGGCTTTAGAAGTGTGCTTGACCATATGATGAAATCCTGAAAAGTGCCCCCAGTTAATGGGTGTCACTTTTTTGTTTTTCCCATACGGTTTGGGAATGAAAGAAACGAGCAACTGGGCAACGATAATGGGGATGCCAAAGCGGCATGCGGCAGGAGGTTTTGAACAGCGTGACCAAATATATTTTCGTGACCGGCGGCGTCGTATCGTCGCTCGGTAAAGGCATCACGGCCGCGTCACTCGGGCGGCTGCTCAAGAATCGCGGTCTCAAAGTGACGATCCAGAAGTTCGATCCCTATATCAACGTGGATCCGGGTACGATGAGTCCGTATCAGCACGGGGAAGTGTTCGTGACCGACGACGGTGCGGAAACCGATCTCGATCTCGGCCACTACGAACGGTTCATTGACATTAATCTGTCGAAGAACAGCAACGTGACGTCGGGCAAAATCTACTCGACCGTTATCAGTAAGGAACGCCGCGGAGAGTACCTCGGCGGAACGGTGCAGGTGATCCCCCACATTACGAACGAAATCAAGGACCGCATATTCCGCGCAGGCCGTGAGGCCGGATCCGACGTGGTCATCACGGAAATCGGCGGGACGGTGGGCGACATCGAAAGTCTGCCCTTCCTCGAAGCGATTCGTCAAATCAAGAGCGACATCGGCCGGGAGAACGTCATGTATATTCATGTCACCTTGATCCCTTATATCAAGGCGGCCGGTGAAGTCAAAACGAAGCCCACGCAGCACAGCGTCAAGGAGCTTCGGAGCATCGGCATTCAGCCGCATGTGATCGTATGCCGGACCGAATATCCGCTCGCGGACGATTTAAAGCGCAAAATCGCGCTTTTCTGCGACATCGACGCCGCGGCTGTGATCGAATGCCTAGACGCCTCCACGTTGTATGATGTACCCCTTATGCTGAGGGAGCAGGGGCTGGATGATTACGTCGTCAAGCATCTCAGACTTTCCGCCGGCGCTCCGGATATGGCCGAGTGGGAATCGCTTGTGCAGAGGGTCAAGTCTCTGAACAAAACGACGGAAATCGCCATCGTCGGCAAGTATGTCGCACTTCATGACGCGTATCTCTCCATTGTGGAATCGCTCGGACACGCCGGCATTCATTCAGGGTCCAAGGTGATAATCCGTTGGATCAATGCCGAGGAAGTGAATCCGGATAACGTCAGGGAGCTGCTCGACGGCGTCAGCGGCATTCTCGTGCCCGGAGGGTTCGGTGACCGCGGGATCGAAGGCAAAGTAACGGCTATCCGTTATGCGCGCGAGACCGGCATTCCGTTCTTCGGTATTTGCCTAGGCATGCAGGTGGCGGTTGTTGAATATGCCCGCAGCTTGTGCGGCATGGATGGAGCCAACAGCTCCGAAATCCATCCGGCCACGCCGTATCCGGTCATCGATCTACTCCCCGAGCAGAAGGACATCGAGGATCTCGGCGGCACGATGCGACTTGGCTTGTACCCGTGTAAGCTCGCAGCCGGAAGTCTTGCGGCGGAATGTTACGGAGACGAGCTAGTATACGAACGCCATCGCCATCGCTACGAATTCAACAATGAATATCGGGAACGCATCGAGTCGTCCGGTCTTCTCATCTCCGGCACGTCCCCGGACGGGCGGCTCGTCGAAATCATCGAACTGACGGGTCACCCGTGGTTTCTCGCCGTGCAGTTCCATCCGGAATTCACTTCGCGTCCGAATCGGCCTCAGCCGCTGTTCCGCGAGTTCGTCAAAGCCGCGCTGGCTTATTCCGAGGACTGATCGTTCCTTTCCACCGCTCCGGCGTGCCGGGCGGTTTTTTATTTTTGTTGGAAATGGAAGGAATTCATGGCATCGACCTCGAATAAGCAACGGTACGGCTCGTGAACAGTTCTCAGACACGGAGGGAAGGTCATGGACAAAAAGAAGAAGCTGCTGATTGTAGACGATCAGGTGGGCATCCGCATTTTGCTGCTTGAGGTGTTCTCGACGGAAGGTTACGAGACGTTTCAAGCCGCCAACGGCCGGACTGCTCTGGAAATCGTAAGAGCGCATTCACCTGACCTGGTTTTGCTGGATATGAAGATTCCCGGGATGGACGGGTTGGAAATTTTAAAACAGATCAAGGAAATCAACCGAGACATTAAAGTCATCATGATGACCGCTTATGGCGAACTGGACATGATCAAGGAAGCGACCGACCTCGGTGCTTTAATGCACTTTACCAAACCTTTTGATATCGATGAGATGAGATTGGCCGTTAACCTTCAGATGGGAGATGGTCCTGCTTCCCGGTTCGCAACGGGGTCGTAATACCTTTTTTCTATGAGTCAGCCTTTATAAGCTCCAAGTTAATCGATATTTGAAATCGTCTCCGACAAAAACGGGTTAGCCCTCTTAAGGGACGGCGAAGCCGTTTTTACTTGTCGAGGGTCGTTTTGTGTTATAATAGCGCAGTGTATCATTCAGATTGGAAAACACGACCTTGAATTCGCAGGAGGAATTTCATCATGCCGCTCGTATCGATGACTGAATTTTTGCCCAAGGCCAAAGCCGGCAAGTACGCCGTAGGCCAGTTCAACATGAACAACCTGGAGTTTGCGCAAGCGATCACCGATGCCGCCATCGAAGAGAAATCCCCATTTATTTTCGGCGTCAGCGAAGGCGCTTTGAAGTACATGGGCATCGAATATACGGTAGCGATCGCTAGAGCGGCTGCGGAGAAATCCGGTTTGCCGATTGCGCTGCATCTCGACCACGGAAGCACGTTCGAAGTGGCTATGAAATGTATCCGCGCCGGTTTCTCGTCCGTCATGTTCGACGGTTCGCACCATCCGTATGAAGAGAACATCAAGATCACCAAAGAAGTTGTCAAAGCCGCACACGCCATGGGTGTTTCCGTCGAAGGTGAACTCGGCACGATCGGCGGCGTGGAAGACGACATCAGCGTCGATGAAGCGAATGCCGCACTCGCGAAGCCGGAAGAAGCGATCCGTTTCTACGAAGAAACCGGCGTCGACTGCGTGGCGATTGCAGTTGGTACCGCACACGGCATGTATAAAGGCGAAGTGAAGATCCATTATGACATCATCAAAGCGGTCGCTTCCAAAATTCCGGTCCCGATCGTGCTGCACGGCGGTTCCGGCGTTCCGGACGAGATGATCCGCGAAGCCATCCAAGCTGGCGTCGGCAAAATCAACGTCAACACCGAGAACCAAGTGGCTTGTACGGAAGCGATTCGTGAAGTCCTCGCCAAAGACGGCAAGGTTTATGACCCTCGCAAATATTTGATGCCTGCCCGCAACGCGATGAAAGATGTCGTAAAAGAAAAAATCCGTCTGTTCGGAAGCAGCAACCAAGCCTAATCCCAAACCTTTCCGCTTTTCCGTCCATTCGGGCGGGTAATGATTGATATCGCTAACTTAGATCGGGAAAACGCCGACGCGTTTTCTCTTTCCGTCATGTCCGGTGGTCCTTCCATCGGCAACAACACGAGGGGGACCCTGCTTTCATGGAGAAATTAATGATACGGGGCGGCCGTCCGCTGCGCGGTACGATCGGTATCAGCGGCGCAAAGAACAGCGCGGTTGCCCTAATTCCCGCCGCGATTTTGGCGGAGACGGAAGTCAAACTGGACAACCTGCCGAAACTGAGTGATGTGGCCGTGTATGCGGAGATTCTTGAACAGCTCGGCGGCAAGGTGAGCTGGACCGATGACATGATGACCATCGATCCGTCCGGCATGAAGTCGGTGCCGATGCCCAACGGGCGCGTGAAGCTGCTCCGGGCGTCTTATTACTTGATGGGCGCGTTGCTCGGCCGCTTCGGCGAAGCGACGATCGGTCTTCCCGGAGGCTGCAACTTCGAACCCCGGCCGATTGACCAGCATATTAAAGGCTTTGAGGCGTTGGGGGCGGAAGTGACCAACGAACACGGAGCCATCCGGATCCGTGCGAAGGAATTGATCGGCACCAAAATCTATCTCGATGTCGTCAGCGTAGGAGCCACCATCAACATCATGCTCGCTGCTTCGCGTGCCAAAGGATCGACCGTCATCGAGAATGCGGCCAAGGAGCCGGAGATCATCGACGTCGCCACATTGCTCAACGCGATGGGCGCCCGGATCAAAGGGGCCGGCACGGAGACGATCCGCATCGAAGGCGTTACTGAAATGCACGGCTGCCGGCATTCCATTATTCCGGACCGTATTCAGGCAGGTACTTATATGGTAGCCGCCGCGGCCACCCGCGGGGACGTCCTGATCGATAACATTATTCCTAAACATCTGGAAGCATTGACCGCTAAATTGCAGGAGATGGGCGTACACGTCTATGAAATGGACGAGGCCATCCGCGTCGTCGGTCAGCAGCATTATGAAGCGGTAGACGTGAAGGCGCTCGTGTATCCCGGTTTTGCAACCGATTTGCAGTCACCGATGACCAGTTTGCTTACGCAGGCGGGGGGAGTCAGCATTTTATCCGATTACGTCTACAACAACCGGTTTAAGCATGTGCCGGAACTGTCGCGCATGGGTGCGCAAATCCGGGTAGAAAGCCGCTCGGCCATCGTGGAAGGCGGGCGTCTGAATGCGGCCAAAGTTCGCGCCGCAGATCTGCGCGCCGGCGCTTCTCTCGTTGTGGCCGCCCTAACCATTGAAGAAGGCACGACCGAAATTACAGGCGTTGAATACATCGACCGCGGGTACGATCGGCTCGTCACTCAACTCAGCAATTTAGGCGCCGAGGTATGGCGTCAAGGGTGATGCGCTTCGTCTAGCCCGATCTTCGAACAAGAGAGGGATTCTATTGAGCGAATTTCAAATGACCGATTTGGAAGAGCGAAAGCTCACGGACCTGTACAAGCTGGCCAAGGACCATCAAATCGCCGCGTACAGCCAGATGAAGAAGAAAGAGCTCGTCATCGCCATCCTGCGCGCGCAGGCGGAACGAAGCGGACATATGTTCATGGAAGGCGTCCTGGACGTCCTTCCGGAAGGATTTGGCTTCCTTCGTCCCATCAATTATTTGCCGAGTGCAGAGGACATCTATATCTCGGCTTCACAAATCCGCAAGTTTGATCTGAGAACAGGTGATCTCGTCTCCGGCAAATGCCGGACACCCAAAGAGAACGAACGATATTTCGGGCTCCTTCAGGTGAACGCAGTCAATGGCGAACCGCCGGAAACGGCTGCCGAACGGCTCCATTTTGCCGCCTTGACGCCGCTTTATCCTCAGACCAAGCTGACGCTCGAAAATTCTCCCACCTGTTTGTCCACGCGAATCATCGACTTGCTGGCTCCCGTCGGACTCGGCCAGCGCGGCCTGATCGTCGCCCCTCCGAAAGCCGGCAAAACCCTCCTGCTCAAAGAGATCGCCAACAGCATTTCCGCCAATCGTCCGGATATCGTCTTGTTTGTTCTGCTGATCGACGAGCGTCCGGAGGAAGTGACGGATATGCAGCGGTCGGTTAAAGGCGAAGTCGTATCTTCCACATTCGACGAAGTGCCGGAGCATCATATCAAGGTGGCGGAATTGGTTGTGGAGCGGGCGATCCGGCTGGTCGAACATAAGCGGGATGTTGTGATATTGATGGACAGCATCACGCGGCTGGCGCGGGCTTACAACCTTGTTATTCCGCCGTCGGGACGAACTTTGTCGGGCGGTCTTGACCCGGCAGCCCTCCACAAACCCAAACGGTTTTTCGGTGCGGCGCGGAATGTGGAGGAAGGCGGAAGCCTGACGATTCTGGCCACAGCGCTCATTGAGACGGGTTCGCGAATGGACGACATCATTTATGAAGAATTCAAAGGCACCGGCAATATGGAGCTGCATCTCGATCGTAAGCTGGCAGATCGGCGCATTTTCCCCGCGCTGGATATCCGGCGTTCGGGCACCCGCCGCGAAGAGCTGCTTCTGGGTAAAGAAGAACTCGACAAACTGTGGGCGATCCGTAAAACGATGAATGATTCGCAGGAATACGTAGAGCAGTTTCTTAAAAAGCTGGGTAATACGAAGACGAACCAGGAATTTCTCGACTCGCTCGATACGTCCGGCGTCTCCACTCCAAGCGGAGGCGGCGTGCGGAGATCGACGAGGAGCAGCTCCTCCTGACGGTTCGCCGAAAGGGAAGGAGTGTTGGTGCATGTATCTGGTATACGCGGATGAGGAAGGCAACGTATACGAGCATTCCGAGCTGTACGGCATAGCTCGCAGCGGGAATAACTTGGTTGAAATTTTGGAAGATGAGCTGATTCCCCTTCCGCCAGGTGCCACACTGGTCGGTCTGCCGAATACGCGAGCGGTCGGCATGAACCCGGATACCGGGGAAATGCAAGCTTTGCCGGGCGGCCATCAAGCAGTCGGTGCACTTTTGCCGCAGGGGTTCACGCGGTTTTACGTGCCGGGTTATACGAAGACGGATAAGACACAGCTCTTTCCGTTGTTTGGCTATACGGCTGTCGTCTGGAAAGACGGCGGATTCTACGTTACGGCGGGCAAGACCGATGATCCGGAGCCTTGGAACCCCGAGAGGTGCGACCGCAGGGAACTTGAGGTACAGGTGGACCGCTTGCTCCAGACGTATCCGGACAACCGGCTTTACAAGCATTTATCGAACTGTGCCCTCGAATATGAATGCCTAACGGCTTCCAATACGTTTCTTCAACGGTGGGAAGGCGCGGTTCCCATGTCGTTCGCTTGCAACGCCGGCTGCTTCGGCTGTATTTCCGAGCAGCCCGACGACAGCGGATTCCCGGCGCCGCAAACGCGGCTGAAATTCAAGCCGTCCGCCAACGAAGTCGTTGATATAATGCTGGAGCACCTGCGTACGCCGGAGTCGATTATCAGCTTCGGCCAAGGCTGCGAAGGCGAGCCTTCCACGCAGGCGCCGACGATTATTGAGGCGATGAAGCGTGTGCGGGAGAAGACATCGCTCGGCTACATCAACATCAACACGAACGCAGGATTGACGGATCATCTTCGGGCCATCACAGATGCCGGTTTGGATTTAATGCGGGTCAGTACGATCAGCGCGCTGGATGAACATTATAACGCTTACTACAAGCCGCGCGGTTATACGTTGGTCAATGTTGAGAAATCGCTGAAGTACGCGAGAGACAAAGGTGTCTACACCTCGATCAACTATCTCGTCTTTCCCGGTGTGACCGACCGCGAGGAAGAGATCGAGGCGATGATCGGATTCGTCCGTCGTACCGGGCTGAAGCTGATCCAAATGCGCAACCTGAACATCGACCCGGATGCGTATTTGTCCCTGATTCCCGAGGCGCAGGGCGAGATCTATGGTATGAAGACGCTGCTCGAGATCTACCGCCAAGAGCTGCCGGATGTGGTGATCGGCTCGTACACCCACGTTCCTCCGGCAATTGTCCGCTAAGATTGAACGGGCCACGCCGCTGTAACGGCACTTTTTGAAGGCTTCGATGACTGAGTCGCCCAACGCTAACACCGGAAAGCCCAGTGCAGGATTACCTGCGCCGGGCTTTTTTATAATGGATCCCTGCTGAGTGGCGCCCCCCAACATGCAAAAAAGTCGCAGAGAGTACTAAGGTACGGACAAATTCAGCTGAATAGGTCTGACAAGTAGCGGAGAGCTACTATTGTGAGGAGAGCGAGCTAACTCACCCACCCAGGCCCCTCGATATCCGTTGTCTTTTCCCCTCCAAATGAGAGGTTTCTTGTCGGCAGACTTGGCGAAACTTGTCTGAAGCCCCAAGATCACTGTTTCTCCCCGATTCCGCCGGGGCGAATCAACAAGCGGGCAGGCGCAATTCGACAACGTTTTTGGTTGCTTGCGGTGGGAAACATCCTTACAATGAGGGCAAGTTCCCGATATCGGAGAAGGGAGATCTTTCATGGCCTGGATGGAATGCCACTTTTATTCGGAGATCCTCGACCTCACTTCCACGATGCAGCTACTGCTGCCGCAGCAACCGGCTTCCCAAATGGCATACCCGTGGAATGCCCAGCAATTAAACAACCCGTCTCATTTGTTGCATGGTCTCTCCGACGACTCGACCGTGTGGGTTCGTATGAGCGCCATCGAGCGGTACACTGCCCCTCATGGCCCAGCTGTTGTTATGCCTGATGTGCACCGAAGTTACTATTCGGATAAGGCATATGGCCTCAAATACTGGACCTTCCACAGACAAAATTTCGTTGCCTACCTATCGATGGGTGGCCGATCATCCGAATGATCTCCTCCATCCGACAATTCACGGCGAACCTCTCGCTGCAGAAAAAACTGATGTTCACCTATATCGCCGTTGTGGTGATCCCTGTTCTGCTGGTCGGTCTGATGCTGACGAATTCACTGCGCCAAATGGCTTTGGATGCGGCAGTCCGACAGTCCGGCGACAGGGTGGATAACATCAAGAAGCGAACGATTGAAACGCTGCGGGTTCCCATTGATCTTTCCAATCAGATTCTAATCGACAAGAAGCTGCGCAAAATCGTCAACACGCAATTTTACGATACTTATGATGTTGTGAAGGCCTATTCCGAATATACACAGTTCAACGACTATGTTCGGCTTTATCATGAAATCGCTTCCATTCGGTTTTACACCCAAAATGCGACCATGCTGAACAATTGGGAGTTTTTCCATGAGAACGAGGCTATCATGAGCAATTCGTGGTATCAGAAGGCATTGGCAGCTCAAGGCCGTCTGTCGTGGTATTTCATTCCCGACGAAACACAAGGAAACCGGCAAATTCTAAGTCTCATTCGCAAAATAGCCTACCATAACGACAAAAGCTACGGCATGCTGATCATCGGTGTGGATACCAGCCGTCTACGGGAGCTGCTCAATCAAGAGCCCTTCGAGACCATGGTTGTCACGGATGACGGTTATGTTGCGGCGGCCAAAGACCAGACGATGATCGGCCGGACCTTGGATCAGTTGAACCTCAATGTGGGGGAGGAAGGGCCATCGGTCCGCAACTTTGAAGCGGTATACAACCATAAGCTTTCGAAGGTTGTGGTTGAACGTTTTGTGCCGGAAGGGACCTTGAACGGCATCCGGATCATTTCTTTCATACCGTTCGACGGCATCGTGAAGGATGCCAACCGGATCAGCAGACTCGGGTTTCTCATGATTATGTTCAGCCTCTGCGTGGCTGCGATTCTCATTGTTTTGTTTTCGAATGTACTCTCCAAACGGTTCAAGCGGCTGAGCAAAGAGATCAAGAAAGTATCGGCCGGCAACTTTTTTGCTTTCTCCACCATTGACGGAGGGGACGAGATTGGCCAACTGTCCCGGCATTTTCATGTGATGGTCGGTAATATACGGCATTTGATGGAGGAAGTGACGGCGGCGAATGATCAGAAAAACACGCTCGTGGTCAAACAGAAGGAGATCAAACTCAAAATGCTGGCCAGCCAAATCCACCCCCACTTTTTGTTCAATACGCTGGAGTCGATCCGGATGAAGGCCCACATCAGAGGTGAAACCGAAATTGCTTATGCCGTCATGCTGCTAGGCAAATTGATGCGTAAAAACCTGGACATCGGTGGTGACAAGATGCCGTTGGCCGACGAAATCGATCAAGTCCGAAGTTACTTGGAAATCCAAAAATTCCGATACGGGGAGCGGCTCAATTACATCCTTGAGATCGAAGAAGGAACGTTAGCCTTTAAAACTTATCGACTGGTGCTTCAGCCGCTGGTAGAGAACGCGGTCATTCATGGGCTGGAAAGGAAGGAAGAAAACGGAACGGTCATCGTTCAGGTGACCCAAAACGGAGACAAGCTTATGATCAGCGTAACGGACGACGGTGTAGGGATTTCGGAGCACAAATTGCGGAGCATCGTAGATCAGCTGGACAATCCGGAGGACGAGGCGAATAGCCGAATCGGTCTGCGCAACGTACATCAGCGAATTCGCCTGTCGTACGGCGGAGAATACGGCCTTTCGATCGAAAGTAAGATTGGGTTGGGAACCCGTGTAACCATCATTATTCCGGCTGAGGGGGAGAGCGATGTATAAAGTGCTGATCGTGGACGATGAGCCTTCCATTCGTCAGGGGCTGCGAACGTTGATCGACTGGTCCCGGTTCGGTTTCGAGGTTTGTGGCGAAGCGGCCAATGGCAAGGAAGGCCTCCTTCAGTACGCCGAATACCATCCGGATCTGATGCTTGTGGATATCCGTATGCCAGGGATGGACGGTCTGGATATGATCGAGGAAGCGAGGAAAATGGGGCTACCCTGCCGGTTTATGGTATTGACCGGATATTCCGAATTTCAATATGCGAAGCGGGCGCTTCATCAGGGGGTAGAGTGTTACCTGCTGAAACCGATTGATGCGGCGGAACTAGAGCTTCAGGCCGGCCGGGTACAGCGGGAACTGGCCAGCGACCGGATGATGCGAGAGCAGGCCACCGAAGGTGTGGTTCGGCGTACGGAACGGCTGCTTCAGACGCTGCTGACCGGTTCCGGAGCGGAAGAGGGGGTGTCGGCTTATCGGGAATTGGCGGTCAAGTTCGGTTTCCCTTGGAAGTCGTACCGGGTGCTGCTCGTCGAGATCGAACCGAAGCCCGAATCGGCGGCGGTTATCAGGGAAGGCAAGGAGTTCATCCGGTCGGAGCTCGAGCTCCGCGGCTTAGGTTACGTTTGCGAAATGAATGAATACGCGGCTGTGCTGTTGAATGACATGTTCATCGGATCGGTGAAGACTGTCATGGAAACCATCTGCAAACAGTTCATGATCCGCTGGGAGCACCGCATTTTGGTTTATACGGGGCGGGCGGTGATAGATGGAAGTAAAATTGGCCTTTCCTACGATTCGGCGCAGGGACAAGCGAGAAGCAAGTTTTTGTTGCATACGGAAACCGGATTATGGCTCGGACACAGCGGGAATCGGGCCGAAGCGGCAGATGGTGCGGATTTGAGGATAATTGACTCCGAGAAAATGACGGAGAGGCTGGCGATGGCGGTCGATTCGGGCCATGCGGATGTGCTGAGGAAGACGGGGGAGGAGGCGATTCACCTTATAGTCCGGGAGAGCAGCCTTGAGCCATCGATCAAGATGCGCACGGCGATGCTGTATTTGTCGGTTATCCATCGGTTGCACTCGGTGATTGGCGGCATGGACCGGATGACCGAGTTCCGCAAGGTTCCATCGGAGTGGAACGAGTGCCGCAGCTTGGAAGGCTTGCGCCAAGCTTTTCTAGGCCGGTTATACAAACTGTCCGCAACGCTTAATCAAGACCGGCCGGGTGCGGCACTCTATCGCATGATTGATTTTATCCGCCGCTATTCCGACAAAGACCTCAAGTTGGAAACGTTGGCGGAAATGTATCATTACAACAGCGGATATCTGGGCAAAATGTTCCGACAGCAAACCGGCCAATATTTCAACACGTACCTGGACCGCATCCGCATCGAAAACGCCAAAGAACTGCTTAAGCAAGGCTTGAAAGTCCACCAGGTCGCGGTCAAAGTCGGCTATGCCAACGTCGATTACTTTCACGGGAAATTCAAAAAATATGTCGGCATGCCGCCTTCCGTTTTTCGGGAAAACAACCGCTGATGTTGAGCCTGACCTCTTGTCCGAATTGGGGCAGGGGGTTATTTCGTTTCAGAACCTCTAATTTCCTCATGAAAAAACCGCGAATCTAACGGGTACTGCCTGCTGCCTTGGTTTGTTACGCTGTTTTCACGAGGGGTCCAAGAGTTGACCAACAGAGGTGAAGATGTTTGGGTACAGAAAAAAGAAAGCCCTTCCTTGAGGTGCTAATCCGGCAGAGATACTTGTTCTTGATGTCTTTTCCTTTTCTCGCCTGGTTATTCGTCTTCAGCTACGTTCCCATTTGGGGTTGGACGATGGCGTTTCAAAGTTTTCGTCCTGGCAAAGCTTTCGGAGAACAGAAGTGGGTCGGATTCGACAATTTTATCGCGCTTTTCGCTGACGAGCGCTTCTACATGGTACTTCGCAACACGCTGGGGATGAGCTTGCTCGCCTTACTCGTGGGATATACCGTACCGATTATTTTCGCACTGATTCTCAACGAAGTCCGCCATCAACTTTTCAAACGGTCCATCCAAACCATTACCTACCTCCCCCACTTTGTATCCTGGGTCATTGTGGCGGGATTGGTCAGCAAAATGTTGTCCATTGAAGGAATCATCAACGAGATTCTGATGTCCTTGCACATCGTGAATGAACCGGTTCAGTTTATGCAGAAGGAACGATGGTTCTGGGGAATCGTCACTGCCTCGGACATGTGGAAGGAGACGGGATGGAACTCGATCATTTTCCTGGCTGCGATCATCGGCATAGATCCTGAACTGCATGAGGCGGCAACGGTGGACGGCGCGGGAAGGTTCCGGAGAATGTGGCACATTACTTTGCCCGGGATCCGGCCGACGATTATGGTCATGCTGATCCTCTCCATCGGATGGCTTACCAGCATCGGCTTCGAAAAACAATTTTTGCTCGGCAATCCGATCGTCAACGATTACGCGGAAGTGCTTGACTTATACGTGCTCAATTATGGAATCAAAGTGGGCCGTTATTCTTATGGTACCGCCATTGGGATCTTCAACTCGTTGGTGAGCATTATCCTGTTGGTGATATCCAACGCCATCTTTAAACGAACGACCAAGGAAAGCGTAATTTAGAAGGGAGGAGGGATTTCCATGTCAGGTGCCGCAGCGGGTGCGCGTCGGAGGCGCCAAGGATTGGCATTTTACGGCTTCTTGTATTTGTTCATGATCTTGGTCTCTGCCATCACTTTATATCCGTTTCTGAATATTCTGGCCATCTCGCTCAACGACGCGACCGACTCGATGCGTGGCGGTATCTACTTATGGCCCCGGGTATTCACCCTCCAAAATTACAGTGCGATTTTCCGGTTCTCCAATTTGTTGACGGCGTTTCAAAATTCCGTACTGCGTACGGTGATCGGAACGGTGCTGGGTGTGTTCGCCGCAGCGATGATCGCCTTTACCGTTAGCCGAAAAGATTTTGTCGCCCGCCGTTTCGTATCCGTTGTGCTGGCGCTTACCTTGTACTTCTCCGGCGGACTCGTACCTGTGTATATGCTGCTTCGCGATTTGCATCTGCTCAACTCCTTTTGGGTCTATATCTTTCCGGGACTGGTGAACGCTTGGAACGTATTCGTCCTGCGATCT
Organism: Cohnella sp.; assembly: GCA_028287445.1. GTDB lineage: Bacteria > Bacillota > Bacilli > Paenibacillales > Paenibacillaceae > Cohnella. Next base: position 18,093 of record JAQBPQ010000120.1, read on the forward strand.
TATATGGACGGGCTTCCGTTTGTGCTGCAGGAATCGGCTAAGCTGGACGGTGCGAGCGATTGGCGCATTTTCATAAGTGTGATTTTGCCGCTATGCAAGCCGGTACTGGCCACGATTGCTCTGTTTATCGCCGTAGGTCAATGGAATGCCTGGTTTGATACCTTTCTCTACAACTCAGGGAAGCCTGGCTTAACCACCTTACAGTATGAGTTGATGAAAATTTTGCAAAACACGGCGTCGCAGGGCGGACAAACGGTCCGAGATCAGCGTGAGATGGTCGGACGGATATCTCCGGAGTCGATCCGGATGGCGATCACGTTCGTGGCCGCTGTACCGATTATCCTGGTGTACCCGTTCCTTCAGAAGTATTTTGTGAAAGGGCTTACACTTGGGGCCGTGAAGAGCTGAGCAGCGTCTGGTTTGATATCGGCAGGGTAACCTGTTTATCCGATATAAATAGAACAAAGGAGAGGGTTCTCAAATGAAAGCGAAGAAATTCAAGGCGGTTCCGCTGGCGATTCTGGCTCTCATCATCGTTTTGATCGCCGCAAGCTGCAGCAAGTCCGCTTCCCAGGATCCCGGTAAGGGGACTCCATCATCGAGCCCTTCCGGAACCCAATCAGCAACTGCTTCGGCGGATGATAAAACCCCGATTACCTTGACCATGTTTGGGGCAGACCCCAATCCCAATTGGGAGAATATGGAGAGCCCGGTGGGTAAAAAAATTACGGAAATAACCGGGGTTAAGCTGCAAATGGAATATGCGATCGGAGACCAAAAGCAAAAAATTTCTCTAATGGCGGCAAGCGGCGAGTACCCGGATCTTATTTTCGCGCACGGAAATGAAAATATCCTCGTCGATGCAGGCGCTTATCTGGATTTGACGGACCTGATCGAAAAGTATGGCCCGAACATCAAGAAGCTGTACGGCGACTATTTGAGCAGGCTTCGCTGGAATGGGCAAGACAAATCCATTTATTATTTAGGTTCCTTCGGCGTCAATGACAAGCAGTGGAAACCTGCCACCGGTTTCGAACTCCAGCATGCGGTGGTGAAGGATCTCGGTTATCCGAAGCTCAAAACACTGCAGGATTTTGAAAATGCAATCAAAACCTACAAGGACAAACATCCAACAATCGATGGTCAGCCGACCATCGGCTTATCCTTGCTGGCTGACGACTGGCGATACAAAATTACGGTGACCAACCCCGCCGTATTTTCCACAGGCGGTCCGGACGACGGCGAATGGTGGGTCGACCCGGAAACGCACAAAGCCAAATTCCATTACACTCGTCCGGAAGAGAAGGAATATTTCAAATGGTTGAATCATATGAATGCCGTCGGCCTTCTGGATAAAGAGAGTTTCGTTCAGAAATACGATCAGTATAATGCCAAAATCTCATCCGGCCGGGTAATCGCGCTGGCCGATGCGAACTGGGAGTATGTCGACGCCGAGAGGGCGCTGAGGCAGGCGGGTAAAGACGATCGTATGTACGGCATGTACCCGATCACGCTGCGGGAAGACATCAAATATGCTGATTTCCAAAGCGCCGGTTATTCCGCCGGCTGGGGTGTTGGCATCAGCAAAACGGCGAAGGATCCTGTCCGGGCCATTAAATTTCTGGATTGGCTGGCTTCCGATGAAGCGCAAATCCTGAATTACTGGGGCATCGAAGGCGTCCATTACAAAATCGAAAACGGCAAACGCGTCATTCCGCCGGAAGAAATGGCCAAACGGGTCAGCGATCCGGAATACGGCAAAAAAACCGGTATCGGCGTCTTTACGTATCCGTTCCCGCAACAGGGCATCGGCGTGTTGGATCCGAGCGGGCAGACGTATACGACCGATTCCCTCGAACAGATCAAAGCCAATTATACGGCTGCGGAAAAAGACGTTTTGTCCCATTACGGCGTGGAGATGTGGAAGGACCTGTATCCGCCGACGGAAAGTTTCCCGGTCAAACCGTGGGGAGCGGCCTGGCAGATCAATATTCCGCAAAACACGGACGCCGCGGTCATCGCGCAAAAATGCGAGGATATCGTGAAGAAGAAAGTCCCGCAAATGATTCTGGCGAAGCCAGGCGAGTTCGACCGGATCTGGGACGAATTTATGGCCGATTTGGATAAGGCCGGGGTTCACAAGATGGAAGACGAATTCTCCAAGCTGCTTGCGGATAAGATCAAGCTTTGGAATGAATGAGTTTCGATAGAAGAGGCAAGGCTGTGCCTTGTTGGGGCGGTTTATAATCCACCATTGCCACAATGGGACGAAACGTGATATAATCCTCTTACGTGTCCATTACTCTGGATCCAACTGTTGATCCAGGGCAGAAAGAGGTGAACCCCTTGAAAGAAGCCATTCATCCGCAATATCAAGTGACGACGGCAACCTGCGCATGCGGTAACACATTCGAAACGGGTTCGATTCGTTCGAACATCCGTGTCGAGGTTTGCTCCAATTGCCATCCGTTCTACACCGGCAAACAGAAATTCCTCGATGCCGGCGGACGTGTTGATAAGTTCAAGAAGAAATACGGTATGTAAGATCGAACCGTTAGCCAGCGCCGTCAGGCGCGCTCGGTTCGGGCAATGCGAACGAGCAAGGCTCGATCGTCATGTATAGAGACAAACCTCCCTCCGCATCCTAGCGGGAAAGGGAGGTTTTTTCATGCGGATCCAACGGAAGGCCGGCATATCCAGGATGGTTGCGACGCTTCTGCTCGGTTCGGTGCTGCTCGCAGCTTCGGGATGCAACAACCCAAGCCATACCAGCATAGGCGAGAACAATCCGAACGCTAACGGCGGCAATAAAGGAGTCAAAACCCAAAACTATAGCGACGACGGCTATCTTGGGACAACAAGCAGTTATCCGGGAATCCCCGGTCACCGCATGACGCTCAACTATCCCGCCGAAGCTGCCTTTATGCGGGATTCGATCCGCGATGTGCGCGGAGTGGCGGGCGCCAACATCACGTTTCAGGGAGCGGATGCGTTCGTGACGGTCAGGCTTCATCCGGCTGTGACATCAGTCGAAGTTCCGACAGTAGAACGTGAGGTCGCGTCGGTGCTCCGTTTTAATTTTCCGCGTTACACGATTCATGTCACTTCGCTTCACTGAACGGAGGGAACTATTCCCTTCGGTTGCACATCCGGCCGCGATTCGTTATACTTAATTTTGCCGTGCTAGACGGGGAGGTAGCGGTGCCCTGTAACTCGCAATCCGCTCCAGCGAGGTCGAATTCCTGTTTGAGGTCTTGGAATGCAGGAACCGGCAGATTACGCGCCGTGCCGACGGCGGGGTCCTCCGCGAGGGACGGCCATGAAACCGGTCAGGTCCGGAAGGAAGCAGCCGTAAGTGGTGACGTTCTTGTGTTGGAGGAGTGCTCTACCTGAGCGGACGTGTCTGCGCGATCTGGATTTCAACGATCGGGGACAGGTGCACGGTCCTTTATCCCGATTACAAACGAATCTCCTCCGGGAGAATGCAGGCACCTTGGCGTTCGCTTGAATGCGCCGGGTGCTTTTTGTTTTTTAGACGAGGCATCCGACCAAAGCCGGCACCCCGGTGGAGCGGTTCCGTCCGATGATGTATAATGAATGAAATGGCAAACTGACGGGAGCGAAACACAATGGCCCATCTTGCTTTGTACCGGGCTTGGCGTCCGCAGACGTTTCAGGACATGGTCGGACAGCAGCATATCGTGCAAACGCTGCAAAATGCGATCCGGGAAAACCGTCTTTCCCACGCGTATTTATTCAGCGGACCGAGGGGAACTGGCAAGACGAGCGCGGCCAAAATATTGGCTAAAGCGGCCAACTGCGAACGCGGTCCGGCGACTGAACCCTGTAATGAATGCGAAACTTGCAAACGGATTACCGCCGGCTCGGTAATGGATGTAGTGGAGATCGATGCGGCGTCGAACCGCGGCGTCGAAGAAATCCGCGACATCCGCGACAAGGTAAAGTACGCGCCGACGGAAGTGCGGCGTAAAGTGTATATCATCGATGAAGTGCACATGCTGACGACGGAAGCGTTTAATGCCCTGCTCAAAACGCTGGAGGAACCGCCGGGTCACGTCATGTTCGTGCTCGCGACAACGGAACCCCACCGGCTGCCGCCGACCATCATCTCCAGGTGCCAACGGTTCGATTTCCGCCGCGTATCTTTGGAAGAACAGACCGCGCGGCTGCGTGAAATTTCCAAAGCAGAAGGCATGACGGCAGAGGAGGAAGCGTTGACCTATATTGCCCGGCTTTCGGACGGCGGTATGAGGGATGCGGTCAGCCTGCTCGACCAGATCGCCTCTTTTACCGGCGGCAACGTTACGCTGGAGCAGGCGGTAGATGCCACGGGAGGTTTGCCCGCTGAACAATTCGCCCGTCTGGCTGTTGCGATCCGCGACAGCGACGTAGCCGCAGTTCTGCATGAAATAGATGAGATGATGAAGGCGGGCAAAAGTGCGGATAAATGTCTCGAGCAGCTCATGCATTATTTCCGCGATATGCTGCTCGTTCAGCTGGCGCCGGAAGCGGCCAATTCTTCGGGTCGCATCGCTGATCCAGCGGACCTTCGGCGATTGGCGGCCGATTTTACTCGTGAGAGACTATTCGGGATCATCGACTTGTTGAATCGGTACCAGACGGAGATGAAGTATGCAGCTCACCCGCAGACCATGTTCGAGATCGCGCTGATCAAGCTGTGCACCTCCACGGGACAGGCGTCGGCGGCCGATACGCCAGCCGTTTCGGCGGATGCATCTTCCGCAATCACATCCGCTGATGTGGCCAACCTTCAGCAAAGGTTGGCCGATCTCGAGCGCAAGCTGGAGGCAGCTGTGCAGAATCGAGTGTCTGCCGCGGGTTCTTCGCCGGCTGCCAACAGCCATTCCGACGGGGGATTGGGCCGCAAGTCATCCACCGCCAAGGATTCTTTTTCTGCGCCTGTCAAGACGGTGCGTTCCCGCGTCAAACTTAACCCGTTCGTGGCGGCCAGGCAGTCACCTGCTTCGAAGGAACTGCTGGCCAAGTGGCCGCAGGTCCTGCAGCGCGTCAAGGAAGAGCGGGTCACCGTGCACGCTTGGCTGGTGGATGGAGAACCTGCTGCATGTACCGATGACACGGCGCTGGTCGCTTTTAAGAATACGATCCACCGCGAAACGACGGAGAAGCCGGCGAACAAAAGCATGATCGAAGGCGTTTTGAGCTCTATTTTAGGGAGACCGACCGCTCTTGTCACCGTCATGCAAAAAGAATGGCAGGATGCGGCGGCAGCCGTTGCCGGTGCCCACCAAGAGGAGGCCGCTGCCGGCGAGGAGCTCCGATTAGTCCCCGAGGATGGCAGTGAACCGGCGCGCGAACCTTTTATTGAAGAAGCATTGCGTCTGTTCGGCGAAGATCTGGTAGTCATTAAAGACGATTAGAACAAGGAGGCGTATGACGGATGAACAACATGAATCAAATGATGAAACAGGTAAAGAAGATGCAGGAGCAGATGCTCAAAGCCCAGGAGGAGTTGGCCGGCAAAACGGTGGAAGGTACAGCGGGCGGCGGTGTCGTCTCGGTCACCGTGAACGGCCACAAGAAAATCACCAACATCGTCATTAAACCGGAAGCTGTGGATCCAGAAGATGTTGAGATGCTGCAGGACCTTGTGATGACTGCCGTCAACGATGCCATCACCAAAGCGGATGAACTCGCCAACCAGGATATGGGCAAGTTTACCGGAGGCATGAAAATCCCTGGTTTGTTTTAATTGATTACATCCGGCCGGCAGCGTAATGCCGTACATCCAGATCCGGCCCGATTCAGAGGGAGCCAACGTCCTTGTTCTATCCGGAACCGATCGCCAAGCTGATCGACGCTTTCTCCCGCCTACCGGGAATCGGCCCCAAAACTGCCGCCCGGCTGGCTTTTTTCGTGCTTCGCATGAAGGAAGAAGATGTGATCGATTTCGCCAAAGCGCTCGTTAATGTCAAGCGCAACTTGACCTACTGCTCCGTCTGCTGCAATGTCACCGACACCAATCCTTGCCGCATCTGCTCCGATAAAATGCGGGACGCTTCCGTCATCTGTGCCGTCCAGGAACCCAAAGACGTGGTGGCTATGGAGCGGATGAAGGAGTTCACCGGACAATATCATGTACTGCATGGGGCGATCTCCCCAATGGAAGGAGTCGGCCCGGACGACATCAAGATCGCCGAGCTGGTCAAACGTCTGGGTGACGAACGCGTGCAGGAGTTGATCCTGGCTACCAACCCCAACATAGAGGGGGAGGCGACGGCCATGTATTTGTCTCGGCTCGTGAAGCCGTTCGGCATCAAGGTGACTAGGATTGCTCGAGGCCTGCCTGTTGGCGGCGATCTCGAGTATGCGGATGAAGTAACGCTGTCCCAAGCACTCGAGGGTCGCAGGGAAATATTTTGAGTATCAGACCTGGGGTGCCCCGAACATACCGTTCACCACGATAGGGTTATCGCTTATCGCGACCTTTGGGACGATTTTTTCATTTTTCTCATCTTTCTCCGTTCTAAAACTCAAAAACCGGGTATACACATGGTAGTGGGTTGTCCTATCCATTCGGACAACACCGTGTGACAAACCCGGGAGGGATTATCGTGCGGATGCGCAAAGAAGGCCAGTGGATTTTTACGGAGGACAGGCGAGAAGTGATTGAAGACGTCCGGCAAGCCCAGCGCGAATTGTCTTTGGCGTTGTGGCGGTTTCACGAGGCTCTGGGTGAAGATCACGTGGATTACGCGATCTATTCCCTGGAGGCTGCGGAGAAGAAGTTGGATATGCTCCTGAGAAAAGCAAAGGGTCTATGGAGTATCACCCCTAGAGAAGAAGAGAGCCGGGGCAAGATCGGATGAAAACGGTATGGATGGTGACGCTGATCGGTTCTTCCGTCTTGCTGGCGGCAGTGCTGCTCAGACAGAAACTGCCGCGAGGATGGCTCACGAGATTCGGCGCACATCTGGTCCTATCGGCAATGGCGATCTATGCACTCAACTTTTCAGGATGGATGACAGGTTTATATGTTCCTCTTAATCCCGTAACCATCGGCGCTGTAACGATGCTTGGACTGCCCGGAATAGGGCTGGTTCTCGGTTTGCAAATGACGCTTATCTCTTAAACCCGTACCGATCGCGGTCGGGTTTTTTTCTTAATGATTAACCGGAGAGAATCCGGCGATGGATAGCTAGTCTTACTGACTGGCTTCGAACCTCATATAAAACCCATTGACGTAGCAATAGCGGGTATGTTACATTAACACTCGCGCCAAAAAAGGCGCCGGCCAAGCACGATAGTGAATCCTGTTTTTCCAAAAAGAGGTCCTTGCATCGAGCGGAGCGGCTGTGATATATTATAAAGGTCGCCGTTAGGGCGGCAGGCAAGAAATGCGAGGCTCGATTTTATTCGAATGCCGAGCTAAATTGCTGACAACCGACCGCGGCTCACGCCGCTGGGTAACGGGTTGCAGCTTGCTCCTTGAAAACTGAACATCGAGCGTAATCGTGCAACTGTTAGGATCGCGCCCTGCGCGAAACGTGGTTGCACAACGGATTTGAACTTCGGTTCAAAAA
>JAQBPQ010000071.1 GCA_028287445.1 Cohnella sp.
ATGCCTGACAAGACACGATCAAACCGTGTTTTAGGTTGGAAATCAACTTCTTGCTCATGAACTCGCCTGATTTCAAAATGGAGTAATTATTTATATTCATCTCAATTGGTGAATTTCACCTCCAACCTCTTTGGGTTCATTATAGCAATAACCTTGTGTCTGTAAAAGATATTTTTTTCATTTCTGGTCATATTTTTGGATATTAAATTCAATCGTATGCTATAATGAACCCAAAAAAGGAGGATTCCGGGTGAGTAGTATCGTTTATCTTCCATTAGATGAAAGGCCCTGCAATGCTAAGTTTCCCAAACAAATCGCCGCTGCTTCAGACCTTGAGTTGATCTCACCTCCGCAGGCTTTGCTCGGTCAGAAGAAACTTCCGGCACACACAGCCGGCGTGGTCGAATGGCTGCATGAACATACGATACGGGCAGATCATCTGATCGTGTCTTTGGACATGCTGGTATATGGCGGCATTGTTCCTTCCAGGCTTCATCATCTTTCTTTGGAACAATGCCGGTTGAGGCTCCAAACGCTTGTGGATTGCAAAAGAAGAAATCCGAAGCTTCGGATCTTCGCATTTAATCTCATCATGCGTGCTCCCGCCTATAACAGCAGCGATGAAGAACCCGATTATTATGCAGAGTATGGCGCCCAGTTAGCCCGTAACGGTTGGCTTCGAGACAAACATACACGCGATGGTTTAACTGAACAGGAGCAGTTTGAATGGGTGCAACTAACCGCCGGTATTCCGGAGCAAGTTTTTCAAGACTTTATCGGACGTCGACGAATCAATACCGCGGTTAATCAGATGGCCGTGGATCTGACCTTTGAGGGTTGGATTGATTTCTTGATCATACCTCTCGACGACAACGCGAAATACGGTTACTCTTCCTCCGAACAGCGCCAGCTGCTCTCAACGGTCGAGGCCAAACAGCTTTTACACCGGGTTCATCTGTACCCGGGTGCGGATGAAGTCGGAAATACATTGTTTGCGCGCGTATTCTGTGAAATCAAAAACTATCAGCCAGAAATCTACATCCGTCACTCTTCGATCGCCGGCCCTCATGCCATCCCGAAATATGAGGATCGCAGCCTAGGAGAAAGCCTAAAATGCCAAATCACCGCTGCAGGAGGATTCATAGGTGATCAGGCCTCAGCTGCGGATTTCGTTCTCATGGTGAACTCCCCACCGGTCGGACAATATGAAATGGCGGAGACGACGGACAATTTTGATCAGCGGCATGCCTCCTATTTTTCAGAGATCAATTACCGGGAATTCGTCCAAGCGATTAAACGATATGCAGAAAAGGGCTATATGGTCGCACTTGCAGATGTTGCCACCTGCAATGGAGCGGACGAGCCGCTTCTGAAGCTGCTTGCCGGGATGGGGCTGCTGCCCAGCTTGTCCGCATATGCCGGATGGAACACTTCGGGAAACTCGCTAGGTACGGTCATTCCCCATGCGATTGTAGAATCCTACTACCGTAAAGTGAATGGCGCCGATGAGGCGAGCCGATCGCGGAACAGCGAGGCCTTTTATTTGTCCAGGCTTGTGGAAGATTGGGGTTATCAGGCTAAGATCCGAATGGATGTCGCATACCATCACATAGAATCGCTCGGCGGCAATTATTTTGATGTCGAAGCCATTCATGATCAGGTATCGGAATTAGTACATGAGAAGATGGAAGCGTTTATCGCAGAATATTTGAAGGATATGCGTCCCGGCCGGATCCGGCTCGAGAATGTGGGGCTACCATGGAAGCGGATGTTTGAGGTGGGATTCGATCTTCGACTTGAGGGCTAATCAACATTTTCATATTATAAAGAGAACCTCGCCTTGAGGTTCTCTTTATAATATGAAAATGGATATTTACCCCTAAATAATGTGTTTTTCCGGATATTTTATCCGGTACAAACCATATTTTCATATATAGGCCAAGCCAGCCGTGTATGGAAACGGAACGGGAAATAGTCCTTTCATGGAACCCGTTCCTTCAAGCTCAGGATCCTTGGTACTGGCGCGATCGAAAACGATACGAACGAGCTCGTCTGCCGACAACGTCATTCGGTTCGTTCCTGCTTCCAGCAACCAACTCCTATCGTCCAACTCCTTCAACCGGATGGCAGCTGAGTTGCCGGCTGCCTTGCGATCAAGCCAAGGGCGTAGTTGGTTGACAAGTGCCTGACCGTCCACAATACGGATCGTGCCAACGTTATCTTCTTCCGACGACGGTACCATGGACAAACGGTTATTCAGCTCAGTTTCATGCCATGGCACGGGGAAATCGAGTCCCGACAAACCAAATTTTTTGACGGCGTGAGCAGCTAGACACACCACCGAAGCCGCATCTCCGGCGTACTCCAGCACAAGACCGCTTCGCTGTGGATCGACCGGTATCCCGAAAACGCCAAACGACCTCACCGTTCCTTCGTGTTCCGCTACCAATACCCGATGTTTCATCTTCAAACAGCTGGCCAGGGCTTCTACCTTGATCAGCATGGCAAGCTCGTTTATCCCCAGATCATAGCGAATGTCTCGTCGCGAAGCAGTCTCATAGATTTCGTGTATATCCGAAGCTGCCATTTCCCTGATCTTCAGGGTACATGGATCCTCGGAGGAGAGTAAGACATCCGCCGTCAATTGGTCCAACCCGTAACGGAGTGTCCGACCGAATGGTGCACAACCCGTTCGAGTATATAAAGTGCGACCTCCGGAAACCAGGAGTAACGATGCGCCCGCTTGACGTATGTAGCGGTATATTTCACTCAACACTTCACTTGCAATCCCTTTGCCCCTGGCATCTGGATGTGTGCAGACCGAGCCGAGCGAAAACACTCGCAAACAGGCATCCCCAATCCGGATGGTCATGGGAACAAGTCCCATGAACGATAGGAGTTTTCCTTCTTCAAAAGCTCCGAACGATACGTGCATCATCGAATCGGAAAAAATATACGGAAAGGCTTCCCCCATTGACGGCTGTGTGTCATCTCGGAACGTCGCATCCGATAAACGGACAGCCTCTTTCATTTCTTCATTTGTCAGCATACGTATAATCGCCATAACATTAACCCCTATCCGATTTGAGTCTTATGTGTTCGTGGAATCATGACTGATGAGCCGGCTTCCTTCCCTCTGGCAGGTGGACGGGCTGCTCCACAACCTGTTCTCCGGTATCAAGCCGCAACCAGGTCCCAAAACCGCGTTTTCCTTCTTCCAGCATAATGATACGCGCGCCATTTGGAAAGTCTGTCTTCATATAATTGTTATAACCTGTTTTTCTGCCATAGCATAATGATATCCCCATCAACTCTCCGTAATAATCATTGGCGTGATCGTGCCCTACGAAGGTGCCCGTCACGTTCCCTGCCTCCACCATAGCCGCGAACATGCCGGAATTGATTCGCGGGCAGCATACTTCTTCATATTTGTTACCGCGGCAGACATGAAGATCCCAAACGTCGTTGTATTCCGGAATCGGAATATGGAAAAAAGCCAGTGAAGGCACGGGCAAACCACCATTAGCCTTCGCCAACGAGTGCGACTCACGGACAAACCAATCGATCTGGTCACGGGCGATGGCGGCATATCCTCCGATACTCGGATCTGCATAATCACCAGAGTCGAGGAAGAACAATGCTTGATCGGTATGGCCGTTTCGTCCAACTAACCGGAGCAAGTAATTCCCGATCCCGGTTATGGTTTCCGGCCCCCTTTGCGTGAGACCATATCGCACTTCACTCAACGAGGCCATCAATTCCCCACGAGTAATGCGCGCTTCCGAATCATGGTTACCGAATACGACCGCCCACGGCGTACCCGCCTCCTCCATAGCGGCGACCGCGCTGCGGATTGACTGCTTCGGGTAGGTGCATGACTCATCTTCAATGACATCGCCGGTAATGACGACCAAGTCCGGCCGTTCCTGTACCAATACACGATCCATCAACTGCCTGGTTTTTCGATCAGCTTCATTGTTATCTCCCCAGTGAAGATCTGTGAACTGCACGATCTTAAAAAGGCCTTCCTCATTGTAAGACAATGGGCGCGTCATTTTATTTCCTCCCGTAATCAGTTAATGCCATCGATCTTAAAGCCAGCTTACTGATCGTCTGAACGCCTTCGCCCGCTATATAACTCTCAATACGATCATGCAACGGTCTAGTCCACTTATCCGGTAGTTTCGCCGAGCCGTTGATGATGCCGATAATCGAACCCGAACTCGCCCCGTTGCAGTCTGTATCCAAACCGAGCATCACAGCGATGGAGATCGTCTTTTCCAAATCACGTTCGCCATACAACAACGCCAATGCCACAATCGCCGCATTATTAATCGTATGGACCCGATGGTAGCCTGAAAACTTCTCCAAGAGCCGGTCTCCTGCTTTTTCCCAATCCGGCTCTTCCTTTTTCAGCCCGAGTACCCAGTCCAATGCGCCATGAAGCCTTGATCGCTGCGGGATATGATCCATCCCCGCCCGAATAATCGCTTCCGGCTCTTCAAGGCCGAAAGCCGCAGCGTTCATGGCTGCAATAAACATCGCGCCGTAGATTCCGTTGCCCCTGTGAGAAACCGCAGCGTCTTGGTAGGCCATTCGTGCGGCCGATGCCGGATCATTGGGACAAATATATCCGTAATGGTCCGTCCGGATTTGTGCGCCTATCCACTCCCGGTACGGATTATTCAGGACGGCTACATCAGGAATTGGAACTCCGGAGCACAAATTGAAATAAGCAGCTCTTTCCGCGGTATAAGTCATTAACGGGGGAAGATAAGTGAGCCACATTTGCGCTATATGGTCCGTAGTAAAATGCCTCCCGAAAATTTCCACCGTTTTCAATGCCAAAATGGTATAGTCCATATCGTCGTCTCTCGGCATCCCTGAACAGATCTCGATCGCATTTTGGGCATACTGCTCATGTTTCCACGGCTCGAGACCGACTGGCGGAAACCGTTCGGAAAAATAATGCCGCAACGGATAAGCTTCATATGAGATTAATGTTTCCTTGATTTCTTCTCGCTTCCAACCTTCGACCGGTTTACCGAGAAGGCACCCTGCGGCGCGACCAAGCCAAGCACCTTGAATCCGGTAGAACAAAAGGTCTCGATCCACCGTACCCGGTTTTCGGAATTGTGTGTCCTTCTCAATAGAAGCCAAATCTGATGGCTCCACATACGGATAACCTTCCACGGCCTGCCAACTAGAGTGGCTCTGATAGAGTTCCCTACATTTGGCTGCCAGCTCGTCCTGTGATCCGGTAATCATGCGAAGATGATCAGGTAACGAGTTGAGATCAACTCCCTGTTCCACCAATTGTACCAGCTCTTGGCGCAATATTTCCTCCCAATCGATCAAGTTCATTGCCAACACTCCTCTCCTCATTTATCCAAACCGATAAACTCCCGATATATCCGATAATACTTCGGATCGACCTGGTGAGGGCTCATGTAGTGATTAAAACTGAAACTAGTGAAATTGCTCACATAGGGCTCAACTAAATCGACCGAACAATTATTCCATAACAGGCTTTGTACTTCAATCATTCATAGGCTATCATAAGAGTTGACAACGGTTTCATTTTGACCTACTTCAAAACTAAGAATAGAAAGGAACGCGCCCAATGTTGTGGGAAAACTTAACGGTTAAGCAATTTGAGAAAGCAGTTGTGTCCACCAATCGCATGTGTGTTTTACCAATCGGATGCCTGGAAAAACACGGCGATCACCTTCCTCTAGGCACGGACATGATGATCGCGAGGGCAATTGCAGAAAAAGCTGCAGAACTTGAGCCTTGTATCATTTTCCCCTATTATGTCTTCGGCCAGGTCTCAGAGGTCAGGCATCACCCGGGCACTGTAGCGCTCAGCAGTGATTTGCAGATGCGGCTTCTGAACGAAACGGTAACTGAGATCAGGCGTAACGGTTTCGATAAAATTGTTCTGGCGAACGGGCACGGCGGGAACAACAATTGGCTGAAGTATTTTGTACAGACGATGTTGGATGAACGAAAAGATTATGTAGTGTACTCTTATGATTTGTGGGAATTAACAACCCATCAATTACAGCACCTGGAAAATCATTTCGAAACACCCGAAAATTATGGGCACGCGGATCACATGGAAACGTCCGAAATCATGCATATCGACCCGTCGCTCGTATATATGGATAAATTAAATCCCGGTGAGTGGAATCCGACGGGCCGAGGACGTTGGCTAACTGAGGAGAATGTAGCCGCAGGCATTCACTGGTATATGGAATATCCCAATCAAATCGCCGGAGATCCTTCTCTATCCACGGCGGAATATGGCAAAACGTACATCGAATTTTGTGCGGCTAATTTTGCCAAGACCATCAAGAGAATCAAAGAAGACGAGACGGTGTTGAAGCTTCAGACCGAATTTTTCGACCTTTGTGACAGTGTGTCGAAGATTCGCTAAAAACGAAAGAGAGTCTGTTTCTGTCAGTCGGTTCCGACTCGAAACAGGCTCTTTTTCATGGTCGCTTAATCCGGAATATCCACCCACCGAAACGGTGTTTCGGCCGCTCTTAGACCATATTCAATAATGGAGATGATGGCTATGGTTTCGGATTCGAGGACCATTGGCTTGCCGGTTTCAAAAAAAGCAACCATGTTCCTCATGAAAGGACCGAAGTAATCCGACTCTACCTTGATCAATTTGGCGTTGCCTGAGGAATAATTCACCGCCATACTGAACGGGCATTCCCACCCAAAATGACGGAGCTCCGCCTGTCTCCCGTCAGCGAATTCGATCAATAAAGCTGGTGAATTCGTTGTACCGAATGACATCACCCGTTTCGGGTTGCTGCCCATTAACGAGACGATTGGCTCAATTTGATGTATGGAGTAATTCTCGAACCTGCCGGGTCCGATACTGGCAATGGTTTCGACAGTTTGCCGGTCGGCATCCGCATACTCCGTTGCAAACCGAAGAGCGGAACTGGAGTACATCGGGGTGTTATGTTGATGGGCCAGTTCGAAAAGATCTAATGCCGTTTTTCTGTCGGGCGCGAACGTTTTATCAATATAGGTTGGTTTTCCCGATCGTAAGGGCAGCTGCGACAGCTCCTCATGAAACTGCGGATGATCGGGGGACAGAACAATCAGGTAATCACTTTTTTGTACCACCTCGTCGATCGAGTCCAGCAGCTCAATCCCTCTTTTCGCACACCATTCGGCGTTCGGAGTGCCGGTCGGAGAGTCTATCTTACCGTAGGCATAAGCCACTTTCATCTGCCCACCCGATGCCTCTTCGATCCATTCCGGATATTTCTCAGCGTGCCACTCATCGAGGAAATAATCGATAAAACCTATTGTTTTCATCTGACCTACTCCCCAGTCCGATCAAAATTTGATTTCCAAACTGCTGTCCGACGAATCGTAAATCGCTTGCATGATTTTGGAGGAAAGAATGACGGTATCAATGTGAGAAGGCAGCTTCTCTCCTGTTCGGATACAATCCAAAAAGGCATCGATTTCGTTCTGAAACATATTCGTTGTATTGAATTTAGGAGTCGTTTCGAGCAACGCGCCGTTTTGGGCGCTATACAGTTTGAAGTCCGCTCCATACTGCAACCGAATGCCGGCCTTATCACCCAGAAAATCGATATACATCTCATCGACGCCAATATTTTGTGCCCAGGCTCCATTCACTGTAATGCTGGGGCCTTCCGTGCGGATCATCGCGGTAACGAAGTCGTCGACATCATAGGTACCTTCATAATTCGGAGGACCTGCCCACATATTCAAATAGGAATAGTTTTTCATATCCCGCCCTAATTTGCTATAAGCCTGACCAGTGACGGTCTTCGGTTGCGGATCACCAGTGCAGTACATAACGATGTCTAGAAAGTGCACACCCCAGTCGATCAAAGCACCGCCGCCGGCAATCGCCTTCGTGGTGAATGCCCCACCCAACCCCGGGATGGAACGTTGGGAACGGAAGCTTACATATACGTGATAAACCTCGCCCAACTCACCGTTCTCAATCATTTTTTTGATGATATTGACACCGGTATTGAAACGGTTTACCACACCGATATTCAACACTTTCCCGGTTTCATGCTGTACCTTCTGCATTTCCAACGCATCGGCATAGGTTCTGGCGGCAGGCTTTTCGCACAATACATTTTTGCCGGCGTGCAAGCAATCGATTGTAATGGTAGAGTGGACATTATTCGGCGTACAAACGGAAACGGCTTCGATCTCAGGGTCCTTCAAAATATCATGATAATTTTCAATCGCCGTGCCGCAGCCATACTCTTTCACTGCTTTTTGGGCACGTTCCAGGTTGATATCGCAAAAATATTTAATTTCTGCATTGGGATTCGCTATGTATGCCGGGATATGAGCGGTATTCGCGATCGTACCGCATCCGATAACGGCAACTTTGATCTTCTTCATGTGGGTTCCTCCTAATTGTTCTTTGCACCTAGCTTAGCACGTTATGAATTTTTGTTCCATATATATTATTAAAAAAGGAGCAATCGTTCAATTATAACTAAACGTGCAGCACCATGCCGTCATAAGCGACGATGATCTCTTCCGGATCGAAAATGGCGGTCAAATCCTCATGCTGCAGCCCGATGTTGTGAGAAAAATGGGTGACCACTGTTCGTGCCCCGTCCCGCAACGTCCCGTCCTCACGCAAACGATTCCGGATTCCAAGAACGGCTTCGATATTGAGATGACTTCCGGTAAACGGAAGGTTACCGTTCGTACAATCTAAAATGGCGAGATCGAGCTCGCGGGTAGAGAGCCACGCCCATGTTTCTTCCGGCAGCAGTCCCGTATCATGACCGTAAAAGACACTTTTGCCCTCTTTTTCAATGTAAAATAACAGGCACGTCTCATCCGGGTCGTGATTAGCAGGCAATGCCGTGACCAGTGACGTTCCGGTGTTTATGGTTTCGAACGGCACTATGCGCCGCACGATGATATGCTCATCCCCCGGCCGGCCGAAAGCTTCGCGGCACTTTCGCACAACCCCGTCATGACCGTAAATCGTCAGCGGATGATCGAGTCCGTGCGCATATACGGGGAGCCTCATTTCCAAATCTTCTGCACGCAGATGGTCCGAGTGTGTATGCGTAACAAACAGATCTTTCACCAACCCCAAATCGATTCGGTCACGCAAGACATGGTGGAGCGTATCCGGCGGGAAATCGATCTTCAGCGTGTCGTCGATGATGACTGAGCTTCTAGTACGGATATTTTTGCCGCTTAACTCCCGCGCCATTGCACAATGTCGACATCTGCAGAATATAGCGGGAAACCCTTCCGAGGCAGCCGTACCTAAGAAATGTATTTTCAATGCAGCAGCCCCCCCTAACGATAGCGTTGAATAAACTGCACGGCTTGCCGGATGTCTGCTTCCGGATTGGTTCCTACCTCTCGCTCGATCGTCAGATAACCTGTGTACCCGATATCCTGTAGCGCCTGGAAATAATCGTCGAACTTCACGCCGCCTTCTCCGAGCGGTACTTCCTTGAACACTTCGCCGGAGGAGACCATCTCCGCGATTTTGCCGTGATCCATCGGCTCGAAGCCGAGAGCGCCATATACTTCCCGCGGATCGACTTCCTTAAAGCGGAGTCCGTCTTTTACATGCGTATGCACGATATAGTCCTTTAACAAACGAACACCTTGCACAGGGTCGTCTCCGGTCACCATCACCATATTGGCGGGATCGAAGTTGACCGACAAACCGTTGGTGCTGAGCGTATCCAGGAACGATTTGAGGTGCGCCGCACGTTCCGGCCCGGTTTCGATCGCGAAATAAGCGCCCATCTTGCTGGCATACTGGCTCAAGTCTTCGCAAGCCTTCTGCATCGCCTCATAAACGGTGTTCTGTTCGTTCGGCACAATGCCGATATGGGTCGTCACGACATTCGTTCCAAGCTCAACCGCCAAATCAAGGATCCGTTTCGATTTCTCGACTTTCTCCGCGTTGACCGTCCGGTCTTGGAAGCCATGTCCGCCGAGATCTCCGCACAGCGCGGATATTTCCAAACCAAGCGAAGCGATATAAGCCTTCAGTTCCTTACGAGCGGTTCCCGTTAACTGTGCGGGATCCATCTCGCCGCTGACGGCATAGATTTGGACGCCTTCCGCTCCGACTTCCTTCGCCTTCCGCAATCCTTCCCGAACGGGCAGCCGGAAGCTATCTACAATCACACCGATTTTGTTGGTTAGTTTCAAGGCACTCTCTCCTCTTTTATTCACGTTTAACGGAACTGGATTTCGATCCCTTTCTCTGCCGACTCGTAAATGCCGCACAAAATCTTCATCATTTCGAGACCGTCTTCCACCGGACTGAGCGTTTCTTTACGGCCGAAGCAGGCATCGACAAAATGGTTGATTTCGCTTTGGAACCCTTCGTTAAAGTCAAACGAGGCATGATCGACTTGCGGCGCCATGTTCAAAATCGTATCGTGCTTCTCGGTTACAAGGAACAGTTCCGGTTCGATTTCGGCTCCGCCTTTGTCGCCATAGATCTTCACGGTGATTTCGTCTTTTTTGGCATGCAGTGTGAAGCTGACGTCCACCAGCAGCGAAGCTCCGTTCTCGAAACGGATCATCGCGTTGGCCAAATCTTCCACCGTGTTTTTGCTGGCATCATAATCGGAAGCTTTATAGAAAGAGAGATTTTTCACATTATCGCGATTGCCCAGCCGGTTGTATACGTTCCCGCTGACCGATTTCACCTTCGGTTTGCCCATCAAATACCAGCTCAGGTCGATGATATGAACGCCAAGATCGATCAGAGGACCGCCGCCGGAACGCTCCTTATCGGAGAACCAGCCACCCGGATTGCCCAGTCTGCGCAGACAGGTCGCTTTCGCGAAATAGATTTCACCTAAATCACCCGATTCAAGAAAATCTTTCACGATTTTCGTATTCGAGCTGTAGCGGCGTACGAATCCGACCTGAAGCACCTTGTTACTTTTGCGGACGGCAGCCTCTACGCGCTCTGCTTCCTCCACCGTTTTGCAAAGCGGCTTCTCGACCAGCACGCTTTTGCCCGCTTCTACGGCAGCAATGCTGATTTCCGCGTGGGAATTGTTCCAGGTGCAGATGCTTACTGCGTCAACGGCAGCATCAGCAAGCAGTTGACGGTAATCGGTGAATACTTTTTGTGCGCCGTATTTTGCCGCTTTCGCTTTGGCGCGTTCCTCGTTTAAGTCGCATACTGCATACAAGTTCACTTCCGGATTGTTGGTATAGGCGTTAAAATGCACCTCGGATATAGAGCCTGCACCAATGACTGCCACATTCAATTTTTTCATGCCCATGTCTCCCTTTTATATGATTTTATTTGTTATTGCCGTAATACCACACTTGAGCGGCCGCGCCAATGACGCCTGCATCAGCCCCGACATATGCCGGCAGAATCCTGCAAGCTTGCCGCATCGCATCGGAAGTCCGGGCTTGCACAGCCTCATCCAGCGATTCAAAAAAAACGGAACCCGTCTCGGAAACGCCGCCCCCGATGATCACCGCTTCCGGGTTAAAAGTATGGATGAATCCGGCGATCGCAGAGCCCAATGCGCGGATGACCCGGTCCATGACTTGAACGGCCAAGGGATTACCCTGCAGCCAAGCTTGAATGATCTCCCGCGAATTCGCCTGCCAATCGGCTGACTCGCCGCTTTCCTCCAAAGCTTCCTTGCCCAATCGTGCGATGCCGGTTCCGGAAGCATATAGTTCGATACACCCGTAATTGCCGCACCCGCAGCGGGGACCATTGAAATCCACCGACACATGTCCCAGTTCGCCAGCCCCGCCGAATGCCCCGCGAACGAGTTGTCCGGATTCTACGATGGCTCCGCCCACTCCTGTACCTAATGCAAGACATACGAAACTGGCGTAATCACGGCCGGCCCCGTATACTTTCTCAGCCACCGCGATGACATTCACATCGTTGTCCACATAAACCGGTTTGCGAAATCGCTCTTCCACATACCGTTTGATCGGCACTCCGGTCCAGCCCGGAAGCGTGTCTCCCGCAAAGGCCACTTTGCCTGTCCGAAAATCGATCTGCCCCGCGCTGCCGATCCCGATTCCGGCAATTCCTTCATCAGGCTGCAGGTCAGAAGCGATCCTTTCTATTCCGGCAATCACTTTCTCCATCAACTGTTGCGGGCCTAGGTGCGCTTCGGTAGGGACCAGGTGCCGGTTAATCATGCGTCCTTCCGGATCGACCGCGGCAAACTGGACTTTCGTTCCTCCAATGTCGACTCCGATTGCATATTCCATTTTGTTGACCTGTGCCCCCCTTACAACTCTATGTCATCCGGCCAATGCGTCTGAACCCCTTGCTGCTCCAACAAATCAAGAAATGCCCGCAAGTGCTGCGGATTGTTGCGCACTTCATGCGGCGTGATCCCTTGCTTCAGCGCATACGCGCCCAAATATCCGGCTGATTCGCCGATATTCCACTCCGTCGGATGCAAGCGGTAACAACCGTTGGTGATTTGAGTCGTTCCGATGTTTTTGCAGGCCGGCAGAACGTTTTTCACGCGGATCGGAATCAGAGCCCCGAGTGGAATTTCGTACGGCAAGCTTGGAATATAAAACATCCGGTTTGTCCGTGTCGTAGGATGAAGGTCAAGATGATAACTGCCTACGCCTACGCTGTCCTCGTATCGGCGGATGCCCTGCTGCGCCCTCACGTCGCGGCTGACGTCGTTTTCCGTAATCGTCTGAACCGCCTTGATCCGCCTGGACTCACGAATATATGGAGCTTTGGCCAGGCCGTCCTCCGTTCCGAGTACATCCTTGCGGAGCCGGATGCCGGGGTAACCCTTGCCCCCGTCCGGCCGCGGTGATTCGGTCTGCAGCCAATACACGAGCGAAAGGCTCAGCTGTCTCGCGCCTTCCAGATGTTTGTGTCTTTCTTCCTCCGGCACGTCGTAAATCGGTCCCCTAAAGTAGTCGTTCTGGCTCCAATTGACGAGTGTGATGTCACTTTCATATAAACCACCCGTAAAGTGCGATGGATCGATGATTCTCCGATAGGTCCATAGAGGCATAGGTTCTACCCCGTCCGGCATGAAAACAATTTCTCTCATTTTATCTTCCGTGTTCACGTCCGGAATGAACCAACTGAGCAGCGGACTTCGGGAAAAACCGGGGACGAATGTCCTCCAGAACTCGTATTGCCCGGGCTTATCAATCGTAAAGTCTCCGCCTTCTATGTAATCCAGCGCGAAAACGTGCGTGATCGACTGCATATCGAGCGGATCCGCCGTCTCCGCAGCGTGCGGTTCGCCTGTTTCACTCCGCGCTTCGGCGCCTGTTACATACTCCACGCCGGCGAGCGGCAACAGATCGCCGCATTCCGTCGCATCCAAATAAAAGCCGCCTTGCAGCATCCGTCGCTCACCGGTCGTGAAATGCCGCACCGTCACCGATTTCACGACATCTCCGTCCACTTCCGCATCAACAGGCACATATCCGTAGTGTACGTCGATTCGTCCGCTGTTCAGGTACGGCGCGAGCATGTCTTCCATGACGCGAAGCGCAACTTTCGGCTCATGACAAAGACGGCTGACCCACCCGTTGCCGGGATTCAGCACTTTATTCTCACGCGCATTCGTCGTCATCGGATAGTTATCCTTATAATAACGCCGCACCCGGTTGCGGAAATCTCTGTACGTAGCCGTGCATCCGAAACTCTCGATCCACTTATGCTCGTCCGGGGGAACCGCTTGACTCGTCAACTGCCCTCCAAGCCAATCCGTTTCCTCCGTAAGGATCACACGAAGCCCGCTTTTGGCCGCTGCCAGAGCGGCCATACAGCCCCCGAGCCCTCCGCCCAAAACGATGATATCCGCCGATTCTCTCATCCCCATCGCCTTTCCGTTATCGCATCCAATCGTCAATAAAGCTTGTCCGCCACGGAAAGCGCCGTTTGTTCCAGCGATTCGCCTGACGTCTCCTTCTTCATCGACAACAGCGTGGTCAAAATGTTCAGCAAGTGGATTTGCGTGAATTTCGTCGACAAAGCCCCGCCCTCCGTCGGCATCTCTCGGGACGGAACCAGCAACACGGTATCCGCATGTGCGGCGATCGGCGAACGCAGATGGCTGGTCAGACAGATGACGTCCGCGCCGTTCTTCTTGGCTTGGCGCACCGGATCAACCAGATCGCGCGTGCTGCCTGAGGTAGAGATGCCGAACACCAAGTCCCCTTGCTTTACCAGCGCGGCGGACATGGCAATGATATGCGAATCCCGATGCGCTTCGACATTCATGCCGATCCGCATGAGCCGATAGTGCAGGTCCAGCGCTGTAATACCGGAAGAACCAACGCCGTAAATGAATATTTTATGGGCGTCGAGCATTTTGCTCACCGCTTGTTTGAGATTGTCCACATTCACGAGATCAAGCGTGTTCTTCAGCAGTATCTCATGCTTCATCGTCACTTTACGGGCTACGGTCAGCACATCGTCTTCGTCTTCGATTTCCATGTTCGAAAGAGAAGGCGGCCGATCGACCAAGTCCTGCGCAACCGAAAGTTTAAATTCATGAAATCCTCGAAAACCAAGTTTACGGCAAAACCGGATCACGGAGGTTTCCCCGACACCCGCTTGTTCGGAAAGATCCGTGACGGTGGCCAGCACCGCTTCCTCCGGATTGCTACGGACGAAATCCGCCACTTTCTTCTCGGCCTTCGTCAAGGAAGAGTAAATGCTCGATATCATAAGCAGCGTGTTCGACTGGTTCAGTTTCGGACCGACTCTTGCCATATCCCATCACCGCTTTTCTCTTTATCTTACATACAGAATAGATGATTACATGGGCAATGACAAGCAAATCCAGGCAAGACGTTTCTTCTTTCTCAGCCAAAAAAGAGGATTTCTCCACCCATTTGTGGCAGCTTTCTGCCAGTCAATTCATGATCATTTCCTATTTTCTGCCTGCAAACAAAGCTTAAAAAAAACCTTGGTTCGGACAACCGTCCGACCAAGGTTTTGGGATTTCAGAGCGGAAAATGGCAAGCGACTTGCCGATCCGGTCCCAGCGTCTCCAGCTTAGGCTCCTCCACCCGGCAGCGCTCCTGTGCGAACGGGCACCGTGTATGAAAACGGCAGCCGGACGGCGGGTTAGCGGGAGAAGGAACATCCCCTTGCAGGATGATCCTCTCCTTCGTGCGATTCGGGGAAGCTTGCGGAATGGCGGACAAAAGTACTTTGGTGTAAGGGTGCATCGGACTGGCGAACAAATCGTCGGTCCTCGCCACCTCGACCATTTTGCCCAAATACATGACGCCGATCCGATCCGAAATATGCCGCACCACATTGAGTCCGTGTGCGATAAACAAATAAGTTAGACCCAAATCCTTCTGAAGTTTCATCATCAGGTTCAGCACCTGCGACTGCACGGAGACGTCCAACGCCGACACGGCCTCATCCGCGACGATGAATTTAGGATTCAGCGCAATGGCCCGAGCGATGCCGATCCTTTGCCGCTGGCCGCCGGAAAACTCATGCGGGTAGCGATTCCGGCGGGTAATGTCCAAGCCCACCAGCTCCATCAACTCGACCACCCGATCTTCGACCTCTTTGGCCGACATCCGGCGATGCACGCGCAGAGGTTCTCCGATGATGTCTTTCACGAGAAAACGGGGGTTCAAGGAGCCATATGGATCCTGAAATATAATTTGCATTTCTTGGCGAAGCCGTCGCAACTCGCCTGTTCCGACTCGCGCGATATCTTGTCCGCCGAACTTTATCTCGCCGCCGGTAGCACTCTTGAGCTTCAGCAAAACGCGAGCTAATGTGGACTTTCCGCAGCCGGATTCTCCTACCAAACCGAAGGTCTCCCCGGCCCGGATCCCGAACGAAACATCGTCAACCGCCTTTACTTGACCGACGACACGATTGAACAGCCCGGTTTTGATCGGAAAATACTTCTTCACATGATTTACTTCCAACAAATATGGCTGCTGGCTCACGAATGAGTCACCTCCGGTCGGCTTCCGATCGTCACCTTGGTTTCCACCCTGTTCGGCTTGCCGGGTCTTGGATCGTCTTCCCCGGTATCATCCAGCCAGCAGGCCGCCTTATGCCCGCTCACGGACTCCCTGAGCGGCGGTTCATTGGTGCGGCACACATCCATCGCATACGGGCAGCGAGGGTGAAACCGGCACCCGGAAGGCACCTTGCTGAGTGGGGGAATGGATCCTTTGATCGTATACAACTCTCCGCCCCGTTCGCCTTCCAGGCCGGGGATCGACCGTAAAAGCCCGATTGTGTAAGGATGACGGGGTCGATTGAATATTTCCGAGACAGTCCCTTCTTCGACAACCGCTCCGGCGTACATAACCGCGATGCGGTCGGCGACTTCCGCCGCAACGCCCATGTCGTGCGTAATGAGCAGCATAGACATCCGAAACTCGGTTTTCAACTGCGAGAGCAGCTCCAAAATTTGGGCTTGGACGGTTACGTCCAGCGCTGTCGTCGGTTCGTCCGCGATAAGCAGCTCCGGATTGCAGGCCAGCGCCATCGCGATGACGACCCGCTGGCACATGCCCCCGGACATTTCGAACGGATATTGTTTGGCTCGTATTTCCGGGCTGGGAATGCCTACTTTCCGGAGCATATCCACCGATTGCCGCCAAGCTTCTTTTTCCGGCAATTTCTTGTGGGTCCGCAATGTCTCGGCAATTTGTTCCCCGACCGTGAATACCGGATTCAACGCGGACATCGGATCCTGAAAAATCATAGTGATCCGGTTGCCCCGGATTTTGAGCATTTCATTCTGCCTTTTGGTCACCAGATCTTGACCGTTAAAAAGGACCTGGCCGTCCTCGATAATGCCGCCGGCATAATCGATCAGCCGCATCACCGAGAGGGCGGTGACACTCTTGCCGCTTCCCGATTCTCCGACCACACAGAGGGTCTGACCTTTTTCCAGATTCAAAGTAACGCGGTCCGTCGCTTTTACCAAACCATTGTCCGTCAGAAAGCCGGTTGTCAAATTCCGGATTTCGAGTATTTTCTCCGCCATTTGGCCAGCCTCCTTTGGGGAATCGTCGTCTTTTTGGGGTCTAATCCGTCCCGTATGCCATCACCGATGAAGTTGACGGCCAGCACGACGATCAAGATGCACAAGCCGGGATATAGCGCCAGCAGCGGATTCGTCAGCATAAACTCCTGCGCATTGCTCAGCATAAGCCCCCAGCTGGTTGCCGGCGTTTGTACGCCCAAGCCAAGATACGAAAGAGCCGATTCGCTCAGAATCGCCCCCCCTACCATCAAAGTCGCGTTGACGATGATGGGGGCAGACGCGTTACGCAGAAGATGGCCGAAAATGATTCCCCAGCTGGATACCCCGATCGCTTTGGCCGCCTCTACGTACTG
The DNA here is from genome assembly GCA_028287445.1 of Cohnella sp. Lineage (GTDB taxonomy): Bacteria > Bacillota > Bacilli > Paenibacillales > Paenibacillaceae > Cohnella. The sequence continues at coordinate 17,390 of JAQBPQ010000071.1, forward strand.
CATCTCCCGCAACTGAAGGTAAGTTCCGCGAACGAGACGCGCCACTCCCATCCAACTGGTAAACGCAAGGATCATGATCATATAAGACACTTTGGAGCCGAAAATGGCTAATATCAAAATATTAAAAAACAGCAAGGGAATGGAATTCATGACGTCTACCAGACGCATGAAAATCGTGTCCACCCACCCGCCGAAATATCCGGAGATCGCGCCGATCAGGGTACCGACTACCACGGATACGAGAGCAACGAGGAAGCCGACCGTGAGGGAAATGCGGGTGCTATAGAGCAGCCGGGCAAAGATATCCCGTCCAAGTTCATCTGTCCCGAGCAAGTGTCCGCCGGTTCCGGCGGGAAGATTCGGGAACATCATATCGATCCGCGTAGGATCATAGGGAGTAAGCCATTTGGCCAATAGGGCGGCGAACACGAAAATCAGTAAAATAATAAGCCCGGTAACCGCCAAAGGATTGTGCATGAATTTCTTCCAAGCCGTCTTCCAAGGTCCAGGAGGACGTTTCTCGACAACCGTAATTTGGGGTCCCGTCGGTGTGCCTTGCGCCGTGTTCCAGGTTTGCTCGGAAACGGGCTTCTCAAGTTTCGCATCTGTCATGACGAGGTTCCTCCATTGCGTCCCAATTGTACCCGAGGGTCAACGACAGCGTACAGAATATCCGCAAACAGATTACCGATGATGACGAATACCGAGACCAGCAACGTTATGGCCATCAGGACGGAATATTCACGCGCGACTGCCATTTGCACGAACAATCGGCCCATGCCCGGCCAGTTAAATACGCTCTCCGTCAATGCCGCTCCCCCTACGAGGATGGACAGGTCCAGCCCTAGAATCGTGATGATCGGGATGAGCGCATTCCTTAATGCGTGACGGAACACGACCTTGCCTTCTTTTAATCCTTTCGCACGAGCGGTCCGGATGTAGTCCTGATCCAATACCTCAAGCATACTGGCACGAGCATATTTGGAATAGGAAGCCAAGAACCCGAGCGTCAGCACCGTGACGGGGAGAACCAAATGCATGAACAGATCTGCGAGATTTCCTTCCTTCCCCATCGTCCACATATCGGACAAAGGCAGCCATCTATGCTTCAACGCAAAATATTCCTGCAAAATAATACCGAACCAAAAAGTCGGCATGGCGAACCCTAGATAAGCAATGATGTTTGATGTCTGGTCGGAAAGACCGTACTGTCTGGTACTGTTGTATATTCCCCAAGGAATGGCAATAACCAAGGAGAATAGCCAGGCCGCACCCATGAGAACCATCGTATGACCGACGGTCGGCCATAGGATCTTGCCCACAGCGATATGATTTTTGAAGGTATACCCAAGATCTCCCTTGAGCATATTGCCAAGCCAAATAAAATATTGAACGGGTACCGGTTTATCAAGCCCCAAGTTATGCGCTTGAACCTTGGCCGCCTCCTGTGACAGTGAAGGGGAGAGATAAATTTTCGTAGGCCCGCCCGGCGCTGCATGGATGAGCGCAAAACTAAGCAAGGATATCAAGAACAAAACCAAAACGGATTGAATAATACGGCGTATCAAAAACTCGGTCATCTGGAATCCCCCTTTCCCGAGAACAGGGGAAGGGCCTCATGGGCCTTCCCCTGTATCAGATGGCTTTATGGTATTTGATTACTTCTTGTCAGACCACCAGTTGATGATGTGGAACAGATAACCATAAGCCAGGGTAGATTCCGGTTTGTCTTCATCCGCCCAGTGAACGGTAGCATTATCGACAACTTGCGGAAGACCGTATTGATACAAAAATACATATGGCAGATCGGTGGAAATTTCCTTGCCGATTTCTTTGTAGATGGCTGCACGCGCGGTTTTATCGACGGTTTGTTGACCTTTTACCCACAAGTCGTCCAGCTTTGTGTTTTTATACCAGCCGCTGTTTTGACCGGTCGGCGGGAAGTACTTGGAGGAGAAGATGCTCTCTCCGTCCGGATCCGGGTTGTTGAGGGACCAGGACAGCAGCAGTGCCGGGAATTTGCCCGGAGTTACGTTTTGGTCGATCCAAGTGGCGAAGTCGATGCCTTTCGGCGTCACTTCGATCCCTACGTCTTTGAGGTTTTGCTGAATGACGGCAGCAACTTGCTCGCGGCGGCTGTTACCTGCGTTGTACTGCAGCTCGAACGAGAATTTGTGTCCGTCTTTCGCGAGGATACCGTCTTTGCCGGCTACCCAACCGTCTTCCTTAAGCAGGCTCTTCGCCTTCTCCGCATCATAAGTGTAGTTAGTCGCTGCGTCGCCCGGGTCGGCCCAACTGCCCGGCAGAAACGGCGAGTTCATGAGCTTGCCTGTTCCCTTCAGTACGTTGTCGACCATCCCCTGACGATTGATGGCATAGGCGATAGCTTGACGAGTCTTCTGGCCTTTGAATGGGGAATATTTGTCCGGGAAGTTCGCGTCTTTGAAATTGAAGCCCAAGTATTCGTATTGCGGTCCCGGCGCCAAAATGACGCTCAAGTTTGCACTTTTCTTAACCGCTTCGATTTGCGTGACCGGAATCGCTTCGGTCATTTGAGTATCGCCTTTGATGATCGCTTGTACTTCCGTGTTTTGGTCGGCATATTGCTTATAAATGATCTTGGCGATGTGCGGCTTTTTTTCACCCCAGTAATTCGGATCCGCATCCAGCGTAATATGTTGGCCTTGGGTCCATTCCGTCCATTTCCATGGTCCGTTCGTGACCGTTTTGGCTGGATCGATGCCGTAAGCGTTCTTTTGCAGATCTTTAAGCGGTACATCCTTCAAGATGTGTGCGGGAACGATCCCGGTTACAAGAGCATTCAGAAATGGAGCATAGACTTGTTTAAGTACGATCTCTACTGTTTGATCGTCGATCTTGTTTAACTTATCGACTTTATCAAAGCTGCTGATTCCGGGGGATCCGGCAGCAGGATTCTTGACGGTATTGATGAAATAGATGAGATCATCCGCATTTACCGGTTGGCCGTCGCTCCATTTGGGCGTCGACTTCAGCTTTATCGTGTAGGTTTTGCCGTCCGCACTGACTGTCGGAAGCTCAGTTGCGAGAGACCATGGTTCAACGGTAACATTGGCGTTACGGTCGTAATCAAAAAGATTGGCATAAAGTAAGTTTTGGATGTCACCGGATGCCGTATCTTGCACATACAACGGATTGACGTTTACGATATCCGAGAACGTGCTGATCGTAATTGTTCCGCCGTCTACCGGGCCTGCAGGCGCTGCGCTGGCGGTAGGTGACGCGGATGCGGACTGGCTGGCCGGCGCGCTGGCCGAGGCCGAAGGCGACGATGCATTGTTTTTGTTGCCCGAACAACCGACTAGCAGGCCCCCTACTAAAGCGATTGCGGTGAAGCTCGTTAACCACTTCTTTTTACTCACTTCTTCATCCTCCTTGTGATTATAAAACAAATAATGGTAATGAAGCACTCATGAAGCGCTTTCTTATGATCAATATACTATACTTAACAAAAATATCGCAAAACTTATTTTTTTCTATCGTTTCGACATGTCGACAAAAACCTCCTTAGATGCGAGAGCATGAATATGGTTTAGAATACAGATAATGGATACACATCATAATTTCAAGTAAATTGGGTAGAATCACTTCGTCATAACGGATTTTACACCTTCCCATTGTAAAAAAAATTGCGAGGCTTGTAAATCCATAAATAAAAAAGAGGGTCCTCTCCTTTTGGAAAGCACCCTCTTTTTATTACCGATCAAGCCTTTTTTGCCCTTAAAAGAAGGACATATTCACGATACTCGGACGAAGTTGGTTTCAGACCAGGTGCGCACCGCCATCAATCAGAACAACGGAACCGCTTGTAAACCCGTTCTTCGCCAAGTAAACATAAGACTCCGCAATGTCCTCGGGTTGGGCGATCCTTCCGACGGGCAACTGCTGTCCGATTCCGCTGAACATAGCCTCTCGCTGCCCGGCAGGCATGCCGGCATAAATCGGGGTGTCGACAAGGCCGGGTGATACGACATTGACCCGTATAGGCGCCAAATCCACCGCGAGACCACGTACGAGTCCTTCGATCGCCGAGTTGATCGCCGCTAAGGTAGAAGCGCCTTTGGGAGGACGTCTGCCGTACACGCCGGAAGTGAAAGTGATGGAACCGTCCGTAATCAAGTAAGGAATCGCCGCCCGGGCGGTTATGTATTGGCCCCAGAATTTACTGTCAAACGCTTCTCTGGCGTTCTCGACGGGCAGATCGTTGAACACACCCATCGCGCCGTCCCCGGCCGTGATGACCAAATGATCCAACTTGCCGATCTTCCGGAAAAAATCGTCTACCTTGTCCATGTTCCGAAAATCGAGCTCATGAGTCTCGACATGGCTTTGAAGCGTTCGTTGCGCGTCCGAGAGCTTGGAAGCCGATCGACTCGCGATTACCACTTGGGCGGATTCGTCCAGAAAAGCCTTGGCGGTGGCCAAACCAATACCCGAAGTACCTCCAACAACGACCACTCGTTTCCCTTTCAAAGACATCTCACAACCTCCTTCACCAATTTCTTCAAGTGTAATCAATTTGCCGGTGGAAAAGCAATTTGGCACCCTGTTTTATTGGCCCACACGCAGAATGATTTTTCCCGTGTTTTGATTACGCTCCATAAATTCATGGGCCTCGTTGGCCTTCTCCCATTCCCACACGGAATCGATGACAGGTTTCAGCCGACCGTCTGCAAAAAGAGGCATGGCAAACTCGGTGAATTGCCGGGTAAGTAAGATCTTATCCTCCGTCGATTTGGAGCGGAGAGAGCTTCCGATCACCTGCAGCCTTTTTCTGAGCAGCAAGCCGAGATCCAATTCCGTGGCTTTGCTTCCGCCCATGGTTCCGAGAATAATGAGCCGGCCGTCCGGGGCCAGCGATTCGATGTTTTGCTCCCAATACGAACCACCGATAAAATCCAATACGATGTTTACGCCGTGTCCGCCGGTTGCTTGTAACACCTGCGGTGCAAAAGGCCCTGTTTTATAATCAATGGCAAGCGCCGCGCCGAGCGTAAGACAAGTGCTTCGTTTCTCTTCGCTGCCCGCGGTTACAACGGATCTGGCACCCGCTTCTCTCACCAGTTGAATCGCCGCTGTCCCGACACCGCTGGCCCCGGCATGGATAAGTACGGTTTGGTCCCGCTTCAAGCCGCCGAGCACAAACAGGTTCAGGTACGCCGTCAAAAACACCTCGGGAATGGCGGCCGCTTCTTCAAATGAAAAAGAGTCGGGAATCCGCATGGCCATCCCGGCCGGAAGGCTGACCCGTTCCGCGTAGCCACCGCCGGGAAGAAGAGCAAATACACGATCTCCCTCTTCCCAGCCGCTCACGCCTCTGCCGACTTTTTCAATGACTCCGGACACTTCTAACCCGATGATCGGTGAAGCTCCTGCGGGAGGGGGGTAAAGCCCCCTTCTCTGAAGAAGATCAGCCCGGTTCAGGGCCGTCGCTTCCACTCGAACAAGCAAATCATCTTCGGATAGAACGGGATCGCTGGCTTCTCCAACATAGAGCGAAGTCGTTTTTTCATCGACCAATATCGCCTTCATCATTTTCTCCCTTCTAGAGGCGTATAACCTCATCTGCGGTCTCGCATAAAGCCGACAACGTCATCGGCTTGTAAAAAAAGTGCCCTTGCATCTGGTGGCATTTCAGTTGTCTCATTTTGTCCCGCTGCTCACTCGTCTCGATTCCTCCGGCAATCAGCTGCAGCTTGAGCTTGTCTGCGATCGTCACCAGCCCGTTGATAATCGATTCGCTAATCGGGTCGTTCAAGATAGCATGCACGAATATCCGATCAATCTTGATCGAGCTGATCGGGAGCAGCTTCAGGATTCCGAGTGACGAATAACCTTGGCCGAAGTTATCCAAGGCAAACCGAATGCCCGAAGCTGCCATACGTTTAACCTGAGGCTCAATCAAGTTCGCATCATACAAGCTTGTGTTTTCGTTTAATTCGATGACAAGCCGCTCGGGGGTCAATTTGTATTCTTTTAAAATATCCGCCACCCTATCCGCGAACTCGGGATCCCGAAGCGTATTTACACTGGTGTTCACATTGACGGTCATCCCGCTTTTTTCCCAATTCGGCCACGTAAGAAGTTGTCCGCACGCCTCACGGATTACCCATAAATCGATTTGTTGAATGAGTCCGATTTTCTCGGCAAACGGGAGAAACAATTCGGGTCCAAGGGTGCCATGCTCCTCCGTCTCCCAGCGGATCAGCGCTTCGATGGCAACTGGAGTCAGGTTTTGGGCGTCCACAATAGGTTGAAAAACCAACAGGAATCGTTGGTCTTCCAATGTCCTGCGAAGTGAAAACTCAAGCGATTTATCCCAGCCGGTCATCGCGAATACTTGTATACCAAACTTGGTTCCTCTTTTGATCTGAACCAGTGCCGTATCCGCTCGTTGAATGTATTGCTGCAACGATGCGGCATGCGTGCATAAGCCTATGGAAGCGGTCACCAAAATCGGATATCCGCTAATGGCGACCGGCTGTGAAAGATCCTCCATCAGCTGCTCCAAGGCATGTAGAACCCTGTTCTCATCAGTGGATGAGAATAGGAGAACGAACTCATCCTCCGCATATCGGCAGGCATGGGCGTTGTGGAGCGCGCAGATGTCTCCCAGCACGGAACCGACCCTTTTGAGTACTTCGTCGCCCACTTCATGCCCGTATGTATCGTTGATCTTCTTGAAATCATCAAGGTCCAATAATGCGACCGCTTTTTTGGAATCCGCGGGAAGATTGTAAAACAACAGCTCCAAAAAGGCGCGGCGATACATACCCGTTAACTCGTCATATACGATGGTCTCTTCCAGTTCAATGAGGCGGCTTATGAAATCCGCCATCCGCTTCACCAGTTCGACATCCTCCGGTGTGAACACATGTTTGCGGTCCAAAACGCAAATCGTACCGAACGGCCGGCCGTCACGAAGCACGACAGGTACACCTAGCAAGCTGCAAGCGCCCATTTGCTGCGTCACGGGCAAATCCTTTGTCAGCGAATCTTGGGTGGTATCGGGAATGATCGTGGGCTGCTGCTTGCTGCATACTACTTTGCTATACGTGTTCTCCAAGGGAAGCGACGTGCCTTCCATAACGAGTGTCTCTACCTGATTCCAAGCGTTTAAAATGAGGTTGGTATCACCGTCGTTCTCCGCCAGAAAAAAGGTATTGGCATCAATGGTCTCCCTTAAGGCCTGAAAAAAACTTTGGGCGGCATCCCGGAGAAGAACATTCTTGGATGACATTTTCCCGAAGGTGAGATTCATAGCCATGTTCTCCTAACCTGTTCGAGGTTTTCCACCTATGCTCGGAGTGTGGACGCGTCAATTTAATAGTTCGATGATACTATAATTTCAGACCATTTTCTACCGTTCAAAAAGGTACCATTGCGTGTGGAGGAGCCGATTGTACTCTAGCATCGGATGGAATAATTTACATGGTCCTATTTGGAGAATAAGTTACCCCTTATCAACGGATTGATAAGGGGTAACTGCTGGTGTGTATGGATGGTAATTGGGAGCCGGGTTACGGAGTGACGGACCCGGATTCTTCCTCTCCCATATTCATCGATGCATCGCCTGTCTGATTCTGGACGGAAGAACCGGCGCGGCTTGAAGCAGAATAAGACGTGTTTTCTTCTGCTTGCCTGCCGCCGTAACCGGCCCCCCCACCATAGAGGACGCTATTCGCGGAACCGACATTCAGCGCGCTGCCCCCAGGACCGGTCATGTTCGGAGTCGACTGATTGTAGGCACCGTAAGAAGACTGCCCGCCATACCCCATACTTTGACCCGCATTACCGGATTGTTGCTGCTGCCACGATTGTTGTCCGGATTTTTGCTGTCCCGTTTGTTGCTGCCCTGATTGTACGCCGTATTGCGCGTTAAGAGACGCATCGGTCGGCTGGTAGCTGTGAAGGAACGTTTTGGCCGTATGGTCGTTCATGGTAGGGACTTGGTACGCGCCCTGCTGGTTCATGAACAAGAATACTTCATAAGCTTGATTGGCGCAGGTGGCCGCGCTGTTCATCAGCATTCGGCGAAGGTTGGGATCCGCGGCTTCCAGGCTGGCCCACGTGGCATTCCTGGCGCCATTCTTGTGGCACCATAACATGGCCATCGCGATATCCATGTCACTGAACGAGGCGTCGGAGTGTGGCGCAAACTGCGGCGGATTGTTGAGCCCATATTGAATGTTCTGCGGTCGAATCCCTTGAATGTCGGTATTGGGGGGAATGGGTCTAAACGGAATGTAATCGTGTGTATAGGCGACCATTTGATTGTAGGACAGAATCTCTTCCTGTTGATGTCGTACGATCATGTCTCTGAGCTGCGGGTTATTCGTTTCTTTGGCGTAAAGGTTGAAGTGGGTGATGCAATTGATCTTTTCCGACAATATCTCGTGGGTTTCCATCGTTTCGTGAGCGCCAAATGGCATGGGAGTCACTCCTTCGGTTTTTAGACCATCCATTATGGTCTACCCGTCCCCAGCCAATTTATACTCCTCTTATGGATATCATTTCAGCCGCGAACAACCTCAGCACCGACAACACCCTTAAAATGACCCAACGCCCATTCGTGACCTTGGGGATTGAAGCTGGCCACCGCATCTTCATGGACGACGATCTGGAATCCCTTATTGTACGCATCAACCGCAGTATGCAGGACGCAAATATCGGTGCACACGCCGACCAAATGAACTTCCTGTATCCCGCGGGCACGCAGCTTCAATTCCAGATCTGTCCCGCAAAATGAGCTGTATCTCGTTTTATCCATCCAATAAACGCGTTCCCGATTCTCTTCATACCAATATTGTAGTTTCCCGTATAGGTGCCTGCCATCCGTGTTCCGAATGTTGTGCGGAGGGAACAACTTCGTTTCAGGATGGTAAGGATCGTTCTCATCGTGAACATCAACGGCCATCACCACAAAATCCCCGCGATCCGCAAATTGTTTGGTGATATCGGTAATCCGATCTTCAATATCCATTCCCGGCTGACCGCACGGCAGCTTCCCGACTACAAAGTCCACCGTGTAATCGATCACGATTAAAGCCTTCATAACGTTACACCCCACTCTATTCCTTAACCCCGCCCGCAGACAAGCCGCCTACGATGTATCGGTACAAGAACAGTGAAATAATGACCGGAGGCAGCGACGCGATAAATCCGCCTGCAGTCATCAAGCCCCAATCGAGGTTGTGCCTTCCGATAAATTCGCGAATGGCGACCGGCAGCGTTTTGGCTGCTTCGGTCTGGGTGAAAGCGCTGGCGAATAGGAATTCGTCCCATGCCGACAACATGGTGAAAATGGCGGTTGCCGCAATCCCCGGCATGGCGAGCGGAATAACGACCCGGAACATCGTTCCGAGACGTCCATTGCCGTCCACATAAGCAGCTTCTTCCAATTCCTTGGAAATCGTTTGAAAATAACCGGCCATGAGCCACACCGCAAAAGGCAGCGAAAATGTCGTATACGCCACCACCAAGCCTGCGACCGTATCGAGCAGCGGCGGCGTATGGAAAAATACGATTCCCGTAAAAGGGATGCCGACCGGGATGCCATTACGCATCATGATATACATGGGAACAATGATGCTGATCGACGGCAGCAGTTGCATGGCAAGGATCGCGAACAACGCAGTGGTCCGAAACGGGAATTTGATCTTAGCAAGAGCGTATGCCGCAAAAACACCGAGCACGATGGTCAGTAGTGTCGTCCATAGTGCCACGCTGACACTGTTTTTAATGGCACTGATATAACTAGCAGCCGTAGGCCCGGTGAACAGTCTGACATAGTTGTCCAGTGTAGGAGACTTCGGAATCAATCTTCCATCCAACAATTCGATGCTCGGACTGATGGATGTCAGCAGCAAATATACGAACGGAGCAAGTGTAAACAAAGTCAGAAGGATAAGCCCAATCCACAAATAAAACGGGGAGATGAGCTCGTTGCTGGCCGTTTTGAACAACCTTGATCGAATAGTTGAATTTCTGCGTGTTCCAATGACGGGTGCAGCTGCGTTGGTCCCCAGATGATTTGCCATCTTGCTCCCCCCCTATTCCAACTCGGAATTTCGTTTCAACATGCGAATATAAACGAGAATGAGCGCTAAAATGAACAAAGTCGATATCCATGCCATGGCAGAAGCTTTCCCCAGGTAAAAATATCGGAATGCGTAATTATAAGTCAGGAATGAAACGGAAGTTGTCGGATCCCCGCTGAACACGGTGAGAATGTCATAGACGCGGAATGCGCCGATAATGCGAAGTACCACGGCCACAATAATGGCCGGTTTCAGTTGAGGCAGAGTAATATGCCAAATCTTTTTCCAAAATCCAGCTCCGTCCATGACCGCAGCCTCGTAGAGCGATGAGGGCAGAGATTGCAGGCCGGCCAGCAACAGCAGCGTCATATACGGCGTCATTTTCCAGATGTCCGCTATGGAAGCGAACGTCATGATTTTAAAGGAATTGGTCAACCAAATCGGATTTGAATTCGCGCTCAGCATACCTAATTTATGAAGGATCACGGTTAATCCGCCGTACCCCGGCTGATAAATCCAGTTCCACATCAAGCCGTTAACGAGCGTCAGCATCGCCCAAGGAATAATGATGATTCCCCGGAAAAACAGCCTTCCCCCGAACATTTGGTTAAGCAGCAATGCGCTGAAGAAGCCGAACACCAGTTCCGCGCCCACCGTGAACACGGTGAAATAGGCGGTATTTTCCATCGACACCCAAAACTCGTTGAGTCCAAAAATTTGCTTGTAGTTGCGAAAGCCAACCCAAATGACGTCCGATCCGTCCATCAGATTGTATTTATAGAAGCTCCACACCAAGGATTCAATAATGGGGGAGACAAACGTTTTCAGTAATATATAAATGGTGGGCAGCAGCAGAAGGAAGGCTAACAACAGATCCTTCCGGCCTCTCCGTGACAATCTCAGCGAGGAAACCGCCCCACCTTTCGCAGGCTTTCTCATATTTCTCTCCTCCTACCCTTGCTATAGCGCGAATAATAGAAAAAGCGGTTAGAGGCTAACCGCTTTTCATCAAACAACCGCTTGCCTAGATTCTTTATTGTGCTTTTTTCTGAGCTTCGGTAATTTTCTGTGCTGCGTCATCCAGTGCTTGTTTCGGCGGTTTATTGCCGGCCAGAGCCTTGAAGACTTCCGACGACAGGATATCCGCCCATTCCACATAACCAGGACCGTTAGGACGGTTTTGACCGTATTGGAATTGGGCCAAAATTTTGTCGATCGTGTTCGTTTTGTCGGCTGCTTTGACCTTCGGATCCGAGTAAAGAGCCTGGAGCACCGGATACTGTCCTCTTTCAATGAAACTCGGTTCTTGGAAAGATTTCGAACCCATCCACTTCAGGAAAGCAAGAGAAGCCAGTTTGTGCTTGCTGGATTTCATAATCGAAATCCCCTCGGAACCTGTTACGGTTGCCGAAACCACATTGCCTTCTCCCGGGAGCAGCCCTACGTCCGTCTGATCAACGACTTTGGACTGAGTGGGGTCGTTAAGAGCAGGATACATGCCTTCCCAGTTGGACATCATCGCGATCTTGCCGGCGAAGAATGCCTTTTTCACTTCATCTTCGGTCCACTGCAAGCTGGCGGGATCGATGGTTTTGTCGGTGCGAATGAGATCAGTCATATACTGCAGCGCTTTCACGGCTCCGTCGGAGTTCACGTTAAGCGTTCCATCCTCTTTGAAGAAGCTGCCCCCGAAGGAATATACCATTCCGACGAAGTCGCAGTTCAGGCCTTCCGCTTGTTTCCAAGACCAACCCGAAGCGTACTGGCCGCTCTTCGTCAGTTTCTTGGACATTTCGCGGAATTCGCTCCATGTTTTGGGAGGAGCATCGTAACCCGCATCCTTGAGCATTTTCTTATTCCAATAAAAGTGTTTGGTACTTGAGAAATAAGGCATAGCTGCGAGCTTTTTGTTAAATTGCACTGAACTTAAAGAAGATTGGGTGAATTGGCTTTGGATGTCAGCGGGAACGACATTCGTCAAATCTTCGACGATGTTTCCGCTCATGAACTGACCGGCCCAGATCGTATCCATCTCGACCAAATCGATATCGGACGAGTTGGAAAGCGCGGCGGTGGTAATCTTGTTATAAAGCGAGTTGTAATCGACAGGCAAAATCTTTAATTTGATTCCCGTGTCGGCTGTGAATCTTTGCATCATTTTGGATACAGTTCCATCATTGTCGACAGCGAGAATCGTGACTTCCTCGTTCTTCACTGCCGGATCGTCCGCCTTGGTCCAATCCAAGGTGTTAAGATCCACTGCTCCACCGGAGCTTGCACTACTGGTCGCTGAGCTGTCAGGTGTCTTTGAAGCGCTTGAGTCAGAGTTTGAAGCCGTCTTAGGTGCGGGACTGCAACCGACAATCAGCATGAGAAATGTGAGAGCGATTACAAAAAATTTCGTGACGCCAAATTTGTTTTTCACAAAACCCCTCCGTCCGTCTCTTCCTCAATACAAACAAGTAATCTGTACTGTGACTCGATTATATTAATTGTAGTAACAAGTTGTCAATGACTTGAATTCTTAATTATGATTGCGCTTTCTACTTTTATACTGTCGACTTTATGTCTATGTTGGCTTTTTCATTCATGCATTCCCGATAGTCAAACTCGTCGATTTTGCCTGATGTCACCAGATAGTATACGGTAACTTCCGGATGGTGGGACGTTTGTCTCGTTATTCGGTTGTTGCGTTGCAAAATGTCGGTGTATCGGGCCGGATAATCATAGTGAACCAAATGGTTAGCCGCCGTTAAATCTATTCCTGTGCTGACTGCATCCGTGACAATCAAAACGGTTGATTCCGGAATCTTGTTGAACCGGTCGCTTACCTCATTCACCCCATGGATGGAGAGCTGCGTCGCAATCTGCAGGACACCTTTGGCGGCCTCATCCTTCGTAAGCTCGTCCGCCAGCTCGGCGGCTACGATATTCGACTTGGTGATCACCACGGTCTTTTCCCTGCTGTTGCTTGCTTCCTTGATGATGGTTTTCAATGTTTTCAACTTCTCCGGATTCCGGTTGCACAGGAGCGCCATCTTATCTTTGATTGCCATCATTTGTTTTTTTTCTTGTATCGAAGAAGACCTGCTGTTGCGTTCCGAAGCGGCAAAATATTCATTCATTAATTTGAGGTACTCGGTTTCAAATTGAGGCTCCATCGAGACGACCATCTGCTTTTCTATCACCTTCATGATATGCTTTCATCCTTTCTGGGATAATCAGGGTAGACTTCTCACACTTCCCCATATACGTTATCTTTATATAGAAGGGATTACAACCGCTAAAGATTGGAGACATCATATGGACATCATCGAAATTTCGCTGGATTTGATAGATGAGGATACCGAACAGCCCCGGTATCAATTTGATGACGAGGCGCTGCAAGAGCTTATGCAAAGCATCGACGAGCTCGGTTTGTTGTCGCCGATCAAAGTGAGAACCGTGAATGACGGCCGATATAAAATCGTTTATGGAAACCGGCGGTACAAAGCATGTAAGATGCTGAACCTTCAAACGATCCCTTGCATCGTTTCCAACGTAACGGATGCAACGGAAATTTACTTGGAACAGATCGCGGAGAATTTAACAAGAGAAGGGTTCTCTCCGATTGAGGAAGCAGAGGCGTTTCATAAGCTGTTGAACGATCAGAAATTCAGCAGCTCGATCAAATACCTCTCCAATAAACTCGGCAAGCCGGAAGCCTATATCAAAAACAAATGTGACTTGCTGAACTTCGGAGAGGCGGTCAAAAAGCTGATTGTAAGCGGGACGGAAATCAAGAAAGATAAGCTGATTGAAGCGCAGTTGCTACCCATTAAGGACTTGCCGGTGGAACATCGTGATCCACTCGCCAAGATCATTGCCAGGGACGAGATGCCTGCGGGTGATGTCAAAAAGATCTCACGATTGTTTAAAGACAAAGAGATTTCCGCCGGCACCAAAGACAAACTGTTATACAAGTCAGGGCGTGAACTGCTCGAAACTTGGTCCGTTTTTGAACAGAATCGGGCGGAACGGGCTAAAGCCGCCGAGCCGAAGCAGGCAGCCGTGAAACCAGATAAGCCGGAGAAAGAGGATGTTAAACCGGCTATGCCGGCAACGCCCATTAAGGACGAGCTGCAGCGGTTACAGGCGTCCCTACCCGTATACAGCGCCCTGTCCCCGCAAGTATTGCAGACGATGGACGAAATGAAGCCGGACGAGACAGAGAGCTTTCGGAACGTCGTTGAAGCAGTTGTCCTCAATCTGGAGAACCATCTTGCGGAGTGGACGAAGATTAGGGAACTGCTGAAGTCAAAATAAACGCAGGGCCAACTTGTTTGTCCGCTGCTGCTAGGTGGCGGCCTGAGGAAAAGAAATTTCTTTGGTCATCATATCCAATATCCGAGTTCGAGTGTCGTTCTTTGAAATGAAAAGAACTCCCCCATCTTTATCGATGGCATAGGCAATGGGTATGGACACACCGGTATCCCTATACGAGCCATTGGCGTGACTAGTACCTATGATCATCGTTTCATGTGCAGTTGCTATTTTTTGGGCTGTATTTATCCACTCATCAAACTGTTCATGGCTAAACATGCCCACACCGATTGGATTGACAATCAAGTCAATATCGTTGGCTTCGTCGCTTCTGATGCCCTGGACGATGAGTTCATCACAAAGAATGTGCCCGATCTTCAGACCTTCAACTATAACGAAAGATGTCGGGCTATATTTTACACGATCTAGAATAACATCGCCGTTGCGATTAATGATAATGGCTCTATCTTTGGGTCGATCCTGAAGTCTTCTATGTCCTCCAATCAGGACGGTATCCGTTTTTTTTGCTAAGTCTCGTGCCTGGTGTATATTTTCATTCAAATACCCCTCTGGGAAGACGACGACATCAACAGAGGGGTTGTTCCGGAGTTCGTTCTCCAATTGTAGAATCGTTTTTTCAAGTTTGGGCTGTATGATTAAAATTTTCATCCTTGGATCCCCCATGATCATCTTCGTTGGAGTTGCGCATGTAGTCGGCTTCCTTACTGTCTACGCAAGGGGACTCCCGGATATTGGTCCGTAAATTGTCCGTGTTGCAACACCACCGAACCGTTCACGATTACCATTTCAATTCCTTCCGGCTTCGTATCCGGAATGGCATAAGTCGACCGGTCCTCCACCTTGTCCGCATTAAAAATGGTAATATCGGCGGCCATACCAGGTCGCAACAACCCGCGATCCATCAATCCGAGCCGATTCGCCGGCAGATGGGTCATTTTGAATATGGCCCGCTCCAGCGTAAGCAGTTGATTGTCCCGTACATACGTCCCAAGAACCCTCGGATACGTCCCGTAAAGCCGCGGATGCGCTTTCTTTCCTTTCAGAGGCAATCCGTCGGAGCCGAACATCTGCAAATCGTGAACCATGATCGCTTCCAGATCGGCTTGGTCCTGTTGAAATAATATTGTAATGATTCGTCCATCTTCTTGATCCACCAGATCAAGGACAAAGTCGATGGGATCCTGGTTTCGCGAAATCGCCATTTCTTGTACGCTGTTTCCTTCGCAGTCTTTATTCCGCTGCGTCTCTACGGCGCAGATCATAATATTGTCCCAGCCAATCATCTCCCACATCATTTCCCATGTTGAGCCTTCGATTCCATTTGTCATATCGCGTTTGATGCGCTGTCTTGTGTCTTCTTGACGAATCCTTGCCAGCAGTTGCTGTACCCCGCCTTCCAGAGACCACGGCGGCATGAGGACAATCGCCGTCGTGCTTCCTGCGGGATAGGGATATTGATCGAAGGTCACATCGACCCCTTCCTGCTTGGCGGCGGCAATGAGATGAAGCGCTTCCTTTCCCTTGCCGAAATTCGGCACTCCGGTTGCTTTCAGATGGGAGATTTCCAATGGGACGTCAGCCTCGCGGGCAATGGTCAGCATCTCTTCGATGGATTCCAGCAGTCTGAACGATTCGTTGCGCATATGCGAGGTGATAATGCCGCCCTCTTCCGCCACTACTTTGCTCAGCTTGATCAACTCATCCGTATCCGCATAAGTCCCCGGCGCATAAATCAGACCTAGGGACATCCCGATCGCTCCGCTGCGCAGCTCTCTCCTCAACAAACTCTTCATCTGATCCATCTCGTCATCAGTCGGTTTCCGGTTCTCAAATCCCATCACTGCGATTCGAAGAACGCCATGTGCCACGAGAGAACCAACGTTCACGGCAGCCCCGTTGCGCTCAAGCTGATGATAGAAATCATCCAAGCTGGCGAAGCCCATGTGCCCATTTTCGGGTTGGCCAAATAGACTTGTGGCATACTCATCAAACAGTTTTTGGCGTTCGGGAACGACCGGGTAAAGCCCAAAACCGCAATTTCCAATAATCGTTGTCGTGATTCCTTGACGGACTTTGGCGTCCAGTAAACGATTTTCCAACACGTACAAATCGTCATGACTGTGCACATCAATGAATCCCGGAGCCACGATGAGACCATCGGCCAGGATCACCTTCTCCGCTTGCTCGTGCTGTAATTTCCCAATGGATACGATTTTACCGTCCTTGATGGCGATATCGCCGCGATACCAGGGAGCTCCGCTCCCGTCGACAACCTTACCGTTCTTAATGATCATATCCATCATAGGTAGTTACCTCCCGCATCAACCGCAAAGTCATAGAATATACAAAGAATAATCCAAAATGGATTTCTCTACCACCTTTATCTCACTAGTCGCAGCATCTGCACGACCGGACGGCCGTCGCCTCGCAGCTCCGCCTCTCGACCGTGAAGTTGGGAGGAGCCGTCTCCGTCCAAAAAAATGCCATCCTTCAAGTTGCCAAACCCGATTCGCTCCACGATCGCTTCACGAAACGAGGCGAGTGAGCCTTTGGTGTTGCTGACGATCAGGTATAGATTCCCGTCGAAATCATATACGGCAGCCGATCTTAGACGCTCTTCATCTGCGAAGGGCGCATTCTCGGCAGTTGCTTGCTCCTTCCATCTGTCACTCTGGGGGAGATTCATGCTGATGCCTCCCTGCGCCCAATAATGGGAACGATCCGAAACGTTCAGCTCCGATGCCCTCTCAACCACTTGCACACTGAGCTTATCGGAATTGCCGTCCCAAACAAGCGTCCCTCTGGCATACTTCACATTCGCTCCTCCGTCGCCATATATGCCCTCCGCTTGGTTAACTGGAACATCATTAACAACGGCAATGCTCAGCAAATCCGTCTGGTAGAAAAAACCCCCGTTGATCCCGTAGTAGGACGTCAATGGAACATTGTTGTTCACGATCTCCAGCTTTATGTTGGACGGCCGAGTACGTAAATAATGAAGCTCCATACCGTTCGATGCTAATGTCTGCCCGTATAGATAGGCATGAGGCGCATTCGGGTCTTTCTGCCGGTTCTCGTTGGTGCTGACCGCCATCCATAATATCGATAGACTTAGGGCTGCTATAATCAGAACAAGGATGCCGGATCTTCGAGACTTTAGGCCGCTCTGGTATGTAAGTGGGCTATCTTCCGTGTAGATCCCCCTCTTTACCTGCTATAACGGATATGATTTTATGTATGCAGTCCTGAGTGATATAATATCAAAAAGAGCAACATTGGAAAGTGAGGACGAAAAGATGGCCGTACTCAAAAAAATTTGGAGTTGGATTTCTACAATTGGGATTGCTTTCGTCCTTTCTTCCATCGTCGGTATTTTTGTTTTTCAACCTTACAAAGTAGACGGCCATTCTATGGATCCCACTCTGTATGATAAAGAACGAGTGTATGTATCCAAACTTGATCACACCTTTTCATACCTGCCCAATTATGGTGATATCGTCATTATTGACAGCCGAGTTGATCGAATTCGTACTTTTAAAGATGACGTGTTAGAGAATCCCATCATTCAACTCCTCATGAACAATAATAATCATACCTTTTTTATTAAAAGGGTTATCGGGAAACCCGGGGACATTCTGGAATATAAGAATCAACATGTCTATCGCAATGGTGTGATCTTAAACGAACCTTATCTTAAAGAAATGATGAATGACCAATCAGAGAACAAATGGATTGTACCCGCTAACCATATCTTTGTGATGGGGGACAATCGAAATAACAGTGAGGATAGCAGAATGATTGGATTTATTCCGCTTGATCATGTGCTGGGAAAAAAACTATAACCTACAAAGACCCCGTAATGGGGTCTTTTGCATGTTCAGCTGCTATTCAGCTTCCACTTTCCTCAAAAACCTTCCGACTACCTTCAGAAATTCATCGGTTTCTTCCAGGTAGCTTACATGGGCGCTGTTTTCAAACACATGGAACCCTGAGCCCGGCACGAGAGAGTGATAATACCGCGTCGTTTCGGGAGCCGCCTCGTCGTACCGGCCGCAAATGAAGAGTGACGGGATTTGGATATCAGGCAGCTGTGCCGTGCAATCGTAGGTCTTCAAGTTTCCAAGCGGACAGAATTCCGAAGGTCCCCACATCGTCATATAGATGTCCTTGTTCGCTTTGGCCTTGCTCTCCACCATAATCGGCGGCCACGGATCAAGCCGGCAGACATGCCGCATGTAGTATTCTTTCAAGGCTGCTTGGTATTCTTCCGAATCGGTCGTCCCTTGTTCCTCGTGCTGCGCAATCGCGCGTTGTACTTCTGCCGGTAGGAGCGCCAGATAGTGGTCGGCATCTTGCTTCCACCGTTCCGCACTCAGGCATGGACTTGAAAAAATGACGCTGCGAACACCTACGGGCTGGCGATCGATGACATAGGATGCAGCAAGCATCGTTCCCCATGAATGCCCGAGAAGATGAACTTCTTCCAACTCCAGCGCTTCCCGAACACACGCTAATTCCTCCACAAAACGTTCCGTTCGCCACAAGGAAGAGTCGGAAGGCCGCTCCGAATTTCCGGATCCAAGCTGATCATAAAAAATGACCGGCCGCTCATTCCCCATCACGTCGAGCGCCGACTTGAGCGGATCGTGCGTATTGCCCGGCCCGCCGTGCAGCACAAGGAGAGGGGTCTCCTCCCCCTCCCCTAGCTGTGTATACCAAACCTTGCCGCCAGGTGCATCTATGTAACCTTCCATGCTTTTCAAACAGGCTGCCTCCCTTGCAAAATCATCCGAGCATGATTTCCGATTTCCAGCCTAGTTGTCTGCACATGATGTCCATCCGGCGAATATCCAATCTTGCTTCGATCCGGTCGCAATTTAACCGCTGCGCTTGCTGCGCAGCCCAACGAAGCAGATAGACCAGCGTGTCGGCCTGGGCTTCTTTGGCTGCATAATCCAGTAGCACCAAGGTTTGCTCGCGCACCCCTGCACGCAAATATCCCCAAAACGATTCGGAGAAATGGCGCACAGAAAATAAATTGCGATCTTCTGTTACGGACTGCGTTTGCAAAGGACTTGCCAAATATTCATACCATTCACGTTCCGATTGGAATGCTGAAGTGTATTGCGGGATATTCCATTCGGCGGTTTCACACGCGAGTTGGCGGACCTCCTTGTCGTTTTCCAACAGACGCCAATTCTCCACCGGAAATTCCACCGCAGCCGGGATTTCAATGGAGATCTTCCATGACCTGTGTCCCGGCCGAATGCCGACTGATTTCATAATTTCAGGCACACCTACAGGTGTCAGACCTTTATCGAATGCGTTGCGGATTAGTATTTTTAACGCGTTGGGGGATTCCTTGGCTATATCATTGCTGTGCTGAATGACGATGGTGCCATTTTGAAGAAGCGGTTGAATGTTATCCACGATTTGCGAAGCCGTAATGCCGGCCCAATCTCCTGAATCATTACCTTCGATATCGGTGTAACCCCATTCGGCCAGCCATTCTATGGTTTCAGCCGTATAAGCATAATAGGGAAAACGCATGAAGGTTGGGCAAGGCAGACCGGTTGCCTCCTGATAGGCCAATTCCGTCGACCTTAGTTCCTCGAAAAACACATGCTTCGGCACTTGATCCATACGACGATGATGATAAGAATGCGGGGCAAGGATATGACCTCGGGATATCATTTCTCTTGCTTTGGCAGGATGACGATCGATCCATTCCCCGGTGAAAAAGAAAGTACCAATCGCGCCGCCTTGTTCCAAAACATCCAGCCACAATTCCACCGGAAGTGTATTGGGGCCATCATCGAATGTAAATGCGCAAATGTTCCGGCTCGGATCTCCTCGGTATAAAGACTCTGTTGGCAAGATCATCCCTCGTTTCCTTTATATAACGCACATTATATCAAAGCCCTAATTATTTATACTAGTGGAATAATCACACCGCTTTCATAACCCATTTATTTACCTGTCAAAATGTGAAAAGACCTCGTCTCCGAGGTCCTCATCGTTCCAGGTTACATCAGGTTCAAAATCTGCAATTCTTCATCCGTAAAGATGCGTGAGCGGGTGAGGAATCGACGCCCTTCCGGATTTTCTAGAGAAAACATACCGCCTCTTCCGGGAACCACGTCAATAATAAGCTGGGTGTATTTCCAATAGTCATATTGCGCTTTGCTCATATAAAACGAAGCTCCGCCGATCTCCCCCAGCAACACATCGCTTTCCCCGACCAAGAATTCCTTTTCCGGATAACACATGGGGGAACTGCCGTCGCAACACCCGCCCGATTGGTGAAACATGAGCGGGCCGTGCTTAGATTTTAGCCTTTCGATCAGTTCCAACGCTGCTTCGGTGGCGAGAACCTTCCGGACTTCCTCTGTCATATCGAGGCCAGCCTCTTAGAAAAATCCGAGCGCGTTCGGGCTGTAACTGACCAAAAGATTTTTGGTTTGCTGGTAATGGGAGAGCATCATTCGGTGGTTTTCGCGTCCGATTCCCGACGACTTGTAT
Organism: Cohnella sp.; assembly: GCA_028287445.1. Lineage (GTDB taxonomy): Bacteria > Bacillota > Bacilli > Paenibacillales > Paenibacillaceae > Cohnella. Next base: position 38,314 of record JAQBPQ010000071.1, read on the forward strand.
CCGCCAAAAGCGGCATGAGCCGGATAAGCATGGTAACAGTTGGTCCAGACGCGGCCTGCCTGGATCTCACGACCCATGCGGTAAGCTGTGGTCATGTCACGCGTCCAAACTCCAGCCCCCAAACCATATAAAGTATCATTGGCTATGGAGAGCGCATCCTCCTGATCCTTGAAGGTGGTCACGGAGACGACTGGACCAAAAATCTCTTCCTGGAAAATACGCATTTTATTATGACCCTTCAGAACGGTCGGTTGGATGTAATAACCGTCCGCAATGTCCCCGTCCATTACGGCTCTGTTCCCGCCGATCAGACATTGTGCGCCTTCCTGTTTCCCAATGCTGAAGTAGCTCATAATCTTCTCCACTTGCTCAGTAGAGGCTTGCGCACCGATCATCGTTTCCGTATCCAGCGGATTGCCTTGTTTGATCGCGGCTACGCGCGGCAATGCACGTTCCATAAATGGATCATAGATCGATTCTTGAATGAGCGCACGGGATGGGCATGTACACACCTCGCCTTGATTGAGGGCGAACAGGACAAATCCCTCAATCGCTTTATTGAAGAAGGCGTCGTCTTTGGCCATCACGTCCTCGAAGAAAATATTCGGCGATTTGCCGCCCAGCTCCAATGTAACCGGGATAATATTCTGGGAGGCGTACTGCATGATGAGCCGCCCGGTTGTCGTTTCCCCGGTGAACGCGATTTTGGCGATTCGGCTGCTCGAGGCCAGCGGTTTGCCGGCTTCCAGACCGAACCCGTTCACGATATTCAGAACACCCGGAGGCAGCAAATCCTGAATCAGTTCTGCAAGTACCAGAATCGACGCAGGGGTTTGCTCTGCAGGCTTTAGTACCACGCAGTTGCCGGTCGCAAGAGCCGGAGCCAGCTTCCAAGTGGCCATGAGCAACGGAAAATTCCAAGGAATGATCTGGCCGACGACACCAAGAGGTTCGTGAAAATGATAAGCCACCGTATCGTTGTCTACCTGGCTTAACGCTCCTTCTTGGGCGCGAATACAACCGGCAAAATAACGGAAATGGTCGATCGCAAGCGGTATGTCGGCCGCCAACGTTTCCCGGACCGGCTTCCCGTTATCCCAAGCCTCGGCGACTGCCAGCATTTCCAAGTTCGCTTCCATTCGATCCGCGATTTTGTTCAGAACTTGGGCACGTTCCGTCACGGACGTCTTTCCCCAAGCTTCTTTTGCTTCATGCGCTGCGTCTAGTGCCAGTTCAATATCTTCTGACGTGGAACGAGGAACCTCGCAAAAGGCGCGATCGTTCACAGGAGAAGGGTTATCAAAATATTGCCCTTTGACCGGAGCGACCCACCGTCCCCCAATAAAGTTCTCGTACCGCTTTTTGAAAGTAACCTTCGAGCCGCTTTGTCCCGGTTGTGCATAAATCATAGGAAACATCTCCTTCTGCAATTTGGTATCCGTCTATTTCATATGCAAAATCTGTCCCAATATGACTGCAAAAGATATAACGATAAGAAAAATGCCATGAACCGGATCCGGTTCATGGCCGTTCTATGAAGATGCTTATGTTGGGAAGTGGAAATGCGTTTTTAGAAAAGTGGTGGAGCAGATGAACTGCCTGCCACTTTTCTTTATGCATGATCAAAGATAGAGGAATTTTGACAGCAGTCTTCGACGGTATCCTCAATGGCGTTCTGGTAGGATGATAGAAACGAATATGCAAATCTATCCTTTTATAAAGGAGGCCATAATCTTGGAATATGATGGGGAAATTACCGCCGAGGGGCCAATGTTACCGTCACCGTCCGATCACCCGGAAGGAATACAAGAAGAAGCAAAGAAGCCGAGGCTTACGTTAAAGCTTCTCCACGGACTCATTTGTCAGCTTCAAAATGAAAACCTTATGCTCGCTGACCGTTTAGTTGAATTGGAAACGCGGTTGCCCGAACATCACTTTTTGCAAAATGAGGTGGCAGCAACCGCTGATATCCCAGTGGAGCCGGCGATCAGCCGCGAGGCGACGTTACCATTGGAAGACAATCAGCCTCAGCCGATCCGAATTGCACGTTCAGAGTTATATCCAGCCCATAAGGAGACATTTTGGAGCATTTTGCCCTTTCGAAAAAGGAAGTGAATATGGCCGGATTCATGCTCATGTTACTTATTATTTCGAAGCTTGCGAATGATATAAAAGCGATAGAGATGGCTGGAAATAATTTTCAAGATAACATAAGCGGGAATGGCAAGAAACATGGCCAGCAGGCCTCCGAAACTTCCAACCGTAATAAGCAATAAAATAATCGTCAAAGGATGAACGTCTAATTTTTTTCCCATGATTTGAGGAGAGAGGAAGTTGGCTTCAATTTGCTGAACGATGACCACTACGATCACCATTTTGATAAGCATGCCGGGAGAATGGATAAAGGCCACAACAACGCTTGGGATGATCCCGATAAATAAACCGACAAAAGGGATGATATTCAGAGCTGCAGCAGTTAGAGCAAGAATTAAGGAATACTCAAGGCCGATGATCGAATACCCGACATAAATAAGCAAGCCAAGAATCAAACTGACCAGAATCTTTCCTTGTATATAAGCACTTAAGGCGCTATCCATCTCCCGCAAAGTTTGAAGGCCTTCGTCATGTTGCTCAGCCGGCAAAAAGCGAAGGATAAACCGGGGAACTTTTTCGCCCCCTTTTAATAAATAATACAAAATGAATGGCACCGTCGATAATAAAACCACAATCTGTGAAACAAAGCCCAAAATCGCATTAAAAGCATTGCCTGTGTTTGAAATAATGCTATTCGCATATTCCGATATTTTGGCTGGTATATCAACCTGATTTGTATTCAATATCGATGATAGCCAGCTGATATGGCTGACTCTGTCTTTAACCAGCTGCACCGTACGCGGAAGATTTTCAATTAAATTGTTGAGTTGATTCTGAATGACGGGAACTATCGCTACTACTATGAAAGTAATAAGCCCAAACAGAATCAAAAAAACCGAGAGAATGCTTACCGTTCGATTTATTCTGTTCCTGACGAGAAAATGAACAAGCGGTCTCAATAAATAATAAAAAACGCCTGCGATAACAAAAGGTAAAAACAGCGTTCTAAAAATCACAACAAAAGGATGGAAAAGATAGGTCACTTTCGTCAATAAATAAAGGATCAGCAAAACCACAATGGCTCCATAGCCATATCTGAAATACTTTCCTTGCGGCATATTTCGGTTCACCTTTTCAATTGGGCTTTTAAAAATGAATTCTCGATGGATTAGGCAATATCCTTTTTACTCCCATCCTGACTATCGAAAATAATTTCGGTATAAAAGGCGGAACTGTGCTCTACATGGCAATGTGAGTTTCGTGGATAAAACATTGTGAAACAACATGGAGTTTCGTGCGTTTTATTTTTCAGATGAGAATTG
>JAQBPQ010000094.1 GCA_028287445.1 Cohnella sp.
AAGAAGAGCTGGCTTTCATCGTATCCCGCACCGCGGATATTTTGGACGTTGGCGTCGTGGGAGAGGCTTCCCGGGAAATCGCCCGGCGTTCGCGCGGCACTCCGAGAATTGCAAACCGGCTGCTGAAACGGGTACGCGATTATGCGCAAGTTCGCGCCGACGGGATGATCACGGAGGACATCGCTCACGATGCGTTGGAGCGAATCCAAGTCGATCCGATGGGACTCGATGCCATCGACCACAAAATACTCCTGTCGATGATCAGCAATTACCGGGGAGGTCCGGTCGGGCTCGACACGATCGCGGCATCCATCGGTGAAGAAAGCCAAACGATTGAAGACGTTTATGAGCCTTATTTGATGCAAATCGGATTTTTGCAGCGCACACCGAGAGGACGTGTCGTCGCTCCAGGTGCTTACCGTCACCTTGGGCTGGCCGTACCGGATCGCGTCGAATGAATACAAAACTTGGCAACATTTGCCGGCTGACCGTCGTCTATGATGGGGAATGCAATCTCTGTCTGGCAACGGTGGACAAGCTGAAGCGAATGCCGGTAAGGGCGGAGCTCAAGTTTGTTCCTTTGCAAAAGCTGATCCGTGGAGAAATCGCCCCATGGCCGGGAATCGATCAAGTTTCCCCGCACGAACTGTCTGCGCAGCTGCATGTGACGGACGAACAGGGCCGGCGGTTCAGCGGATCGGCCGCGGTTTTGAAGCTGATGAGTCTGATTCCTTCCTTGTCTTGGCTGGCCAAGCTTGGCGGGCTCCCCGGGCTTCGTGGGATCAGCCGTATGACCTATCGTATTGTCGCCCGTTACCGCTACCGGCTGTTTGGCCGAACATCCTGCTCGGACGGGGTTTGCTCCTTGCCCCGCCCGATCCCATCCGACGGAGGCGAACATGATTCTTCCGAACCTTAAACGAAATTATTGGCGTTCTATGCTGCTCGTGCTCGTTTTGGCCGTTGTGTTCTCGGGTTCCACCCGCATGACGACGTATGCGGCCGTGAGCGTACCCGACAAAATTCGCGTCGGTTTATTCCTGGACGTTAAAAAGTTTCAGTCCATAACGTCCGCAGCGACGCTGCAATCCCCGGGCGGCTTGCTGCTGTCCTGGCGGGACCCGCAATTTACGCTGCCATTGGGGTCGACCGCTCCGGGTGAAACCGTTCGTTTTGCTGTGGACGGCTACCGGGCTGTCGTACTTGAGACAGCCGATCTGAATGCGGCGTTGACGGTTCTCAAAAAAATGCAGGCCTCTTCCCAAGCCGCCTTCGTCACCAAACTGAGCAAGTCGGGCCAAACGGTCTACCAGGTGACGGAAGGCGTGTATCCCAGTACCTCATCTGCGGCAGCCGCACTCTCCAAATGGACGTCGGCCGGCGTTACGGCAGGCATTCCCAGCCTATCCAATGCTAAGGTGGCTGGTCCTTGGGGAGTGGAAGCCGGTCCTTTCGCCAGCCCTGCGGAAGCGTCCATGGCAGCCGAGATGATCGGCAATGCCGGACTGGACGCGTTTGTTGCGCTTAAACCGCAGAACGGCGCACTAGCTTACGTGGTTCGAGTCGGTCAAGAAACGGACGCAGCGGCTGCGTCCGCGCTCCAACAAGGCGTGGCTGCAGTCAGCGGTCAAAATGTCCGAGTGCCCGCGGCAGGCGAACCTTATGTCGTAATTCGACAGGACATGTCCCAGAGTGGAGCGGCGGGGAAACCGGTTTCGCTGTATGCCATTCCGGCTTCCGCCGGCGCTGTTCTGCGGGCCGATCCCGCAGGTGACGGCACCATCCAGCTGATGGAGAGATTCAAACGAAGTTACCGCGGAAGCATGGAGATGAGCGTGCTGGGCAATGCTCTGGCCGTCGTTAATGAAGTGAATTTTGAGCAGTACCTCTATTCTGTTGTCGGCGCGGAAGTCGGTTCCGGCTGGCCTCCGGAAGCTCAGAAGGCGCAAGCCGTCGCCGCCCGTTCCTATGCGCTGGCCTCCGGCGTCGGATTTCAAATCGCCAATGTGGTGGACACGACACTCAGCCAGGCGTATAGCGGTACCGCATCTGAGAACGCCAATTCAACTGCGGGTGTGAACGCCACGGCTGGCGAAGTTCTCACGAGTGAAGGAAAAGTGATCAGCGCCGTCTTTTCGTCCAATGCCGGGGGCATAACCGCCGACAATGCGACGGAGGTGTGGGGCAGCAATTTGCCTTATTTGTCCGGAGGTGTCACAAGCCCGGATGACGGACCGCAAGCGGGAAAACCGGATTGGTATGATGTGGCGCTCGATTCCGGTCAGCGGGGATACATCCGCAGCGATTTGCTGGGGGAGGCGGCACCCAATGGTGCTGGAGTAAAACAGATGAGTGTGGCAGTCGAAGGAGCGACCCTTCGGACCCGCCCGGACATCAACAGCCAGTCCATCGTCCTCTTGTCCGCAGGAACGACAGTCGTGCCACTGGCCAAAGTGCCGCAATACACGGATTACAGCTGGGTGGAAGAACCTGCTGAACCGGATAAGCTGTTAATCTCATTGAACAAACTGTTCCAATTGAACGGGCCCATTCAGACGGTTGAGGTCACCGGGCGCGGCCCTTCCGGAAGGGTTACGCAGTTGACGGTGAACGGAACACCACTCCTATTAAAATCTCCGGACTCCTGGCGGACTGCGCTGGGCAGCGTCAAGAGCACGCTGATTTCCATCGAAGAAACCGCCCGTATGACCGTAGCCGGTGCCGGAGGGCAAACCCGTGAATTTCCTCAGCAAGCGGGTTCGATGCAATTGATGGGAGCCGGCGGCCAGACGCGGTCGCTAGATGGCGGTAACCTGTTCGTCATGGATGCGGCGGGCCAAACAAGGGTTGTTACTTCGAACCCGACTTTTATTATTTCAGGCAAAGGGTTTGGACACGGCCTTGGCATGTCGCAGTATGGCGCCAAAAAGCTTGCAGAACAAGGGAATGACTACACCGCGATTCTGAAATACTATTATAAGAATGTTGTATTGGAAAAAGGTGCTCCCGGATGAAGGTCAGCGATTTTGATTTTGAACTGCCGGAGCGGCTGATCGCCCAGACTCCGCTTGCGGAGCGCACGGCTTCGCGGTTGCTTGTCCTCCACAAACACGACGGACGGACCGAACATCGTACGTTTACCGATTTGGCCGAGTATTTGAACCCGGGGGACACCCTTGTCTTGAACGAGACGAGGGTGCTCCCCGCCCGTTTGTTCGGAACGAAAGCGGATACCGGTGCCAAGGTTGAGCTGCTTCTTTTGAAACGGTTGGAAGAGGATCGTTGGGAAGCGCTCGTGCGGCCCGGGAAAAAAATACATACGGGTGCGGAGCTGGTGTTCGGTGCTATGGAATGCGGAGGGGAACCGCTCCTTACGGCCACGGTGGAAGAGGAAGGCGAGATGGGGGCTCGGGTTGTACGGTTCCGATATCGCGGTATCTTTGCAGAGTTGTTGGACCGATTGGGCCAAATGCCGCTTCCCCCTTATATAAAGGAGACGCTGAACGACCGCGATAGATACCAGACGGTATATGCCCGGCACGAAGGTTCCGCCGCCGCACCGACGGCGGGTCTGCATTTTACGGAAGCTTTTTTGGATCAACTGCGGGAAAAAGGCGTGAAGTTGTGCCCGATTACGCTGCACGTGGGGCTTGGAACCTTCCGGCCGGTATCCGCCGGCCAAGTGGAAGAGCATGACATGCACGCGGAATGGTACTCCGTCAGTGAAGAAAGCGCGGCGATGTTGAATGAGGCGCGCGTGTCCGCCGGACGGATCGTGGCGGTGGGAACGACTTCGGCGCGCACACTGGAGACGGTCGGCCAGCGGTTCAAAGACATACCGGTGGAAGCTTGCAGCGGCTGGACGGACATTTTCATTTATCCCGGGTACCGTTTTACCATGGTCGAAGCTCTATTAACGAACTTCCATCTCCCCAAATCGACCCTGGTCATGCTGGTCAGCGCGCTGGCGGGCCGAGACCATGTATTGAGCGCCTACCATGAAGCGGTCGAGCGGGAATACCGCTTCTTCAGCTTCGGTGACGCGATGTTTATTACTTGAAGAAACAGAAAGGAACATACCGTTCATGGCCGTTCGTTACGAATTGATCAAAACCTGCGCCCAGACCGGTGCACGTCTTGGGCGGCTGCACACGCCGCATGGCATCATCGACACTCCGACGTTCATGCCGGTGGGCACCCAAGCGACCGTCAAAGGAATGGCCCCGGAGGAATTGAAGGATCTTGGGGCGCAGATTATTCTCGGCAACACGTACCATCTTTTTCTCCGTCCGGGTCACGAGCTCATCCGGGAGGCAGGCGGGCTTCACCGGTTCATGAATTGGGATCGCCCGATCCTCACCGACAGCGGTGGTTTTCAGGTGTTTTCGTTAAGCGAGAACCGCAAAATCACCGAAGAAGGCGTGCAATTTCGTTCTCATTTGAATGGAGACAAGCTGTTCCTTTCTCCGGAAGCGGCGACCGAGGTACAAAATGCATTCGGTTCCGATATTATGATGGCATTCGACGAGTGTCCGCCTTATCCCGCGGAGTACGAATATGTGAAGCGTTCGACGGAACGCACCAGCCGCTGGGCAGAACGCTGCCTCAAAGCGCATACCCGGCCGCACGAACAGGCTTTGTTCGGAATCGTGCAGGGTGGCATGCATACCGATTTGCGCCGCCAGAGCGCGGCGGATTTGACTTCCCTGGATTTTCCGGGGTATGCTATGGGTGGACTGAGTGTAGGCGAGCCCAAAGCGCTCATGTACGAAATGTTGGAGGAAACCGTCCCGCTGCTGCCTGGCGGCAAACCGAGATACCTGATGGGTGTCGGTTCGCCGGACGCGCTCGTGGAAGGCAGCATACGCGGCGTCGATATGTTCGACTGCGTACTGCCGACACGCATTGCGCGCAACGGAACGTTAATGACCAGTCAAGGCCGCTTGGTCGTCCGCAACGCCAAGTATGTCAGCGACTTCTCCCCGCTTGACCCGGAATGTTCCTGCTACGCCTGTGAACATTATTCCCGGGCTTATATCCGCCATTTGGTCAAGGCGGATGAGATGTTCGGCCTCCGGTTGACCACCATACATAATCTTCATTTTTTGGTCGAACTGATGCGGCAAGTCCGCGAAGCGATCCGGGAAGACCGGCTTCGGGATTTCCGGGACGAATTTTTTGACAAGTACGGCATGGAAGGCAATGAAAGCGGATTTTAAGAAAGGAGGAAATCTTCAATGTGGTTGGCTACACAAACTTCCGGAGGTTTTGGCGGCTGGGGTATGCTGCTTCCCTTTGTCGCCATGTTTGCCATTTTTTACTTCCTGATGATTCGTCCGCAACAGAGGAAACAGCGGGAGCGCGGCTCCATGCTTAACACCTTGAAAAAGGGCGATAAGGTCACTACGATCGGCGGCATGCACGGCACGATTGAACAAATCGCCGACGATACCATCGTCCTCAAGGTCAATGAAGCGACGAAACTCACGTTTGATCGCTCCGCCATCAATAACGTATCGGCGCGCTCGGCCGCACCGGCAAGCGAAGGCGACGCTTAAGCATTAGTTATAGTTAAACCTCGAAGGGAAACGCCACCTGGGGGAATGAAAGTAAAGCCTTCCCGAACCGGATTATCCGGTCGGAAAGGCTTTTTGTTTTAACGTTTCAGGGAATAGCCGTTTATACTTGCAATCAAGTTTCCATTGACTTAGCAGCTGCAAGCTCTGCTTCCATCTCCGATGTTGACGAATCCGCGGGCATACGAGTGTCATCGGCCCAAGCGCCTACCTTGAGGCCCACGGCTGCACAACAGAAGGCGATGACGATTCCTCCGGCCATATCCGTAAACCAATGGATGCCCAAATAAAAAATCGAGAAGATAATGACCGCCGCGGACACCCAAGCGAAAATCGACCAGCGACGGATACCAGAACGAGCGGCAATCAGCGCCATCGTGACGGATATGGAAGTGTGCAGGCTCGGAAAACAGTTGTTGAGCCCGGACAAACCCCGGAAATCCGTTTCAAACGTCGGGAAAGCTTCAAGCATCAGGAAATGAATTTGTGAATTGGCGTACCAGGCTTCGTTCACCGGAACAAACCAGTACATCGGGAGGGCGACTACATAATTAAGCAGTATCGCCACACAAAACGAGTAAAACAATTTCATATTTTTGCGTGTGGTATAGATACCGAGGGAAGCGATCATAACCGATTGGAAAACCACGATATAGAAAAACGCAGTAATCGCCGTTACCATATCCGAATGAAGCACCGACTGCAATGAAGCCTGCCAGCTGCCTTCCCAGCCGGTGATCGCAGAGGTCAAATCATAGGTGACCCCATATTTATTTTCGAGCATCAATTCGATCTTGTTCACCTGCAAAATGGCGAACATCGCTGCGAAAAACAACAGATACTTAGGAGAAGTCACGAGGAAACGCACGAACCAATAAGCGGAAGCCAGCGGTTGCCGCCCGGTCCCGTACCATAGCAATAAAGCGACCACGAGAGCCGAATAGACTTGGACGGACGAAAAGGAAGGAAACAAAATCATGAAAAGCCCCCGACCTTCTTCTGGATGTCAAACATAGTCCTAGTATACCATATTTCGACCGATCTTAACGGTTAATCAGCCTTTACTTATGCGAAGTTGAAGTGGGAGTCCCCGAATTGACGCCCAACATGCCGCCGAACGCTCCTGCCAAACTCGTTAATCCAAGTATTGCCGGAACGCGCAGCGACCAAGCGGCATCGGTCGCGAGAAAACTGGTGAGCAGAACGAAGAGCATGTACAGCAAGCCGTTGATGGCGCCGAAATACCAGCCTTTCCTTCCCGATCGGCGTGCGGATACGAAACCTCCGGCTAGCGACGCAAAGCCATGAATGCCGAACACCCATGGCAGCAGTTCGCTCTCGCGAAGCGAGTTGCCGGTCAGCATCACCGAGAGGAACAAGGCGCCGAGAGCAAGCCAAATACTGGACCAGATGAGACCGGAAAGCACAGGAGAGGACACACGGAAACGCATAACGCGGGAAATCGGGCTCACGTTCATCACTCCTTGAATAACGCTTTGTATCATCTTATGGCGAAGGAGGCCGGCATAGTACAGGCCGTTTTGGCGTTTGGTTACCGGAACAACCGGCCGATTAGCGGAATTCGAGCCGCATCATGCCGATCAATCAGCTTCATCGTGATAAGGAGAAGCACATAGACCAAGACGGCAGCCAGCGCCGAGGACGCCAAATTAAGACTGTCGTGCGGCAGAAACCGTCTATTCCATATCCAGAGAGCCACCGCACTCATGATGAACAACGCGCCGGCCACTTTGATGAAATCCGTCGGCAGCATCCGGAACCCGGTCAACCGTGCCACGCTGATCCAATGAAGCAGGGTAACGAGAACCATGTTGACGCCGATCGCGATGACTGCTCCGATTATGCCAAATTCCGGCTGGGTGGCGAGCTGGACGATCAGCGCCAGCTTCACGGCGGCACCTGCAAAGGTGTTGAACAACGCGGTGCCGGGCCGATTCAATGCCTGAAGGGCCGCTTGCAAAGGGGCCTGCATGTACAGAAACACGGCGATCGGCGCCAGCCACCGGAGCATGCCGGCCATGGAGTCGTCCCCATAGAGCAGTTGGCAGATCGGTTCTGCCATGAGTCCCATCAGCGCGATGAACGGTGCGCCCGTCACAACCGCGATCCGCATCGATTGATGGAGGCGTTTGTGGATGGCCGCCCAGTCGCCCAAAGCGGCCGACTCGGATAAGGAAGGGACGAGCGACACCGCAAGCGAATAGGTAAGCGCTCCTGGGAGCAGCAGCAGCGGGATGACCATCCCCTGAAGCGCGCCATACTGGGCAGTTGCCACTGCCGTGGTAAGGCCGGCAGTTGCTAGACTTCTGGCCGTCAGCACCGATTCGAGCAGGTAGGACAAGGAGCCGATCAGCCTGCTCCCGGTGACAGGCAAGGCAATTCCGATCAGTTTACGGTAAACGCTGCCGTATGCAACAGATGGAAGATCTCCGGCCGGGTTGCGGCGTTGTTCAGCCGCTTCCAGCTTACGGTCTACCGCCACTTGCCGCCAAAGCACGATCAGTCCCGCCGCTTCTCCGGCCACCATGCCCAGCATGGCGCCGGCAGCAGCAGCCTCGAGGCCGAGAGGCGCAAACAGAGCGGCTAACAGCAGCGTTAATGCGATCCGCACGAGCGTTTCCGTGGTGGACGAGAAGGCGGTCGGAATCATATTCTGTTTTCCTTGAAAGTATCCGCGCCATATCGAAGAGACCGCGACCAGCGGCAATACCGGAATCATCGTTAAAAACGCGGTATGTACACGGGGATCCGTCATAACCGCGGTAGCGACCCAGTCCGCAAGTCCGAGGCATATCGCCGAGGCTGCCAAGCTTGCTGTGCCCGCAAGGGTCATCGCGTGCCTTACGATGCGCTTGATGACGGTCAAATCCCCGCGCGATTCGGCTTCCGCCACCAGCTTGGCCACAGCCAACGGAAGTCCGCCGGCTATGATGGTCAGCAGGACGATCAAAAACGGATACACAAGCTGAATGATGCCGACGCCTTCCGCCCCGATCATCCGCGGCAGGATGACCCTCGGCACAAACCCCAGCAGCCGGTTCAGGAGGCCTGCCGCCAGAAGGATCATGGCGCCTTGGATGAACGATTGTTTGCGCATAGACAAAGAGCATCCCTCATTCCTACGGTTACAGTAAAGGTATGCGAGGGTTGTCCGGCTTCATGACTGCGGTCCGTATCCGCAATTTGCAGCGGAGGGAGGAATCGGCCGGGTGGATGGCGAAAACAACAACGTGGACGGATGGACGGTGCAGTGGCACGGAAAGGAAAGGAAGGGGATTAACATGAATGAATCGGGCGAAGAAAAGGAGTCCCTGATCGATCCGGAACAAATGAATGATGACCAGATGAACGAGATGATCGAGCAGCTTTGCTTGAGTAAAGCGGAAGAATTCCGGCTAATCGGGTATGATCAGGTGAGCGGAGCGGACGTTTGGGAATGCGTCAGCGACAAGTATCACAAAAAGGGAATGCCGCCGCTTTACGAGATGGTCAATGACATTTTGTCTCTTAAAGTGACGCAATTCATGAACTTCATCACGCTGAATATGTATCGGGGCGACACGCGCAAGAAATAAACCTAACGAAAACGGGATTTCCACCGGCTGGCGGGAATCCTTTTTTGCTCGTCGCAAAAGCACCGAAAACGGTCACGAACGTCGCAACCGCGCGAATTTCTACCATTTTCGGCAAATTGACTTCTTTTTGAGCGGGTAGGTATAATAGGAACATTGAGAACTGAAAGGGGACTGCAACAAGGATGAAGCGATTGCTCGTTTTCGTGCTCGTCGTCGCTGTGACGTTCGGGGTAATGGCTGTGACAACCCCCGGGTTGCTCGACAAGACGAAGCTCGGGCTCGATTTGAAAGGCGGCTTTGAAATATTGTATGAGGCCAAGCCTCTGTTACCAGGAGGCACTGTCACGAAAACCTCGCTGAATCAGACGGCGAAAAGCTTGGAGCAGCGGGCGAACAAATCCGGTGTGGGCGAACCGGAGGTGACGACGGAGGGCAATAACCGGATCCGCGTCAAAATCGCCGGTGTCGCCGATCAGGATAAACTGCGGGATTTGATGAAAAAACCGGCCGATCTGCAATTCCGCAGCGCATACGGCTGTCCGGCCGATACCAAAGCCGATCGCGGGTACTGCAAAGTTGAACTGGTCGGCAGCGATTTCGTAGAAAATGCCGCCAAGGTGAGCTTCGATCAGCTCAATCGTCCGATCGTCTCCATCCAAGTGAAAGACAAAAAGACATTTGCAGACATTACTACCCGACTTGTGCAAAAACCGCTCGCGATTTATCTGGATAACGTTTTCCTCTCCGATCCGGTCGTGCAGCAGCCGTTAACCGACGGTTCCGCTCAGATTACCGGACAACCGGACCGCGCTTCCGCTGAGAAGCTGGCCCAAGTCATCAATTTGGGCGCTCTGCCGCTCAAATTGACGGAGAAATATACGCAAAGCGTAGGCGCGACACTCGGTAAACAATCGCTCCATGCCACGCTTTTTGCCGGCGCAATCGCTTCTGCTTTGATTTTGCTCTTCATGCTCGTTTTCTATCGGCTTCCCGGGCTGGTGGCCTGCATTTGCCTCATCACCTACGTCTGGGTGCTGTTAGGTATATTCTGGTTGATGGGCGCTATCCTCACACTACCGGGTATCGCGGCGTTCATTTTGGGAATCGGGATCGCCGTCGACTCCAATATCATCACCGCCGAGCGGATCAAAGACGAACTCCGCAGCGGCAAAACGCTTAACTCGTCGCTTCGCGCCGGTGCCAAAAACAGCTTCCGCACCGTAATCGATGCGCACATTACGAACCTTATCGCGGGACTCGTCCTCTATTTTATGGGACAAGGTTCCGTAAAAGGCTTTGCCATCGTGCTTATTTGGAGTATCGTGATCAATATTTTAACCAACGTCTTCTTCCCGCGGCTGCTGCTCCATCTGCTCATCCAGAGCGGAAAGTTCAAGAAGCTCGGTTATTACGGCGTGAAGGAGAGTGAAATCCGTGCGCTCTGAGTACGATGAAAAGAAGTTTAACTTCGTTAAAGCCAGCAAACCGTTTTTCATATTCTCCATTGTGATCACGCTGCTGGGTATCCTGTTTCTGTCGATCTTCGGACTGAACTACGGAATCGATTTCCGTTCCGGATCTTCAGTCGACATTTCTGTCTCGAAGCCGATCAGTCAACCGGCCGCCGAACAATTTCTGAGTACGCATAACTTCGGCGAACATACGCTGACCACATCCGCGACCCGGATTTCGATCCGCTTCATGAACGTGCTCAAACCCGAACAAGAAAAGCAATTAAAGGCGGATTTTTCTCAACAAATGGATAACAAAGCGTCCTATGAAGTGAACATCGTAGATGCGGATATCGCCCGCGAACAACAGACGAACGCTATGATCGGCATGGCCGTCGCCAGCTTAGGGATCATCGCATACATCACCATCCGGTTCGAATGGCGGTTTGCCATAGCTGCTGTGGTGGCTTTGCTGCACGACGCCTTTATCGTCATTAGTCTATTCTCCATCTTTCGGCTGCAGGTCAATTTGCCGTTTATCATTGCCGTACTGACCATCATCGGTTATTCGACCAACGATACGGTCGTTATCTTCGACCGGATACGGGAAAATTTGCGCTTCTCCAAGCTGAAGACGGCATCGGATGTCGCGCTGCTTGTGAACCGAAGCATTTGGCAAACTTTGACTCGTTCGATCAATACCGTCATTACCGTGGTTTTGGCTGCCCTGTGCCTGTTTATCTTCGGCAGCGTGTCGATCAAGCTGTTCTCGCTGGCAATGATTTTCGGGCTGCTTAGCGGAGCTTATTCTTCCATCTTTATTGCGAGCCCGCTGTGGCTTATACTCCGCCGTAACTCCGTGAATAAAAAAACAGTTAAAGCTCCGAGCGCAACATAACGATTTCCGAATTTGACGCGAGCCCGGCCCGGCACCGACAAATCAGGGTCAGGGCTTGCCAAGGAGTGGCTCGAGTGAAAATGGAACAACGCACCGCAACTGCGGAACGCGGCGCTCTCGTTTCCCTGTGGGGACTTCTCGGGTTGACATTGTTCAAAGGAGCCGCGGGTTGGCTGACGGGCAGCAAAGCGCTGCTCGCTGACGCCTGCCACTCTGCAGCGGATTGTTCGGGCTTTTTTCAAACGTATCTCGGTTTGCGCAATACATTAAAATCCCCTGCCGATTCCAAGCAAGCGGAGTCTGCCGCGACGATCTTTCTATCGGCGCTGCTGCTGGTAGCTGGGCTCGAGATCGGGATCTCGTCGGTTCGCAGCGTCGCGGCCGGACAACAACAAGCGCCCGGTTGGGGAGCCGTCGCCGCCATCGCCGCCGGAATGGCCGTTCGGGAAGCTCTTGTACGCTACAAGCGGAGAAGGGATTCCGTGACGGGTTTCCGGGGGGAGCGGCCGGGGGAGCACCGTTCGGACATTTTCGCTTCCCTCACCGCATTGGTAGGCACTTCGGCGGCCGCTTCCGGCAAAATGTTGGACATCCCTTTCCTGTATGTTCTCGATCCGGCCGCGGGGCTCGTGATTTCGGTGTTCGTCCTGCGTATGGGGTACCGGTTGACCGCAGGCGTCATACGGCAGCGGGAACGCTCTTCGTTAGGCGAGGTGGAAGCCCAATCTCTGCTCGAAGCCGTGCAAAGGATCGATGGTGTTATTGCGGTGGATGATCTCCGTACCCGGGAGCATGGTCATTATATTGTCGTCGACCTGATCATACGGGTAAATCCTCGTATCAGCGTCATGGAGGGACAAGATATCGCGCAGAGTGTCCGTAGGCATTTGACCAAAAGATTCCTGCACGTATCCGACGTGTCCGTACAAGTCCAGCCTTATGATCCGGGTTATCCTTACAAATCCAATCATCAGGACGAGGAATGGCCCACTGTGCTGCAGTAATTAGATTCATCGAATCCGCCGCTAAACCGGCGGATTTCTTTGTAGGAGGTGCAAACGATATGATCCCTGCACGTTATCGGTGGGAGTGGCAGCACCCGGATGAGGAGGAAGCCATGGAATGGTCGGAGCGCCTCGGTGTTCCGCTCTTGGTGGCGCGGGTTCTGGTTTCACGCGGGTGGTCGGAACCGGAAGCGGCGGCTTTTTTTCGGCCGGCGGACGACCATGCCTTGGAAGATCCGATGCTCCTGAAAGGAATGGCGCAAGCGGTTGATCGAATTCGGAAGGCAATCGCTGACGGCGAAAGAATCCGTGTTTACGGCGATTACGATGCGGACGGCGTAACGTCGACCGCTTTAATGACCCGACTGTTCGATCGCCTGGGGGCTCAATTCGATACGTATATTCCTCATAGAAGCCTTGAAGGTTACGGGTTGAATTTGAAGGCGATCGATTTGGCGGCTGATGTGGGCGTTTCCTTAATCGTGACGGTCGACAACGGAATCAGCGCTGTCGAACAAATCGCTTATGCACGGGATAGAGGCATCGATGTGGTGGTGACCGATCATCATGAGCCGCCGGAGATTCTTCCTGAAGCGGTAGCGTTGGTGAATCCGAAACAGCCCGGTTGCCCATACCCGTTCAAAGGTTTGTGCGGTGCCGGAGTCGCTTTTAAATTGGCGCATGCTCTCTTGGGAGGTCCAGCGCCGGATTTGGCGGATTTGGCGGCGATCGGCACCGTGGCCGACTTGATGCCGTTGGTGGGCGAGAATCGGATTATCGTGCGCATGGGTCTGGATCTTATGCGGCGGGAGCCGTCTGCCGGCATCCGCGCTTTGGCTGCGGTAAGCGGCACGGAGCCGGATCATCTTACCAGCGGCAAAATCGGATTCGGACTGGCTCCGAGACTGAACGCGGGCGGACGTCTTGATCGCGCCGATGGAGCGGTTCGTCTGTTGACGACTGACGATGACGAGGAAGCGGCTGGGCTGGCCAGGGAGCTCGACCGGCTGAACGGAGAGAGACAGCGGCTGGTGGATGCCACCGTCGAAGAGGCCGAGCGGATGTGGCAGGACAAAAAGGAAAAGGATGGCGGAAAAGGCCCGAATGTCATCCTGCTCTCCGGCGCCGGCTGGAATCCGGGCATCGCGGGACTTGTCGCATCAAAACTGGTTGAGCGTCATTACCGGCCGGCTGTCATCTTGGCTCATGATAGGGAAACGGGCAAATGCAAAGGTTCGGCCCGCTCCATTGACGGGTTTGACTTGTATGCGGCGTTAACCGAATGCGCGCATTGTATGGATCATTACGGCGGGCACCAGGCAGCCGCGGGCATGACAATCGAGGCGGCCAGGGTGCAGGAATTGGAAGATCTCCTTCATCGCATTGCGCAGGAACAACTGCAGCCCGAAGACTGGCTGCCCAAAAAGAAGGCGGATTTGGTGTGCGCCTTGGAAGACGCAACGCTGGAAGCCGCAGAAGGATTGGCCGCGTTGGAGCCTTTCGGCAACGGGCATCCCACGCCTCGTTTTCTGCTCCGGAATGTGAAAGTACGGGAAAGCCGCAAGCTTGGCAAGGAAGGCCAACATCTGCGTTTGACGGTCGAACAGGCGGGCCGTTCGCTCGAGACGGTCGGATTCCGGATGGGACAGCTTGCGGAGAAGCTTGTTGCAGGAAGAACGGTGGATCTGCTCGGCGAATTGTCCGTCAATGAATGGAATGGAGCCCGCCGCATACAATTGGTTTTGCAGGACTTATCGTCGCAAGAGGCGTTGTGGTTCGATCGACGCAAGGAAGCGGATGCTTGGCGGATCATCGGAAAAATGGCGGCTGAGCGGACGGAAGGGTTGTGCGTCGTTTGCGTTACTCCGCAATTGGCGGTGGAGGCTTCTGGTAGAGACGGGTTTCGGGACATCGAGATTCATGGCTATGCAGAGGGCCTAGCCGGTGAAAGGTTATTGGGGCTGGAGACGGCTGCTGCGCTTGAGCCGGCAACCATTGCAACGAATGCATCAGGCCGACGGCTCGCGCTGCTCGGTTTGCCGGACAATGAGGCGGATCGCCAGACGTTGGCCGGCTGGTTGTCAGCGGATCAAGGCTGGGACAGCGTCCATCTGCTTGCCGCTCCCCGTGCGACTCAGGCAAAGACATTAAAGCTGGAACGTCGTCATTTCACAGAAGTTTATACCCTGTTCCGGGAACAGAAAAATTGGATCGGCGGGCCGGAAGGGTATCTTCGCCGAGTCGCGGATCGGATTGGGCTGCCGTTCGCCTCGATCCTCTTGATTGAGGACGTATTCGAGGAACTTGGCTTTATTCGTTCAACCGGTGTCGAACGTACGATGGCAGCCGAACCGTCGAAGCGCAGCTTGGAGGAGTCGGAGCGTTATCGCAGGATGATACGTCAATCGGAAGCCGCTGATTTTCCGGAGTGGCCGCTTGAGCGGCTGAAGGAATGGGCAGCCTCTGGGCGGGACAATCTCTGAATAGATGCTTTGGCTAGTCAGAGGCTGCACAAAAAGTGTATAATCGGTTCGGATAGTTTGATCCGAAGGAGTTTGATCAACGAAATGAATTTCAAAGATTACATCCGGGTCATCCCGGATTTTCCCCAGCCCGGCATTGTGTTTAAAGATATTACGACACTGCTTAAGAACGGTCCCGCTTACCAGGCGGCAATCGATTCATTAAAAGAGAAAGTGTCCGGTATGCAAATCGACTTGGTGGCGGGCCCGGAAGCACGCGGCTTTGTCATCGGAGCTCCGCTCGCCTTATCGCTTGGCGTCGGGTTCGTGCCGATCCGCAAAAGCGGCAAGCTGCCGGGAGAGACGGTAGAGGCGTCTTATGACCTCGAATATGGGAAAGACCGTCTCGCCATGCACAAGGATGCCATCGAACCGGGACAGAAGGTTCTGATCGCGGACGATCTGCTGGCTACCGGAGGAACGATTGCCTCCACGATTAACCTCATCCGGCAATTAGGAGGCGACATCGTCGGAGCCGCATTTCTGATTGAGCTCGGTTACTTAAACGGACGTGAGAAGCTCCAAGGCATCGACGTCGTGTCTCTCATGACCTACTAAACGATGGTGAACGCTAAAACCGCAACCTCCCGTCCATTCGGCCGAGAGATTGCGGTTTTATTAGCTTCAAGGGGTCAATGGGAGTCTTCTGCCTCCTTGTCGTTTAACCAGCCGAACACCTCGAACAGTTTAAGCAGCAGACTCAGGATCATTGCGGCTACCGTGGCGAGCGCCATCCCGGCCAGTGAGAAATCCCCGATGCTGATCTTAACGCCGGACAGCCCGGTAACGAGGACAATCGTCGTCAGTAAAAGATTCGATGGTTTGCCGTAATCCACTTTCGCTTCGACGAGCATGCGAAGGCCGGAGGCGGCAATGACACCGAACAGAAGCAGCGAAACTCCCCCCATGACCGGGAGCGGGATATTTTTGATCAACGCCGAAAATTTGCCCAGAAAGGACAGCAGGATCGCGATGACCGCGGCGCCGCCGATCACGAAGGTAGAGTAGACCCGGGTAATCGCCAATACGCCAATATTCTCTCCATAGGTCGTATTCGGCGTCGAGCCGACGAAGCCCGAGATCAGAGTGGAGATTCCATTGCCGAGCATGGAGCGATGAAGCCCGGGATCTTTGGAGAGATCTTTGCCGACAATGTTGCCGGTGACGATCAAATGGCCGACATGCTCGGCAATGACGACCAGGGAAGCCGGAACGATCGCGGCGATGGCCGCCCATTGGAAAACGGGAGATGTGAAGGTTGGGAGATCAAAGAAGGACGACTTATCCACTGCCGCGAATTTGGCCATTCCCATCAACGAGGCCAGTATGTAGCCCGAAACGATACCGATCAAAATCGGAATGATTTTGAAAAATCCGCGAAACAGTACCGATCCGAACACGGTGATAGCCAAGGTCGCGACGGACAGTAGAAGAGCGTCCGAATTCGGTTTCCAATCCGGCGTTCCGTCGGAAATCCATCCTGCCATTCTGGCGGCGGTAGGGATGAGCTCCAGCCCGATGACCGATACGATGGCTCCCATGGCGGCCGGGGGAAATACGACATGGATCCAGTTCGTGCCTGCGAAATGGACGATCAAAGCGACTATGGTAAACACAACGCCGGAGGCGATGAAGCCACCCAGTGCAGCAGCATAACCGTGTGAGGCGATTACGGCTTGCGCCGGGGCAATGAAAGCGAAACTGGATCCGAGATACGCCGGAATTCGCCCTTTGCAGATGAAGAGGTAGAGCAGGGTTCCGATACCGTTCATGAGCAGGCAAATCGCGGGATCCACGCCCAACAAGGACGGGACAAGCACGGTCGACCCGAACATCGCGAACAAATGCTGAAAGCTTAGAAAGAAGCTTTGCCCGAGAGGCGGCCGCTCATTGACACCAATTTCTCTTTTCACACAGGATCCTCCCAAGAAGTCTCGATAAAAGTCTTTCCCATTTTACAGCTTGCTACAAGGTTCGACTAGTACGATTGTTGCAGATAGGACCTCATACCGCCAGCTTGGAGGACAAAGGCCGTCGACGGTTGACGGTTCCCGCCGCCAAGAGGCATAATGGAAAGAATACTTCAAGGGAACTTTCCGGCGGGAGGCGCCGGTAGAAAGGATACAAGCAATGGGCATCGAGCAGCTTCTCGAAAAAGCTTCGTCCTATATGAAAGAACAGGATTTGAAGCGAATACGGGACGCCTATGAATACGCAGAAGAAGCGCACCGCGGACAGACAAGAAAATCCGGCGAACCTTATGTTTTGCATCCGGTGGCGGTTGCCGAAATTATGGCCGGCATGCAGATGGATGTCGTCACGATCGAGGCGGCTTTATTGCACGATGTGGTGGAAGACACCAGCGTCACCCTTGACGACCTACAGGCCCGTTTTGGCGTAACGCTGGCCGGGCTTGTCGACGGCCTGACCAAACTGGAACGAATCCAATTCCGGTCGAAAGAAGAGCAGCAGAACGAGAATTACCGCAAAATGTTCGTGGCGATGGCCAACGACATTCGCGTTATTCTGATCAAGCTCGCCGACCGGCTGCATAATATGCGTACCCTGAAGTTTCAGTCGGAAGAAAGCCAGCGGCGCATCGCGCATGAGACGCTGGAAATTTACTGTCCGATCGCGCATCGGCTCGGGATCAGCACGATCAAGTGGGAGATGGAAGACATCGCCCTACGATTTCTGAATCCCCAGCAGTATTACCGGATCGCCCATCTGATGAAGATGAAGCGGGCCGAACGGGAGCAATATATCGGCGAGATCATCGACAAAATCCGTGAAAAGCTGAGCGAAATGGGAATCCAAGGCGATATCAGCGGACGCCCTAAGCATATTTACAGTGTGTATCGCAAAATGTCATCGAAAAACAAACAGTTTAACGAGATATACGATATGCTTGCCATTCGTATTCTGGTGGACAACGTCAAAGACTGCTACGCCACACTGGGCATCATCCACACGCTCTGGAAGCCGATGCCCGGGCGGTTTAAAGATTATATCGCAATGCCTAAAGCGAATATGTACCAATCGCTGCATACAACCATCGTAGGCCCGACCGGCGAACCGACCGAAGTGCAGATTCGTACATGGGAGATGCACCGGACCAGCGAATATGGAATCGCGGCGCATTGGGCATATAAGGACGGCAAAGAACAAGGCGTGATGCCTGGCAGCTTCGGAGACAAAATGAACTGGTTCCGCGAAATCATCGAACTTCAGCAGGAGACGCAAGACGCCGCCGAGTTCATGGAATCGCTGAAAATGGACTTTTTTACCGACCTGGTGTTCGTTTTTACGCCGAAAGGGGAAGTGTTCGAGCTGCCGGCGGGATCCGTGCCGCTCGATTTCGCATATCGCGTTCACACCGAGGTGGGCAACCGGACGATTGGAGCCAAGGTGAACGGGCGGATCGTGCCGCTCGATCATAAGCTCAAGACCGGCGATATCGTGGAAATTCTCACTTCCAAGCATTCGTACGGTCCAAGCCAGGACTGGCTGAAGATCGCCCAGTCCTCCCATGCCCGCGCCAAAATCCGGCAGTGGTTCAAGAAAGAAAAGCGCGAGGAAAACGTGGAGAAAGGCCGCGATCTGCTGGAGCGCGAACTAAGGCGGATCGGTCTGGAAGTTTCGGAATGGATGACCGAAGATAAGCTGCAGGAAGTCGCGAAGAAATTCACATTTAACGATGTCGAGGATATGATGTCCGCGATCGGCTTCAGCGGCATTACCGCGGCGCAGGTCTGTACCCGTCTCACCGAAAAGCTTCGCAAGGAAGCGGACGAATCCCACCAAATCCAATTGACGTCGGAAGTCAAGGAATTGAAGCCGAGCGCCGGCGCTGCCACCCGCAAACGTCCCACACACGGCGTAAGCGTCAAGGGCGTCGACAATATGCTTGTCCGTTTTGCGCGTTGCTGTAATCCGGTGCCGGGAGACGACATTGTCGGCTATGTTACCCGCGGCCGAGGCGTTTCCGTTCACCGGACGGATTGTTCCAACTTGCCGACAGCAACGGAAGGCGAAGAAGCCGCGCGCGTCATCGAGGTGGAATGGGAAAGTACCGTGGATGCGAGTTACAGCGTGGAAATCGAG
>JAQBPQ010000125.1 GCA_028287445.1 Cohnella sp.
TAGCGAAAATCGTCTCCAGCGGCGTACCGACCGGAAAACACCATTGATTAATACCTTTCAACATACTCAAGCCCTCCTCCAATATGCTAGTCAAGGTGGATGCGCGACGACTTCGTCACGCCCGTGTCAACGGTATCGTGACAGGCTTTCCGGTGGCAATGGATTCATCGATTGCAAAAGTTAGTTCCATCGATTTATACGCATCAAAGAAATCGCATCTCGTTTTCCGCTTATGGTGAAGCGCATCCATAAAATCGTTGATCTCTTGTACGAACGGATGATGTGTAACATCACCGCTGTCGGGAAGAATGGTCGGAATCGTCGCATAATCGGTTTGTCCGGGATATTTGTGAGTGAACAGCTGGTTGTTCATTACGGAGCCTTTTTCTCCGAGCAAGTGGATGTTGAATCTGTAAGGGGTCTTGCATTCCAGGGAAGAGGATACTTTCGCGATCCCGCCGCTCGCCAACTTCATAATCGCGATGGCGTTGGGATCGAATTCATATTCCGAATCCGACCACGTGGCGCATGAATAGGCCGTCACCTCCGTTACATCTCCGGCAAAATAGCGGACCGCGTCCACCGCATGACAGCCGGCAGAAAGCATGCTGCTGCCTCCTAACGCCTTCTTGCTGCTCCAGCGATATTGGCCGTAATGCGGACCGATATGATGCCAATAATCGATTTGCGCCATAAAGACGCGGCCGAGCGCATCGTCGTTAATGAGGGATTTGATCGTATCGAACGTGGGATTCCAGCGCAGAACGAAGCTGGCGACCGTCGTTACCGGATTTGCCTTAAGCGCCTCAGCCACGGCCATGAGGCTCTGATTTTCCATCGTTAACGGCTTTTCGATGACAATGTGCTTGCCGTGTTTCGCCGCAAGAATCGTTTGCTCGGCACGTACGTCGGGCATCGAGCAGAGCACAACGGTATCGACTTGCGGATCTCGAACCGCCAGCTCGAATGAATCGAAAATTCGCGTATCGATATTTAGCTCGGCTAGACGGTCCCGGGCACGCTCGGAATCACGCGTCACGACTCCATACACCTCAGCTTGGGGGTGATTGTGTATCGCCTTCAAATACTCCCCGGCCACCCAACCGGTACCGACAACGACAAACTTGATCGCCATGCAGAACACCCTCTCCGATAAATGACTTTTTTTGTTATACGGGAAATCTGATCGCGTTAGGCCGAGTCCACGCCATATGTTGAATAAAACCTTCCGCACGCGCGCAGCCGGCTTGAATGCCCCGCAATTTGCCCAGCGTTTCCACGAAATCGACGATGTCGACGTTGTCATGCTCCTTGAGCCAAACGAGTTGGCTCTGATGTTGCCGCAGCATGTTCAGCTTCATTGCGAACGTATCTGTAACATCGACATAGATCGTCGGTTGAAAATCGATTCCGGATAAATTATCCATATAAAATAAAGCCGGAACCTTCTTGGCGATGGGATAGCGGTTTGAAAACGCCGGTAAAGTAGCTGTAAATGTCGTATCAAAAACAAGTTTACTTACTGCGACATGATCAGGCATGTAATCGTTAGGGGAATGAGTAATGACGATATCGGGCTCAACCGATCGGATCAGATCGATGAACGCCGTTCTTGCGCTCTCGTGTTCAGAGAAAATTTCTCCGTCCTTCATCCCAAGCGAAATGACCGAGCAGCCGATTAACTCGCCTGCCTGCTGGGCCTCTCTTTGCCGTATCGGGATTAACTCCTCGGCAGGGATTTCATAGTGGCCTTTATCACCGCTGCTGGCGTGGCACAGGAACACTTCATGTCCTGCCAGCTTCATCTTGGCAAGCGTTCCGGCACAAGATATTTCCAGATCGTCCGGATGTGCGCCTATAGCAAGAATGTTCATAACGCTCGCTCCCCGTTAATTCAGCTCCGCTGTGAGCGGTCCTGCCAGTTCCTCCAAGAAGAACAGCTTACCCGGCAGTGTCGGCATATAGGAGGAAGGAACCCAAGGTGATGTACCATATCGCAGCGTAGTCCACAAAGACATCCCCTGCCACATCATGCCGCGTCCCATGGCTCCGTCCGCTCCGCCGATCGCATAATCAGCCTGCAGGAATAAGCCCGGACCGATCGTATTCGCGTAGCAGGGGACGAGCGTAGTCCGGCTTTTGAAGCTGGTAATCGCATTCTGTTCGATCGTTAACGGATGCAAGTTGGCGCCCAATCGGTGCGTTTGCCTCGCCCAATCTTGCTCGCTATTGAATTCCGAAGCAAAATGCGGCTCCCAGAAAGCGATGTGAAACACCCGGCCGATACCGTACACAACAATTAGCTTCGCTCCCTGCGACTTCAGATCGAAGATCTTATCCGCATAACGGGGAAGATTTTGTTTCGTCGCGTAATTTCTTTGTTGCTCCGGAACGGTAAGTTCCCCCAGCGGACCATAGAACGCTTGCTCCATTCCGTATTGAAACGACCCGCTGTTTGAAGCCGGCAGCGTATTGCCCTCTGAGTCGCTCCACTCATCCATATTGAAACCGTAAACATGATCGGTTTGAATCCCCCAACTTCGCAGAAAAAATACGGTCCACTTGTACATCCCCATCGGGCCTACCGGCAAAATCATCGCCAATTTCTCTCCACGGTCCCTTGCGAGCTTGATTTGCAAGGCAATCTCGTGGCCCAAGTAGGTATCAAAGTCGCCAAGATTGGCGCAGCTTACCGGTTGAAACGAATGATGCCAATGAGACTGCTTATCGAACACCCGCTCTGGAGCATGGCTCGCGCAGCTATCGATCTTTGCCAGATCCCACCCTGCCGGAAGCAAAGACTCGAACAGTGACCCCTTTAAGGTAGATAATAAATTCATCTTGAAACCTCCCTTACTCGACACTTATTTGTCGTACTTTTCGATCTCCGGGCAGCCGCGACAAAGGAGCGTTAACCCGTCGATTCCTCCGGCTCCCATTCTCTGAGATGTACGCATATTGCCTCCGTCAAACCCTCCCAACCGGAAAGATCAAAGCCCCATACGTCGGATGCGCCCAGCAATCGTGCCACTGTTTGTTCAACTGTCACTCCGTCATGACCCACTTCCGACCACAGTTTCTCCATTCGTTCAAGCACCGCGGGGTCGTCTCGAACCCTATAGGAGCGACCGTTTAGGTCGAGACCTTCGAAATGCTGTTCGACCCGCCGGACACGGAAGAATCGAATGAGCCCCGCCAATCCTCGGACCAGTCCTTCAGGCAACGGCAGCTTTCTTTCTGCGTAAAACGCAAGCGAGGGAAGCAGCCGCACTTTAAATTTACTAACGCTGTTCATCGCAATGTCCAACAACCGATGCTGAATGTAGGGATTCAAGAAACGCTCGAATACGGTGTTGGCATAATCGCTCATTTCATCCGGCGGATAGGGAAGTGTCTGAATGATCTCACGTAACACGGAATTCCGAATGAAGGGACCCAAAGACGGATCCTCCATTACCTCACGCACAGATGACACACCTTGCAGCACGCCAAGAGGGGCCATGAGTGTGTGAGCTCCATTCAAAATCCGCACTTTCCTCTGCTGGTAAGGTTTCAAATCGTCCACCCAGTGAACATGGATGCCGGCTCGGCTAAGAGGCAGTTCATTCTCAAGTTCGGGCTCCGCCTCGATCACCCACAAATGATAAGGCTCCGCCGTATTCAGCAGTGCGTCTCGATAACCCCAGGTCTTAAACCATTTCGCGGCTTCATCGTCTGGATAACCGGTCACAATCCTGTCGACCAACGAGTTCAAAAACCGATTATGCTTCTCAATCCATTGGATGAACGACTCTGACAGTCCCCAGTCCTCACAATGTTTGATAACATACCTTTTCAACTCATCCCCATTTCGTTCCAAGAGTTCACACGGGAGCATGATTAGACCTTTATCCGGCGCGGCTTGGAGAGATTGAAAGCGATGGTACAAGAGCGCGGTCAACTTTCCCGGAAAAGATTGGATAGGTCTACCTTCCGTGAACGGCTCGTGGACATAAGCAAGCCCTGCCTCGGTCGTATTGGATACAACAAATTTCAGATCAGGGCTTTCCGCCAACTCCAACAATTCGTTCCAATCGGTATAAGGGTCTATTGCACGGGAAAAAACGCTGAGAATCTCTTTTCTCTCCACTCGCTCCCCATTTTCGATGCCTCGGACTACAAGGGTGTACAAGCCGTCCTGACGATTGATCATATCGATGTTTCCTTTTCCGGAGGGGCGGCATTG
>JAQBPQ010000106.1 GCA_028287445.1 Cohnella sp.
CACGGCCGGCAACGCCTCTCTCATCATCGCCTTATCTCCGGTAGCCACCACCATATTGTCCAGGATTTTCCTCGGGGACAAGATTACGATGGCCAAACTGGCCGGAGCATTGCTCGCCTTGATCGGCGTCGTGCTGATCGTCGTTTTCGGCGGTAAAACCTTCGGTATTTCCCAGGGAGACCTATACTTGCTGCTCGCGATGCTTACGCTGTCCGTCAGCCTGCTGTTTATCCGCCGGCTTAGCATGACTATGGCCTCCTACGATATCACCATTATGGCCACGGTCATCGGAACGGTGCTGATGACGCCTGCAGCCCTCATGGAAACCGTTGAAGGACATGTGCATGTCTCGGCGCACCTGACCACGTGGCTCATTTTGGCGACAGCAGCCGTCTTCGGCCAAGGACTCGCCGGATTTTGGTGGAACCAAGGTATTTCCATCGTGGGCGCTTCCACCAGCTCGATGTTTATGAATATTCCTCCGTTCGTCGCGATTCTTGTCGCCTACTTGCTCCTTGGGGATCCGATTCAAGGATCTCAGATTGGCGGAGGCGTATTGATTTTGCTCGGCGTTGCCCTGGCCAACAGCAGCATGAACCTGAAACGGAAAGAAAAGCAGTCGAAACTTGCTTAGACAAGTTTTAACTGCTTTCCTTTCGCAAACACTGAAATAAACCATCTGGGAGGTTAACCATCATGACTATACGTCCTATTCGTGCTTCCGTATTGGACCTTGCTCCGATTGTGGCCGGCAGCACCGCAGCCATCTCTTTTCAAAATACGCTGGATCTCGCCCGTCATGCGGAACAATGGGGCTATAACCGGTATTGGCTCGCCGAGCATCACAATATGCCGGGAATCGCCAGTTCCGCCACGTCGCTCATTATCTCGCATGTCGCCGCCGGCACCCATAAAATCCGGGTAGGCTCGGGCGGCATCATGCTGCCTAACCACGCTCCTCTGGTCATTGCCGAACAGTTCGGTACGCTTGAATCGCTCTACCCGGGACGCATCGATCTGGGCCTCGGCAGAGCGCCGGGCTCCGATCAGCGCGCGATGCGTGCGCTTCGGCGCGGACTCGGCAGCGACGGTTCCGACTTTCCCGAAATGGTCAGCGAACTTCGTGCCTACTTCGATCCGACCGACGGCAACGGCATGCCGGGCGTTCGCGCCGTTCCCGGCGAAGGCTTGAACATTCCGATCTGGCTGCTCGGCTCCAGCGGCTTCAGCGCGCAATTGGCCGGCCAGCTCGGTCTTCCGTTCGCCTTTGCCAGCCATTTTGCCCCGGATTACATTGTCCCGGCGCTGGACATCTACCGCAGCAACTTCCGCCCGTCGGAGGCGCTCAAAAAACCATACGCCATGATCGGCCTTAACGTCATGGCTGCCGATACGAACGAAGAGGCGCGCAGATTGCGCACCTCTTCTCAGCAGCAATTTCTGAACCTGATCCGCGGACGCAGCGGCCAGCTAAGTCCTCCAGTGGACAGCATGGACGATCTGTGGTCGGAGCAGGAAAAAGCGATCGTGACTCAACAATTGAGTTATACAGCTGTTGGCGATCCGGACGCCATTCGGGAGCAGCTGCCGAGGTTTCTGGAAGAAACCGGCGCGGACGAACTGATCATCACCGCCCAAATATACGAACACCAAGCCCGATTGCGGTCCTACGAAATATTAGCCGAGGTCATGCAGCTGGCTTAATATTGATCCGCCAGTTTGGAACTCAAATCGTCTGGATCCTCATCTTGTCCGCCGTGAGCCGAATCAAATCGAATCGGGCCGCACTGCGGAGCAAACTTTCGTTGCGCATAGCGTACTTGGTGCCGTGTATAACATCGAGCCCCATCAGATACGCACCCACAACGGGTTCGTACAACGCATCAACAACGTTGGCCTGCGGGGCTTCTTGGGCCAGCGATTCGACGATCACCTTTTGCAGCAGACCGTCTTCTGCTTTAAAGATACTCCCCGATAACACAACATCTGTCTGCAAAAGGGGATCAGCGATTTTATGAAGTCCGGCTATCGCATAACGGGTGATGGACTTGCCGAAAGTCTCCACAATGTTGATGGCAGTCGCGTCGCCGGTTTTGACCGCATGGAACAGGACAGGCGCGACATTTTTATACGGCCCCAACTGACCGTGGATGCGCCTGAAAAGCAATTCGTCCACCGAAGAAATCCCGTAAAAAGCAAGAATCGCTTCGGTCAAAGCGGTAGCAGGCATGATGCCGACATGCGCGTTGCAGACAGCCACGACCGCTGCTTTGCCAAGTGCTGTCCCGCCATGATCCTCGTCGTTAATATAGAACCCGTAGATGAACCGTTGCCCATCGGGCATGTGCACCCCCGCGTTAAACGCCGTTCCGGCGCAAAGCACCACGCCGTGCGAACAATCGGTCCCTCCACGCTGGGCGATGACGCAGTCGTTATACACCTGGACGTCGGGGATGCCCATCGTCCGGATTAAGGCGTTCTCCAGCAAGGGGTACTCATGGTCCCAATCGGCTCCCGTCAATCCCCCGACAAGCAAGCCCACTTCCGCAACGGACGCGCCGGCTTGGTGCAGAGCTTGATCGCAAGCCTGCTTCACCCTCGTCATGGCGATATCCATCCCGTCACTGGAATGGCAAGCGCCTCCGGCGTATCCGAGCCCGAGAATGTCCCCCATCCGGTCGCCCACAATGGCAATCGTTTTGCTCGAGCCTTGATCCACCGCCAACAAGTACTTCATCCGGTTCACCTATTTCCGAAAAATTGCGGCAGGTACACCTTGTTGGCTTCCAGCAATTCATCCAGCAGCGGAACCGCGATATCATATTCCCCAATGAGCGGATGAGCGAGCAGCGCGTACAACGCTTTGTCTTTATCGCCGTGAACCGCCGCTTCTACCGTGAGCTGTTCATAGTTTTTGACGGCGCTCACCAGACCCCAAGTGGATGCCGGAATGTCGTGCAGCGGCAACGGATCAATGCCGTGCTTGCCCACGTTGCAGGCAATTTCAACGACAGCGTCTTCCGGCATCCATGGAACCGCTCCGCGATTCGGAACGTTGACAACCGCCCACATGTTCTTATCGTTATGAATGGCGTCCATGATGCCGAGCGCGACTTCGGAGTATCCTCCGCCGCCCCGTTTGGCCAATGCCGCCGGCTTCTCATATTGCCGGGGATCGGCGTATGCCGCAAACACCTCTTTTTCCAGCAGCTGCACTTGTTCCCCGCGAGTGAGCGGCGCCTCTTGCTGTTCGGTGACCCTTTTGCTTCGGTGGTAGAAATATTGCAAGTAGGGGCTAGGCAGAAGCCGCAGACGTTTCACCATGTCTTTGTCCAAGCTCCAACTATGGTCGGCCGCCAAATCAAACTGTTCATCCGTGATCGGCCGGCCGTCTACGGTGATGTTCCACGCATAGTTGAGGTGATTCAGTCCGTAGAAATCGTAGCGCACCGACTCGGGATCCACTCCGAGCGCTTTGACCGTCCAATTCCTCGGAAACAAGCCTCCTGAACACAAGCCTGCCATGTTCGCCTTGGAGTATTTCGTGACCGCTTCGGTGACGAGACCGGCCGGATTGGTATAGTTGATGATCCAGGCGTCCGGGCTGTACCGCTCCACGTCCCGGGCGATGTCCAGCATCGCGGGAATCGTGCGCAGCGCTTTGGTGAACCCGCCCGCACCCGTCGTTTCTTGCCCGATTAAACCGTACTTGTTCGGTATTTTCTCGTCGTTGATCCGGGCCGCATTGCCTCCGACGCGAATTTGCACGTTAATGAACCGGGCGCCTTCGATCGCATCCTTGCGATCCGTGGTTGCGCGAATTTTAACCGGATAGTTCAAATGCTCCGCAAACCGCCTGCTGAAGCCGAGCATGATCTCCAAGCGTTGTTCGTTAATGTCCATCAGCACGATTTCCTCAATCGGAAGCCGGTCTTTCAGTTTGGCGAAGCCTTCAATCAATTCCGGAGAGTATGAACTTCCTGCTCCGATAATGGCGACTTTGATTCCGCTCACGGTTGTCCATCTCCTATACTGTTTCAGGTACTTCGAATTCATTGACTCCTTCGGTGTGTCGGCGATCCTCAACCCAGCATGGCGGAGGCGACCGACATACTGGCCAAATCCCCCACGTTTTCTCCCAAACCCGCCGGAACCACCTTACACACGTTTAAGTTCAGCGGCAGCGCTTCTTGGGTCAATTGCTCCATCACGATCGGCTCCAGCATCGACTGCTGCCGTCCATAAATACTGCCGATAATGATACGCTCCGGGTTCAAAATATCGACGAGGATCGCAAGTCCTTGCCCAAGCCTTGTTCCAACGACCCGGAAAATCTCCAAGGCCAACGGATCGCCCTGTTGGGCGGCTTCTCCGACTTTTTGCGTCGTAATGTCGCCCAGTTCATCGGACGAAGCGCAGAACGACGGCGGATTCCCTTGCGCGATCGCCGCCTCCGCCCGGTCACGAGCCAGCAGTGCGATACCGCCGCCGCTGCAGAAACCTTCAAACGATCCGGCCTTGTCATAACCGACCGGGCCATCCTGCGCCAGTCGAACGTGTCCCACTTCGCCCGCCATGTCGTTCGTTCCGGTATACAGCCGTCCGTTCAGGATCAAACCCGCGCCCATCCCGGTACCGAAGGTCAGGAACACGATATTGCGGCAGCCCCTGCCGGCTCCCCACTTCCATTCCGCCAATGCGCAGGCATTCGCATCGTTCTGCAGGCCGACCGGCACTCCGAACCGCTCCCGCATCGGGCTCACGCAGTCAATCCTGTCCCATCCCGGAAGATTCGGAGGCGACAAAACGACGCCGGACTGGCTGTCTAGAGGACCGCCGCAGCTGATTCCAATCGCCTGCAGCGGTTCTTCCGAATGCTTTTCCGTCAATAGCCGCTCCAGCGTATCGATCAGCTGCCTAATCGTCTCCTGCGGTGTGGATGGGGTAGGGAAGCTCTGTTTCACCAGCAGCTCGATGCCGGCTTCTCTGGTTCTTCCCAACGTGACCGCGCATTTCGTTCCGCCGATGTCCATACCGCCGAGTAATGTCATGATGAGAAAAACTCCTCTTCGATCAGGATGCAAAGCGCATGATAGATCGGCAAATGACGCTCTTGGATGTCCGGCGTCAGGTGATACGGAACGCAAATCGCCGAGTCGCACAACGATTTCATTCGTCCGCCCGACTCCCCGGTCAAACCGATCGTGCTCATGCCGAGTGCTTTGGCCACTCGCATCGCGTGCAGCACATTGGCCGAATTGCCGGACGTGCTGATGCCGAGGAGCACATCTCCCGGTTTGCCGAAGCCGTACACCTGCTGGGCGAATACCAAATCCGGGGCCGCGTCGTTGGCGAAAGCCGTCGACAACGCCGTGTGGCTCACCAGCGAAATGGCCGGCAGCGCTCCCTGCAAATACTGGGCGATGTAACCGGCAGAATCCACGTCAACCGCGGTAAGCTTGGAGCGGAATGATTCAGGTACGGGGCGCTGCAGCAAAAACCCCTTCATCAGCTCACCCACGATATGTTCGGCGTCCGCCGCGCTCCCTCCGTTGCCGCAGACGAGCACTTTCCCGCCATTTTGGTAACAGGTACGCAGGATATCAAAAGCTTTATCGATTTCCGCCCCACAAGCCGGCTGCAGCTCCGGGTATTTGGCGTACATTTTTTCGAGTATCGGATTCATGACTGTTCCTCCCTCCGTGGCTGAATCGATCTATTCTCAAAGAGTCAAAAGATGATGGATGGCTTGCTGAAAAAAGTCCGGTTTGCCGAAGCTTCCGGATTTCAGGACGAGCAGCAGCGGCTGATCGCCAAAGGTGAGGCAAGAAGGCAGCCCCGGCTCGATCTCCCGGATGATTCGCATGCCTTGTACCCCTAACCGCTCAC
The DNA here is from genome assembly GCA_028287445.1 of Cohnella sp. Taxonomy (GTDB): domain Bacteria; phylum Bacillota; class Bacilli; order Paenibacillales; family Paenibacillaceae; genus Cohnella. The sequence goes on from JAQBPQ010000106.1 coordinate 5,890, forward strand.
AAACGGCAGCCGAAGTGTCTCCCCCGGCAATAATCGCGCGTCTCTGGCCGGTTGCGGCGAGCACCCTCGCGGTAATCTCCGCCAGCGAACCGGACACGAGCCTCGACACGTCCGTGTTGCTCCAACCCATCTCTAACCCTGCCGCTTTCGTTTGTTGCACTTGTCCGGCGTCATGTGAGGAATGCAAAACAACATGCTCGCCAGAGAGGTTGCGCCTAACAATCTCCTCCGTGAGAGAAGTTAACAAGGACTCCCTGCTTGCCGGCTCCAACAGCTTCAACGTATCCAGCTCCAGAACCGGCACGCCGGAGGCCTGCATCTCGGCGATTTGCTCTGCGGTTTGGGGCATCAAGCTTCCTGCGGCGATGAGCAAGCCGGCATCGCTGCGTTCCGGCATAACCGGCGGTTTCGCCTTGGGCGGCGTACTTTCCCTGTGCAGCAGCGCCAGTTCCTCGGAGAGTGCGGAGCTGCCGCAAAGCACCCGCTCTTCCTGTACCGCCTCCGCTATCACCCTAAGTGCTTGCTGGTCTGCGACGTCGATAATCAAATAATTACATTTTTCTCTACTGGCCGAGACGGCCTGACGCAGTGCTTCCGCTCCTTGTTCGACGACCGAGTGGTGCAGCTCGGCCACCGTCCGCCGGGTTTGCTGACGTAAAATACCGGCCAGGTCGGAGCGGGTCATCGGATGAACCGGATCATCCCGGAATTCCGAGTCCTCCAGCTTCTTGCCGTGAACGTAATGGATGCCGTCCACCGTCGTTCTTCCGTTCTTCGGAAACCCGAGCACAACAACGGCGAACGACTCTCCGAGCGCATCGAGCATCGCATCGAATTCCGCGCCGATATTGCCGCGGAACACCGAGCATGTCTTGTTCACAAACCGGGTGCACCCCTGCTGTTGCAGCCACCCCGTCGCCGCAAATACTTTGTCGTAAGCGGCCTTCGGCGGGTCCAATCGCGAGTTGGTATCGAGAATGACGATATCGGCATCCTTCACCTGCGGGAATTCCTCAGCGCCGATGGTAAAACTGTAGATATGAGCGGCATAATCCGCTTTCGCGAACATGATGCCGATGTCGCCCGCTCCCGTGATGTCGTCGGCCACAATGCCGATCATCACTCCCACCTCCTCCGCGGTTTATAGCCCGAATTCTCCAGAAAATCGCCAACAACCGTGGTCTGCAAATGATTAAATCCAACCCCCGCAGCCTGCGCGGTAACGACCATGCGGCAGGCCATTTCCAACGTCTGCAAAGCCATTCTCGCTTCCTGCAGCGTCGTATCGTATACAAGCACCCCGTGATTTTCGAGCAGCAGGATGTTGGCTTGTTTCGCCTTCTCCCGTACGGCATTGCCTAATTCTACAGAGCCGGGATGGCAGTATGGCACTCGTTCGATTCGTTCCAAGTAATACATCGTCTCCACGAACAAGGAGGAAGGAATCTCGAGCGAGGAGCAAGCCGCCAACGTGCTGTAAAAAGGAGAAGCGTGCACAACGGCGCCGATCTCCGGCCGACTTTCATAGATCGCCCGATGCATCGGCATTTCTTTGGAAGGCTTTTTCCCGCCCGGCTCCACCGGCTGTCCGTCAAAGCGGCATTCCACCAAATCTTGTTCCGCGAGTTCCCCCAAATACGTCCCGCTTGCGCTGATCATATAGGAATCAGCACTGGTCCGGGCGCTGATGTTGCCTGCGTTCCCCCATGCCAACCCGAATTGCATCATATAGCGGCCGACTTCCTGCAGCTGCTTTCTTGCCGTCTGGGCATCCACCATCCAGGTTCACCGCCTTTAGCGAATCGTTTCCAGTTCCATATTCCAACCGGTCAACTCAAGCGTCCGATGTTCGTTCGGCACACCGGTCCAGTCGACGGTGATGGTCATTTTCTCGCCCGGAAGCAACGAAAAATCATTGTCCGAGAAGTACACATAACCTTCCGCCGCCAGCGGCCTGGCATCTTCCATATGGACCTGCACAGCCGTATGTCCACCCGTGTTGGTCAACTCCAAGTGCCACTGATCGTGGCCGGACTCCCGCTTCACCGCCTGGACGGAGGTTGGCGGAACGGCAAGCAGCGGCACCATGTCGGCCGTTCGGCTGTACGTGTAACGGTTGTCCGCGATAACGCGGCCGTTGGCATCGGTCAGTTCCAGCACAAGAAAGAACACCTCGTCGTTGACCTGATCGAACGGCACTTGCAGCTGCAATAACTTCACAGGCGTGCGAGACTGCACCGTGCCGTTCCAGGATCCTTCCCCATATACGGCACCGTTAGCTCCGACCAGCCGCCATGCCGCTTGAACGCCTTCCAGCGGCCGAATCAGCGAGCTGACCGCCCACAAGTCTGCGGCAAACCGGCTTTGCCCTTCCCAAGCCATCATGTCGAATCCTGCGCTGATCGAAACTGGACGGTATGCGCGGGCCACCGCGTAGTACACTTGCTTCGTATTGGCGTAATAGTCCAATGCCGATGTGCACCATGCGTTCGGGAACGGCTCATTAAACTGCCAAGGCAGCGTGCCACTGCTCTGCTTCTTGCGCCGGCGGTTCGATTCCAGCGCGTACCCGAGCCCTTCCGCTTGCAAGAACTGGCTGGCACGAATCATCGTCGTCACATCCGCAAGCTGACCCCCGAATGCTTCCTGCACGAGCTGCTCGTTATTCCACCAGGACCCGCGGTGAAAATAAACCAGATTGTCTTTGCCCGTCGGCCATTGGTTGGCGTCAGCGATCGTCTCGTTCAGCGTTTTGAGGTTCGTCATGCCTTCGACGCCGAACTCACTATGGAGCAAAGAAGTGCCTCTGTTGTAAAGCGTATAGTGTGCGGTCAACCCTTGATGCTCCCAAGGACCATGTACATCGTGCATCCCCGTCGGGTCATTCGCGATATTTTCCAAGCTATTCATGAACAAACGTCCGCTCGGAGAAGTCGGCAGCCACAAGGCGCCGGGATGAAGACGCTCGACGGCTTCTTTCAAAATCGTGAGCACCGGTTCGTCGTCGTCGAGCGGAAGATCTCCGGCTCCTTGCAGCTCGTTGCCGCCGCACCACAACACCAATGACGGATGATTCCGCTTGCGGGGAATAATCTCTTCCGCCTCGTGCGCCATCATAGCGAGAAATTCCGGCTCTGTGCTCGGCTTGTTCGCAATGCCCGAGCTTGATTGGATGAATTCCTGCCATACCATAATGCCGTAGCGGTTGCACAGTTCGTAAAACGCGTCTTTCTCGATCAAGCCGCCGCCCCAGATGCGCAGCATGTTGACGCCGGCCCGCCGGGCGAGCTGAAGCAGCCGCTCCAGCTTCTCCGGCCGGGGAACGCCGTACATCACATCCATCGGCACCCAGTTCCAGCCTTTGATAAACGTTTTTTCTCCGTTTACGACCAGCGTATAAGGTTTCGCAGTGGTGTCCGACGTTTCATTGGCTTCAAACCGCAGCTCGCGGATCCCGAATACCACCTTGCGTTCAGCAGAAACGGAACCGGTGCCGTGCTCGGTCACCTCCACAGACGCTTCATACAAATGCGCTTCACCTGAGCCATTTGGCCACCATAACTTAGGATCGGCAAGCTCGACCAGGGCATTCAGCTTCGTGGTGCCCTTCGCGATCGCGTGACGGCTCGAGGCAGAGGCCACCTGGTTGCCTTGTAACCGTATCACCGTCTCCACATCGACCAAGGTCTCTTGCGTAGAAGACAGCTCCACCGACACGGATACATTGGCGTACTGATAATCCTCGGTCAGCTGGGGCCGAACATAAACATCCTCCAACCGTACCGGGCCTGTCACTTCCAAGTAAACGTCGTCCCAGATACCTTGATGGATCATGCGCGGACAAAAATCCCACCAATAGGTCATGCGGCTTTTATGCGTGCGGACATAGCTCGTTTTGCTCACTTGGGGCTGCTCGTCCGGCGCCTTCTCAATCACCACGGCAAGCAGATTCTCTTCCCCATACTTCAGCACGCCGCTCACCTCGAAAACAGCCGGCGTATACATGCCTCTGTGCGTCCCGATCGCCTGCCCGTTCAAAAAAAACCGCGCTTCATAATCGACGCCTTTGAAATGTAATTGGATCCGCTGCCCCCGCAGCTTCTCATCCGCGCGGAACGACTTTTTGTACACCCACGTCCGTTCCGGCACCCATTCCACCAGCAAGCTGTTGCGCTCGAAAAACGGGTCCGGCGTTTCGCCGTTCTGCCAGACGTCATGGAGAACCGTGCCGGGCACGGTCCCCTTCCGCCACCAACGAACGTCTTTCGTATCCGGCTTCTCGGCGTCCCGCCAAATCCAATCCTCACCGACAAAATCCTTATACAGCCAATCGCTGCCATTTAGACTGATGCGCTGCGTCAAGCCCGGTCGCCCTCCATCTCCAGAAGGTTCGTTTCCACCGCAGGTTTGCCGGCATCGGCTGGGA
>JAQBPQ010000130.1 GCA_028287445.1 Cohnella sp.
TGAAAATGATATTTAGCGCAACGTAAGAGAGGTTCATGATCAAAGAAAGCACCAGTGATGCACGGGTTTTCCCGATCCCCCGAAGCGCGCCGCAAACGGCCTCCGTCAATGCAATACCGAGGTAAGACACGCTGCTTCCGACGAGATAGATTTTGGCGTTGTCAAATACATCTGGCGAGGCCGCACCGAATAGAAGATTCAAAGTCGGATTGTAGGCTGCGAGTACAAATAAACTGATGACAAAGGCAAACAAGGAAACCGAGGAAACGGTGCTGGCGGCAGCATTGGAAACCATCAGGTCGTTGCCGCTTCCTTTGTATTGCGCAACTACAACCGTGCCCCCGGTAGACACGGCGACAAACATACCGATAAGAAATATATTAAGCGAATCGATCATGTTGACTGCGCTGATTGCCGCCACACCTGAAGAACTGATCATGGCGGTGTTGACCAGACTAAGACAAACAATGAATGCCTGATCAATCAGAATAGGGATGAAAAGCGCAATTATTTGACGATAATCGATTGAGGTTCCGGAAAGATACTTCTGCAGAAAGCCTTGCTTCGTGATTGTAAAATTGGGTTGGGCCACATCATCACATTCTTTGGTCGAATTTAGAAGAATTGTATCATCATATTGATATTTTATCGAATATCTTTTCCGAAGATGGTTTACCCTATCAATAGCAAAAACCACATCCTCATACTGATGTGGTTTTACATGGTGGAGGCAAATGATTCAGATTTAGGTTAATAGGTTCTGATGATGTTCTCGATGCAGTTCATTAGCCTATTAAATTCCACCAGCGCCAGCTCCGGGTTATGAGCCGCAATCGCTGCGAACATCGTGTGATGATACGGGTACGTTTCATCGAACAGTCTCTTGTCGCCGAGCGGCTCATTAAAAAACTTTTCGTATAAGGCGGACATCGACTCGAGCACGCTGTACAAAATCGGATTGGACGCCGCCCTCATAATTCCGCGGTGGAACGCCAAGTCGATTTGGTCGGTATATTCTCCCGCCTCTTTCAGCTTGCTGTATTGATTCAAGCATTCCGTCAATTCGTCGATTTGCGCCCGCGTGATCCGTTTGGCCGCCAGTTCCACAGCCTTACCTTCCAACGCCCGACGCACGTCTAAAATCGAGAGCAAAAACCGCTTCTCATTTTCGATTTTGATTTTGCCGGTAAACCGGTAAGTGCCAACATCGCGGACATAAATTCCTTTTCCGTTGGCAACGGTGATGACTTCGATCGCCTCCAGATAACGCATTGCTTCGCGGAGCGAAGAGCGGCCGACGCCGAACATTTCCTTCATCACATCGATCGACGGAAGCTTGTCTCCTTCTTGCAGTTCATTCTCGTCGATGTAATTCTGAATTTCCTGTGAGACCAATTCATGTGTCGATTGTTTTTGGATTTTTGCCACATCCGGTCACTCCTTGTCACGCAAATCTGCCGAATCTTATCCTGTCATTTATCGTCCGCTGTCACAGTTGCCCATGCCTGATCCAAGTCACGGATCAGATCGCCCGCGCTCTCCAATCCGATATGGAGCCGGATCAGACTGCGCGCTTCCCCCACACAACCGGTGATGGCCGGGTTGACCGTGACGAGCGACTCGAAGCCACCCCAGCTGACGCCAATTTTGAACAGGTTCAGCCGGTTCGCCCATTGCCGCATCTTCTCCGGCGATTCACCGCATTCGAACGAGAACAGTCCGCTGGAGCCCTTCATTTGCTTTAAGCTAAGCTCGTACTGCGGATGTGAAGAGAGCGCGGGATGATTGATCCGAAGAACGTACGGCTGGCTGATCAAATGCTCCGCAACCGACAGAGCGCTGCGCTCATGCCGCTCCATCCGCAGCGGCAGCGTACGCATGCAGCGGGTGACCTGTGCAGCTGTGTGCGCCGTCATGATGCCGCCGAACAGCATATATTCATCCTCGGCAATCCGGCTAACGAGTCGCTCAGAGCCTAGCACAACACCGGCGACGCTGTCGCTTTGCCCGGAAATGTATTTCGTGATGGAGTGAACGACGAGATCAATGCCCATCTCCAAGGGCCGCTGGAATATCGGTGTAGCCCAGGAATTATCGATAATGGTAATGATGCCGCGGCTGCGGGCAAGCTCGGCGCAGGCAGCCAAGTCCTGCAGCTGGAACATCATCGATGTCGGGCTTTCCAAATAGATCAGCTTTGTTTCCGGACGAACCGCTGAACGGATGTTATCCGGAGAACGTCCATCAACCAGCGACGTTTCGATACCGAAGCGCTTCAAGTAATGGGTCACAAACTCTCTCGTCGGTCCGTACGCCTGATCCATACATACAATATGGTCGCCAGCCTTTACGACAGATAGGATCGCAGCCGTGATTGCGGCCATCCCCGAAGCAAAACACTTCGCCATTTCCGCATTTTCCAGTTCGGCCAGTTTATCCTCTAAATACCGCACGGTTGGGTTGTTTCCCCTTGAATAGACGTGATGCGTCTGCGCATTGTTCGCAGCCTGCTTGAACTTGTCGTACGACTCAAAAGCGAACAAACTCGTTTGATAGATCGGAATCTGAATGGATCCGTGATGCCGTTCATCCACTGCATCGTGAGCCGCCCACGTGTACTGCCACTCTCGGTCGTTATGCTTGTTCATCTTTCATGTTCCTTTCCTTATATGCAGTCTTACAGTCATCCCTTGACAGCGCCCTGTGTCAAACCTTCAACGATGAAGCGTTGCGCTATCGCGAACAAAACGACGGTCGGGATGACGGACAATACGGTGCCCGCCGACATGGAGCCCCAATCAACGTCGAACTTCATCACAAATGAATTCATGGCGACGGGCAGTGTCTTCAGAGATTCATCGTCAATAAACATGACGGCCATGAATAACTCGTTCCAGTTCTGCACGAAGGCGAAAATGAACGTTGCCGCGATCCCGTTCAGCATGACCGGCATAATGACGCGAATAAGCGCCGACATGCGGGAACAACCGTCGATCATCGCTGCCTCTTCCAGACTGGACGGAATCCGTTCGAAAAACCCTTTGAGCAATATCGTAGAAAACGGAATCAAGCCGACGGTGTACATCAATATGAGGGAGATTCGCGTATTAATCAAACCGAGCTTGGTCATAAGCAAATAGAGCGGGGCCAACGCTACAAAGCCGGGCAGCATCTGCGTTAGAAAGAAGCCCAGCATCACTT
>JAQBPQ010000229.1 GCA_028287445.1 Cohnella sp.
CTCGACAGGTCCGCTTTTTCCCATTTTACCCATTCCGTGCCCGATCATCCCAATCGGCCAGACGACTAACTATGACTGCCCAAAGCACACTTGACTCGGTTTCTTCATAAAGAAGAGGAAGAAGCGATTGCGACCTGGAGGGTAAGGTTATGGACTTTTCATCCGCCATTCCATTCATCTCTATGATGCTGTTGATGTTTTTGGTCGTATGGACGGGCACCGCGTGGTTTATCGCGCTTCATCCGAGTTTTGTGTGGCGCATGATCCGACGAACAGACCAGTCGGCGGAATCTCCGCCGGCATTTGATCAGCGCGCGTTAAGATTCGGGGCCGTCTGGTACGGAGCGGTTGGTTTGGCTTTGATTCTCCTCAGCGATTTCTATACGTAAGTAAAGACCCGGCGCAACAAAACGGCCCCCTCAGGGAGCCGTCTCTGTTTTGCGTTTTCTGGGGGCACGCGGCTTTGTGGGTCCGCCTGTCGTATCTTCCGCAGCTGCGGCTCGTGCGCGGCCGCCTCTGCCGCGGGCTGTAGGCGTTCCGGCGTCGCTCGGGGTCGTTTTCACGGCCTCCAGGCTTGCCTGGAGGGCCGCCATCAAATCGATCACATTGGTGCGCTCGGCTGCCGGCGCCGTCACCACATCGGTGCCTTCCCCGGCGACTTTACGCTGTATCGCTTCCAATAAAGCCGAGCGGTAATCATCCGTATATTTTTCCGGCTGAAAGGGAGTAGAGAGCTGATCGATCAGCATTCGGGCCATGCTCAATTCCCGTTCGTTCACATTTGCTTGGGCCGGGAGGTTCGGTACCTGCTGCAGGGAACGGATTTCGTCGGGAAAATGCATCGTCTCCATGCAGATGCAGTTCTCCACCGCGCGGATGGCAGCGAGACTGCTTTTGCTCCGGATAGCGATTTTGGCAATGCCGATTTTACCGGACTGGCGCATGGCCTCCAGGAGCAAATTATAAGCTCCGGAACCCGCCTGATCGGGGGAAAGGTAATAGGGTTTCTCAAAATAAAGCGGATCGATCTCGGTGAGATCGACGAAATCGAGAATTTGAATGGTGCGTGTATTTTCCGGCTTGATTGCGTCCAGTTCTTCCCCGTCGAACAACACGAACCGGCCTTTCTCATATTCGTAACCGCGCGAAATCTCTTCCCAATCGGCCTCCTTATTGCAGTGGGGACAAGAACGGGTGTAGGCGATCGGAGTGCCGCACGGCTTGTGTATATAACGTAAATGAACGTCCTTGTCTTCGGTGGCGGTAAACATTTTGACCGGTACATGGACCAGTCCGAAGCTGATTGCCCCTTTCCAGACGGTATGCATCAATGCCCTCTCCTTCTCCGTTTTAAATCGGATACACTCAGGATGCCCAAACCGCATGAAAATCAACCTTCTCGGGCATATTGTGGATGACCGGTCCGCAGACGGCAAATCGCGTTTGCTTGGTCGCATCCTGGGTGGCGGAGTGATGACCATATGGCCGAACAGCCGACAGAAGAAGCACATGTCGAGGGTAGGGAAGATCTCGATATGGACGTCGACCGCATGGTGAACGAAGGGTTGGGCGGCGGGTATGTGACCGTCCAAAACGGATTGATCACCGAATCGACAACCGATACGATGGAGGCGGATGAGCCTTGAACGTGGAACGAGCCGAGGAAATTTTCCATTCGAAGGACATGATTCCTGTGCATCTCGACAGCGGCCAATCGGTCTGGATCGAGAAAGTAGACCCAGACAACGGGGTCGCGACGGTTCAGGTCGGCACGAACCCCGGAAATACGCAGACAGTTGCAGTGGAACGACTGCACGAAGCGCATTAAAACAAGGATAAACGGCTATCTCCATCCTTTGGATGGCAGCATACGTATATGTCGGAGGACGAACCTTTCATGCGGCTCGTCCTTCTTACTTTTTGAAAGTACCTAGTCGATTGTGATAGTATAGATGCGTAGTCCACCAGTAAATCAAGGGAGTGATCGTGATGTATGAAATCGCAGTGATTGGAGCGGGTCCGGCAGGTGCAAGCGCTGCCTTGTTCGCCGCCAAGGCCGGCAAAAAAACGCTTGTTCTCGACAGCGACCAAAGTGTCACCAGAAGGGCATGGATCCAAAATCATTACGGCGCGCCGGACATTTCCGGTCCGGACTTGGTGGAGATCGGGAAGAAACAAGCATCCAAATTCGGAGCCGAAATCGTCACGGCCAAAGCGTCCAAACTGACCGCCGGAGACGGATTTATCACGATCGATACCGACGGCCAAACCTATGAAGCGGCTCATGTCATTTTGGCCACCGGCATGATGGCGGAACTGGCCGAAGCCAGCGGCGTCCGCACCAAACCCGGCACGGAACCGCGCATCAAGACCATCATCGATTGCACACCAGAAGGCCGAACCAGTATGGACAACGTCTGGGCGGCGGGGACGGTGGCCGGTGTCAGCATGCACACGATCGTCACCGCAGGCGACGGTGCGAAAGTGGCCATTAATGTCATCAGCGAGATCAACGGCGACCGTTATGTCGACCATGATGTGCTGAAAAGCTAAAGAATCTATCAACAAGAGGCTGCCCTTAAGGGCAGCCTCTTGTTATTTGCGCTGTAGTCCGATTTTGCTCAACTGGGACGATGGAATTCATCCGCTTGAATAGATTCGGCCATATCCACCGCTCGGCTCGTCTTTCAGTCGTTCCGCACAATCTATTTCATGCTTTTGTTTTTAGCCGGTAAATTCTTGAACCCATTCGCCGCTGTAGTAGGCAACGCCGATGGTAGAGTAGTTGTTGCTCAATATGTTGGCTCTGTGACCCGGGCTGTTCATCCAGGCGGTCATGACTTCTTGCGGACTGCGCTGGCCCATGGCGATGTTCTCGCCGGCGTAGCGGTAAGTGATGCCGAATTTTTGCATCATATCAAACGGCGAGCCGTAGGTCGGCGAATTATGGTCGAAGTAGTTGTTGTTTTTCATGTCTTTGGCTTTCACAAGCGCCATATTGGCGAGTGCCGAATTGGTTTTAAGCGCTTTAAGGCCTGCTTTGGCTCGCTCTTGATTGACCAGATTGAAGACCTGCGAAACAAAATTAGAAGCGGTTGTCGTCGTCCCGGTGCTGACTGGTTTTGCCACCGGTTTTGGAACAGGTTTTACGACAGGCTTGGGTGCAGGTTTGGCCGTCGGCAGTTGGTGTACCGGTCGGGATGTATAGCCCGATCCGTATCCGTACTGATACTGTATTTGTTGCAAATATTGCTGAAGCAAAGCGTTCAAATCGAAGTTGTCGCCCGGAGCGACATAGTAGACTTTGTATTGGACGGAGGGACTGGCGGCGGAAACCGATGCGGCTCCTACCGGAATAGAAATCGCCAATGCCAACGCGCCGACTGCCAACAACTTGCTGAAACCTTTAAAACCTTTCATGTAACAAACTTCCTCCCTTTGTTTGCCTGCGAGGTTAGCTGCCGGGTTCGGGTCAAAGAGTTGCC
>JAQBPQ010000274.1 GCA_028287445.1 Cohnella sp.
ACACGGGCGTGACGAAGTCGTCGCGCATCCACCTTGACTAGCATATTGGAGGAGGGCTTGAGTATGTTGAAAGGTATTAATCAATGGTGTTTTCCGGTCGGTACGCCGCTGGAGACGATTTTCGCTACGTGCCAAAAGGCCGGATATGATGCGGTGGAATTGAACGTGTACGAGCCTGGAGGGGTTGGGCTGACGATGGACAGTACAGCCGCGGAGGCCGAGGCTATCGGCACAATGGCCCAAAACTACGGCCTGCAGCTTCGCAGTTTATCGACCGGTCTGCTGGGGAAATACCAGTTGACGTCGAATGACGAATCCATACGGATGGCCGCACGCCGGGCGGTTGAAAAGCAGTTGGAGCTCGCCAGTATACTCGGCATCGATACGATTCTGGTCGTGCCGGGCCGGGTCAACGATGAAGTACCGTATGATGTGTGCTACACCCGCAGTCAGGAGGAGATTCAAAAACTGTTGCCCGATGCTGAAGCGAGACAAATTTATATCGGTATCGAAAACGTGTGGAACAAATTTTTGCAATCCCCGCTTGAGATGGCGCGGTATATCGACGAACTTCAATCGCCGTATGCCGCAGCCTATTACGATGTTGGCAATACACTCATTCTCGGTTTTCCGGACCAATGGATCCGCATTCTTGGTCACAGAATCAAAAGGGTTCATGTGAAAGACTTTAAGCCGAATGTAGGCAATTACCACGGCTTCGTTCCGCTCTTGGCCGGCGATGTGCCTTGGGCGCGGGTAAGGCAAGCGCTGCGCGATATCGGCTATAATGATGCACTTACCGCCGAACTCGACGCATACGCCAGTACCCCGGACCAATTAATTTACGATACATCTAGGCATCTGGACTTCATTATTACCGGAGAGACCCGATAACGCTCTGAGGAGGCATTTTAATTGAAAATTGGCTTAAGTACCTACAGTTTATTCCGTGCGATCAAATCAGGGGAAATGGATGTGTTGCAGGCGATCGAGTGGATTGCAGACAACGGCGGTGAACATGTTGAAATTTCTCCACACGGATTCAGCCTGGAAGAGACACCGGAGCTGATCGACGCGATCGTAGGCAAAACGAAGGAAAAGGGTATCGACATTTCCGGCTACAACGTGTCGTCTAATTTCATTAAGCCGAACGCTGCCGAATACGAAGCCGAAATCGAACGTGTGAAACATAACGTAGATATCGCTCACCGTCTCGGAGTAACGAGGATGCGTCACGACGTCGCTTTCCGGCCTAAACCCGAATGCACGATTAAACAGATGGAAGAGGATTTGGAAAGTTTGGTGCATGCAGTCCGGATGATTGCCGATTACGCGTTGAAGTACGTAATTACGACCAGTGTCGAGAATCACGGTTATTTTATTCAAGCGAGCGACCGGGTACAAAGGCTGATTCACGCCGTAAACCGAGATCATTTTAAAACTACGCTGGATATCGGTAATTTCATGTGTGTGGACGAAGATTCGGTTACTGCGGTCAAGAAAAATATCTCTTACGCTTCAATGGTGCATTTGAAGGATTTCTACCTTCGACCGTCTTATCGCAACCCGGGCGAAGGGTGGTTCCAGACTTCGGGCGGCAATTACTTACGAGGGGCGATCGTCGGGCAAGGCGACATCGATATGCCGGAAGTGATTCGCGTTATCAAAAGCTCGGGCTACGACGGATATATTGCGGTCGAATTCGAAGGCTTGGAAGATTGCCGTTTAGGCTCCAGAATCGGCATGGAGAACGCCAAACGTTTGTGGGCCGAAGCGTAACGCAAAACAAAAACACTGAGGAGGACATTTATCATGGTACGTGTAGCTGTAGTCGGAGTGGGCGGTATTGCCGCTGAGCATTTGAAAAACTTAGAGGAAAATCAAGAGGCGGAACTGGTAGCCGTTTGCGATATAAACAAAGCAAGCGCGGATAAAGCGGCGCAGCAGTATAATGTTGTCGCTTATACGGACTTTGATAGGTTACTGGATAATGAAGAGATTGACGCGCTGTTCCTCTGTGTGCCTCCTTTTGCCCACGGAGACATGGAGGAAAAGGCGGCTGCGCGCGGCATCCATTTGTTCGTAGAAAAGCCGGTGGGGCTCGATATGGAGACAGTGAAACGAAAGGCAAAGGCGATACGCGATTCCGGCATCATCTCCGGCACCGGTTACTGCTTACGCTATCTCGACACGGTAGCGATAGCCCGCGAATATTTGCAGGGCAAGACGATCGCTATGGCTCGCGCCCATCGGTTCGGCTCGCTGGTAACCGTTCCTTGGTGGAAGGAGGCGGCCAAGTCCGGAGGCCAGTTAGTCGAGCAGACGACCCATAACCTGGATTTGCTCATTTATCTGGCGGGTGACGTTGATAAGGTTTCGGCGGATATGGCGCTTCGAGTGATGGATGATGTTCCGGGAATCGACATTCCCGATGTGTACTCCGTCAATCTCCGCTTCGCATCCGGAGCGGTAGGCCATCTCGACACGTCCTTTGTGGAGCAGCCCGACGGACGTTCAAGTTTGGAAGTGATCGGACGGGGCTTCCGTATCAGCCTTGACGGTACGTCTTTGACGATTACGGAGAAAGATAAAACAATTACGTATAAGAGCCAGGTTAACTTCTACAAAGAGCAGGACGACGCATTCATTCATGCCGTAAATACCGGGGACGCTTCCGGTATATTGGTTCCTTATGAAGTAGCGGTACGTACGCTCGAGGTGTCGTTAGCCGCACACCGATCCTCCGAATCGGGAACTTCGGTGTTGATTCCGTCTTCAAGGGAAGAGGTAGCGGCGGGTTAACGAGCACGCCGTGGAATTTGTATAGGTACTGACGGCATCACGCCAACCCGTGGCGCCGTCAGTAACCTATCACCCGCTAACAATTCGGAACGGAAGGGGAGAATTGCGATGAGATTCGGCGTATGTGCCAGTATTGAGAAAGCTGGCATCGTGAAAAGGGCCGGTTTTGATTTTATCGAATGTACTGTCGTTTCTTTGCAACCGGAACTGAGCGACGTCGAGGTACAAAGCGTTCTGAATCAGTACCGCGAGAGCCCACTTCCTGTTGAATCGTTCAACATACTGCTTCCGCGCGATTTGAAAATTGTCGGAGACTGCGTGGATGCTGGAAGAGTGCGTTGCTATTTGGAAAAAGCGGTGGAGCGGGTCCAAGCAATCGGCGCCGAAACAATCGTATTCGGCAGCGGAGGCTCGAGAACGGCTCCGCAAGGCTTTTCCCGCGCCAAAGCGGAAGAGCAGATTTTGCAATTCCTCGACACTTTGGCCGATATCACGGATCAGACGGATATTACGATTGTGATCGAACCGTTAAATACAACAGAATCAAACATCATTAACAGTGTTCCGGAAGCGGTGGGCTACGCGGCAAAGGTCAATCGTAAATCGATACGTGTATTGGCGGATTTCTATCATATGTACAAGGACAACGAGCCGCTTGATAATATCGTTCGGCATCGGGAGTGGATACGGCATATCCACGTTTCTGACAGCCGGTATGCGCCGGGGATGGGCGACTATCCGTATCCGGCTTTCGTGGATTGCGTCAACCAAGCAGGCTATGACGGACGAATTTCGGTCGAATGCTTATGGAACGATTTCGAAGCAGAAACGAGTTTGTCCAGAAATTACCTCCATCGCATTTTTGCTGTGACTGAATAGGGGGACGTCGCTACGGACTTCACCGGGGATTTGCGTTCATGACCGACATAAGCTATTCCAATCGATGGGGTATACTGCAAGTCATCAATATGGGCACGCTGATGTCGACACTGGATGTCGGCATCGTCACCATAGTGATGCCAACGATGGCCGATCAATTCAACAGCTCCCTTGCCCATATTCAATGGTTAACAACCTCGTATTTATTGACAATGGTCACTTTACTGCCTTTTATAGGCAAGCTGTCGGACATGTGGGATCGACGTAAAATTTACAGTTACGGCTTCCTGTTGTTCAGCGCAGGCTCGCTCTGCATCGCTTTGTCGCACGGCATTGCGACCGTTATCATTTCCCGCTGCCTGCAAGGGATCGGGGCAACGATGATTATGGCCAACAGCCAAGCGATGGTGCGGCAAGTATTCCCTGATCATGAACGCGGACGCGCTCTCGGCGTCAATGCCGTCATCATTTCGGCGGGAACGTTGTCCGGTCCGGCGGTCGGAGGCTTGCTGCTGCATTACGTCGCATGGCCGTGGCTGTTCGCCATTAATGTGCCGATCGGTCTCGTCTCCTTTTGGCTAGGCTTGCGATGGTTTCCGAACACGAAGAGCGGCGGTGCGAGAGCATCGTTCGATATTCCTGGATCGCTGCTGCTCGCGGCAGGTACGTGCCTGCTTATGCTAGCGGCCGAAGCAAGCAAACTAGCAGGCGGGAGTATACCGGCCGTTGCCGTAGAAACCGCTGCCGGCGCTGCACTGCTCATTTGGCTTTGGATATACGAGCGGCGAATCTCTCAGGGGATTTTGGACCGTGAATTGTTCGGGCGCCGTGCGATTTTGATCGGCAACGCCGGTTCGTTTTTGATTAACTTGGCTCAGACGGCGACGCTACTCTCACTCACATTCTACCTGCAAGTGCAGTTAGGATTATCCGTCCAGTCCGCAGGCTTGCTCTTGATCGTGCAGCCTCTGTTGATGGGGCTGATCGCTCCTTTTGCCGGCTGGTTCCGGGACCGGTACGGCGCATTTTTCCCGATCATGGCGGGAGCGATTTGTTGTGCCGTTTCGATGATGTTTGTGATCGGTTTTCATCATGCGACTGTGTGGATCATCGGGCTCCAGCTTGCATTGTTTGGTCTCGGCGTAGGGCTATTCCATTCCACGAATAACGCAGAGATTATGACTGCCGCTCCCGATTCGAAAATCAGCCTAACCGGCAGCATGCTCGCCATGGTGCGCTATCTCGGCCAAATTGCCGGTATTGGGCTTGCTACGCTGCTGGTCGGTGCGTGGGGACTTCATAAAGCAGCGAACACCGAGATCGACGTGTCGATGAAGGTGCTTTTCGGCATCTGTCTTGTTGCCTGTCTCGGCGTTACGCTCCTTGTAATGCCTCACACGCGTGCGCAAAAAGGATTGAAGTGAGGAGAGTATATGCAGTAATAACAGAATGCCTTAAGTAAAAAAATGGAAGGAAGGGGAGTTCCGCAAATGATTTTAAACAAACTGGGCGTTATCACGGATGAAGTCTCCGCCGATTTAATCGAAGCGTTGGATTGGACGGTCGAGCAAGGATTAAAGCATGTGGAAATACGGATGGTTGACGGCTTTAATGTAATCAGACTGAATGACAATCAAATTCGAAGAATCCGCAGTGAGGTGGAGAAACGCGGACTGTTTGTCTCGGCGGTAGCCTCGCCGTTATTTAAGTGTGCATTGGACCCGGCCCGCCCTGTGGCCAACGGAGATCGATTCGGACAAGAAGATGAGGATGTAGCGGCCCATTTTGAAAAATTGCCGCGTATGCTGCAAATCACCAAGATGCTCAATACGAAACGGATTCGGATTTTTTCCTTTTGGCGGGAAAAGGAACCGAAATCCCATGAGACCGATATTGTCTGCCATCTGCGGAGGGCCGCTGATATGGCTCACAAGGCAAGCATCCAATTGCTGCTTGAAAATGAACCTTCCTGCAATGGCGGTTACGCCGAGGAGGTGGGTCGAATGCTGCGCCATGTGAATTCCCCGGCACTAAAAGCGCTGTGGGATCCGGGAAACGAGCAGTTCGGCAGCAATCCTTTCCCGCAAGGGTACGGGCAGATCAAAGATTTCCTAGGGCACATACATTTAAAGGACGCCAAAACGCAAGCCGACGGACAAACGAGATGTGTGCCGATAGATTCGGGAAGCGTACCTTACGCCGATCAATTTAACGCTTTGTTGAGCGACGGCTATGACGGATTGTATACGATCGAAACGCACTATATTCCTGAAGGCGGCACACCCATGCAGGGAACGGCCATGACTTTACAAGGATTGAGAAATTTGTTGAAGAGAGAGAATTTGGAATCAAATTGATTTCTGGAAACGTTGAGTCAGGAGGAAGTCATTGGTCGAGAATCACCCAAGCAGTAAGAACCGGAAATAAAAATAAAACAACATTTAAAGGACGGTTGATGGAACATGAAGAAGCTAAAGGTTGGCATTATCGGGCAGGGGCGCAGCGGTCGGGATATTCATGCTTTTTCTTTAGGTAAACTCACCGATCGTTACACGATAGCGGCCATCAGCGATCCTTTGGAAGAACGCCGGCAAAGGGCGAAAAAGGAAATAGGCTGCGATACATACGGCGACTATAAGGAATTGTTCGGCAGAAATGACCTGGATTTGATTATCAATGCGACGCCCAGTCATTTACATGTGCCCATATCGTTGGAATGTCTCGATAACGGGTTCAGCGTTCTTTGCGAGAAACCTCTAGCGAGAAGAGCGTCGGATGTTGATAAATTGATTGACGCCTCCATAAAGTCCGGGAAGACATTGGCGATTTTCCAGCAATCCCGGTATTCCCCCGTTTTTCAGCAAATCAGAAATATTATAAACTCAGGCAAAATCGGCCGGGTTGTGCAGGTGAGCATCGCATATAACGGATTTGCCCGCAGATGGGATTGGCAAACGCTGCAGGAGAAAAACGGCGGTAACCTGCTGAACACCGGACCGCATCCCGTTGACCAGGCGCTGCAGCTTTTCGGTACGGATATCATGCCCAAGGTCACTTGTCTAATGGATCGCGCGAATTCTTTCGGGGATGCGGAGGATTATGTGAAATTAATTCTTTCCGGTTCGGGTCGCCCGACAATTGATCTGGAAATTTCATCCTGCTGTGCATATCCCGGAGAAAATTATAAAGTTCAAGGTACACTTGGCGGCGTTAAAGGATCAAGCGACCATTTGGATTGGAAATATTATAAGCCTGACGAAGCGCCGGCCCAGCATCTGGTCATTGAGCCGTTGACCAAGGCGGACGGTACTCCCGCCTACTGCGGTGAAGAACTGAAGTGGTATGAAGAAAGCTGGGATTTGGGGAAGAACACCGATCTTTTCAACACGATGGCGGGTCAATTTTACACAATGCTTTATAACACTTTGACTAATGGAGAGCCGTTGAAAATAACGCCGCAGGAAGTGCGGCAGCAGATTGCCGTAATGGAAGAATGCTTTAATCAAAATCCTGAATTCGGAAAGAACCATTCGTTTTAGTGCACTGATCGAAGAAAAGGGTTTCACCGGTCACGGCATTTATTACAGCGTTCTAGCTCTATGGAGGAAGGACTGGATTGAATTGCTGATAGTGAATACATAAAATATCTTCAATGCGCTACTACCACAGCAAGCATCTATAATTATAACAAGTATGTGATGTAAATTTCATGTAAAACATCAACATAGTAAGGACCATACTAACTCATTAAATCGGCCATGAGGAACTAGGAGTCCTTTATATGCATAACAACTCGTGAAGCCTTGCTGTGCAAGGCTTCTTTTCTTTTTGAGTTCAAACGCACTTACGGAACTAGAAACATATCGAG
>JAQBPQ010000004.1 GCA_028287445.1 Cohnella sp.
TGGTGGAGCCAAGGGGGATCGAACCCCTGACCTCATCGCTGCCAGCGATGCGCTTTCCCACGCTGGTTAGTTTAACTGCTGCTCCAAAAACCCTGGAATTTTTCACACGGAAACTTATATAATCGTGTCCGTGAATACGCCGATTGGAAGAGGTGCCTCCCTCTATCGGCCTGCTCCGGCATAAAAGCAAGTAATTGTCCAATTGGCTAGACCAATATTGCACATCATGACCACACGATGAATCGACCACGCCGCTTGAACGTGTTTGGAGCGAAGCAGCTCGTACATCTGCCGATCTTTTTCAGCCAGTCTATCTTGATCGCCGGCATCCAGATAGACTCTGTTTTCCTTAAGCCTGGAACCGTCTGCAAGCAGAAGAGGATCCCGCTTCCTCCGAAACGTTTCGTTCGCAAACAGGCAGTCCCGCTGATCGATAAAATCGTCGGTGGACGAATATGTCCATAACGCTGCGCTGTGGGCGCATATAGCACGGCATAACCGAGAAGGAAAGGACTTGAGAGTTTGGAGAAGAGCTGGGAACCGGTACATCGGATTCCGGATATCGAGGCAGCCCGCCAATAATAAACACAACATTGACATGATGACCACCGTTGCCGGTAAGGGCTTTAACTGGTTTCTTATCCGCTCGACCATTCGTGTACGGCTAATCAATCGCGTAGAGATAACCGTCGTCGCTTCCGATATATAGTACGCCTTTGTCTACCATGGGGGAAGAATAAATATTACCGCCCGTTTTAAATGACCATCTTTCTTTCCCCGTGTCGGCATCGACCGCGTAGACAATCCCCTGGTTCTCATCCGAATAGTGATTGCCGCAAGCGGCATAAACGGTTTTTCCGTCTGTGGACGGAGAGGCGTGAACCGGACCAATCGTCCCGAAACTCCATTTGTCCTCGCCGTTTGCCGCATTCAAGGCAAGCAATTTATGGTCGTCCGAGCTTCCTGAATAGATTGTTCCCCGATCGAGCGCCACAGACGCAAGCACATAAGCGGCGGTGCCGGATTCCCACAAAGAGGCGCCCGTATCACGATTTAAAGCCTGCAGACCGCCGTTTCTCATTCCAAAATAGACGGCGTTGTGATCAACAACGGGAGAAGAATCGACTGCCCCACTCAGTAAGGCGGAGATCCACAGCTGTTTGCCGCTCTTCGCATCCAACGCGACGACATTGCCCGGTTCGATTTGCCGGTCGATATCGTAACCTTCGATTCCCGCGTAGACAACTCCTTGATACACAGCCGGTGACGAATGGAGAATCGGCGAGCAATGTTCACAGTCATATCCATTGAAAGTGAGCTTTTTCTTCCATCTCACGTTGCCGCTAGATGCTTCCAGGGCATAAAACATACTGTTCCCGGCGCCAAAATAGACCACTCCGTTATCGACCACGGGGGAGGATTGCCAATAGTCGACTTTATCCCGTGCCTTGTCTTTGCCCTCCGGCCGGAAGCTCCATAGCAAGCTGCCATCCGCTGTTCGAAGCGCATATAAATGTCCATCTCCGCTGTAGAAATAAGCGGTATCCCCGGCGATAGCGGCGGACGAGATGTTCGGGCCTTTCGCGGGATAAACCCACTTTTGCTTACCCGTATTCGCATCAACGGCATAGAGATTACCGTCCGAGCTGCCGAAGTACAACGTTTCGTTGGACATGACAGGCGACGAGCGGATCGGGCCTCCTGCTTGATATCTCCATTTCACCTCATGGAACTCGGCGGGTCCGTTTGAAGGGTATGCGCCTGTATGCTGCGCGTTGCCGCGGAACATCGACAGCTGGCTTTCTTCCTGTTTCATACAGCCGGATAATGCAATACTGACGATTAACAAGATGCTGATTCCGTACGATGTCACTGATTTAGACATAGAAAGCCCCTCCATATCCTTTGAATTTGCTCCAGTATAACTTAGATCGATTGAAGAAAAGCAGGACAGGACAATTCTGTCCTCGACAGCTTCAATACGTTTTGCCTATGTTATGATGAACGAGGGAGGGGATTTTCGTGAAGTTTGGCGGTTGTTTAAGCGAGTTTCTTGGCATTCGCGGTTGGTCGGCCGCTCAGTTTGCGCATATACTCAGGATCGACGCCTCCTATGTCCGGAGATGGATACGCGGGGAAAGGACGCCTTCCCTTAACTCGGATTATATCGATCAAATAGCGGAAGCCTTGTGCGAGGGGCTGGATAAAACGTATAAGAGAGCGGCCAAAGCCGCCTTCGAACAAGCGGTGGCGGAGATGCAGGACAATTCCGGGCCGAAGATATCTCTCCATGAATCGGTGAGGCAGCTTCTTCGTGATGCGCAGATTGCCTCCTTGTCCATGGACAAGGACATGAGGAGAATAAATAAGCCGGCAGACAGACAGAGCCCTATCGCTGACTTGCTGGATCATCGCGGACGAAGCGCCAGCCGTCCAGCCGCTGCGCCTGGCGCGCGACCAAACGTGTTCGGGACCGTTCCGTTTCCAAAGGTCGTGAACGGCAGAAAATCGCTGCTCGAAGCTGTAGTTGCCATATTGAAGAACGCCTTGGAAGACGACACTTCGGAAGCCCGGGTCATTTATCTCACCTTTCAAAGCGAAAGGGACACCTTCGACGGTTATCCCGAGCTTCACCAAATCTGGCATGAAACCGTTATCGAGGCGCTGAATCGAGGATGGACGATTCATCATCTTTGCCGGTTATCCAAAAACGTACAACGGTCGTTCCGGCTGGTACATCAGCTTATGGATTGGACCAATTATCCGGGGAGTTACAACTTGTATTACTTTGATAAATACGGCATTCAGTCGCCTCCGATGGAGATCATTCTGGTACAGGGAAAAGGCGCGCTGCTTGCGTTCGCAGCTGACAACCATAAGGATATCGACGCCGCCTTGTATTTGGATCATTCGAAAGAGGTACAGATCATTGAGAAATATACGGAACAGCTGTTTTCCAATGTTGAGCCTTTGGTGCAAATACTGGATTTGGAACAATTTTTCGAGCTTAATCCCGTCAAAGACAGAAAATCGGGAGATCATCTGCTCTGTATGCATGACTTGTCTTTTTTGACCGTGCCGTTCGAGGTGATAGAAAATTACCTTCTTATCTCCATACCGGATCAGAAGGAGAGGGCCGTTCACTTAGGCAGAATAAAAGAAAGTATGCTGTCGTTTCAGCGGGACATCGAGCATTGTGCCATGCGCCACATCTATCCCATGCAGGCGATCGAGCGGCTGGTCAAGACCGGGCGCTATCAAAAGAACTTTTATTTCCGTCCTACCCGGGAGAGTGTCGTCCAGCATATTGAGCATCTGATCCGGCTGCTGCAAACGTACGAACGATTTGAAATTGCGCTGGTCGGCGACAATCAGCTGGATCTGCTGAACAGGACGGAATGGGATATCAAGGGGAATCACACCGTAATCATCGGCATCATGCCGAGAGATCCAGCCAGTTCCAAGGTGGAGCTGCTTGCGGTCATGGAAGGGACGATGGTCAGCGCTTTTCAAGTGTATTTCGACGACCTGTGGGATCGGATCAATCCGATTCATCGGGATAAGGAATTTATCATTTCCTGGCTGAAAGGTCTGTTGCAGCAGTAAGCGATGGAATAGGTAATTGATAAATTCGGGTTAAATTGACAAATGCCTTGTCCTACGCAAAATAAAAGTGGAACGATCCAGTGCTTTCGTATCCTGAGGTCACCTGCCTGATCTAGTCGACCTCATTTCTCCAGAAATATTCGTGCGCATAACGATATGATGCAGGTTTTTTGACTTCGGCAATGGAGAATGCACCTGTGGGCCGGTATTCGTAAGGCTTCTCGCCTTCCGTATAGGCGCCACGTTTTCGAGTCTCTATGCAATCCAGAAGAAGATGCTGTTTTAAAGTGAGATACTCGAGAGTATGAGGTCCGAATTGGGCTTCGATTTCACCTGGCCGGTATTCGAAGTAAATCGTACGGCGAAGGCTGTTTCCATCGCCTTCCGGGGAACCATGCAGCAATTCAATATCATGGAAAATAACATCGCCCGGTTTCATCGGTACAGGCACAGCATCTTCCCTATCAAAGCCAGGTCTCGAACAGCGTTCCTTCGCTTTTTCCGCCTCCCATCGGTTGCTTCCCGGAATGACCCAAAGGCACGATTTAAGGTCCGCTTCGTCCAGATAGAAATCGACATTGAAAATGGGACGCGGTTCTTCGCAGCCCACCGGGTGTGCCGCATCACGATGCCAAGGTACGACAGCACCCTGATCGGGAACTTTAACGACCATAGAATCCCAAGTTGGGACAAAATTTCGTCCCTGCAGCTTCTCCACGGAACGAAGAATAAAAGGATGACCCATTAATGCTCTTGTGATCTCAAGTTTCGCGAGCACGTACTCGACTCTCCAAAAAACACGTTCCCCGTTTTGCTTTTGTCTATAAAGATAGTCTTCATCGCCGCCTCGGGAAATCCCACTCACTACCAGTTGCATCGTCTGCTCCTGGAGCAACTGCAGCTCTTCTCCTTGAATCACATTGCGCATGACACAATACCCATTGTCGCGGAAAAACTGAGCTTGATCATCGGAAATGACTTGTTGATGCCTTGCATCCGCTTCCGAATGCAGGGTGATAGGATCGCTCATATCTTGATACCTCCCGTGGTTGATTCCACC
>JAQBPQ010000016.1 GCA_028287445.1 Cohnella sp.
TCGTGAATGCAGAAACTCCGACCGTTTGCCCGGTGATGCGGGGCTCGAGGAACTGGCGGGTCGTCGTCACGACGAGCAGCAATGCCGTCAGCCAAAGGGCCAGACCATTGTCTCCGACGATAAACAAATATACGATCCAAGGGATGAACAAGGTGTTGACGCCGACCAGCGGCAGCACGTCTAAGAAGCCCGCCAGCAGCGCGATGGCAAATGCGTTGGGGACTCGCAATAGAAGAAGGGTGACGAATATGACCCCGAACGTGACGCTAATCAGCTTTCCTTGTGCTTTGACATAACCTCCAATCCCTTTGAACACGTTGTCGCGTAAAAATTGGAACGCCATTCTGAACGTTTTGGGCGAACGCTCCGTTCCCAGCCGATTCCATGTGTCGATCTCCAAGCTAAGGAAGTAGGCTAGCACAAGGGCGATCGACAAGTTGAACACGAATGACGAGGTGGATTTCAAGGACGATATCAGCCATTTCAGCAAGTCGCTGGCCAAGTTGACGCCCCATTCTGTCACTTTGGAAAATGTGCCGGTGATTCGATTGGCCACTTCAGGTGGCAGAGCATTGAATCGGGTCTGCCATTCTCTCGTAAGATAAGTTGTTTGTTGCGTCAATATTTTCTGATAGTAAGGCAGATCGGTTACAAGCTGGCTGATTTGCGTGTAAAAAATCCAACCAAGACCCGCCAAAATTCCGAGCCCTAGAAGCATGAACGCCAACATGCTGAGACCTGTCGCAATCGATTTTTTTAGGCCCCACCTGTGCAGTCGTTTAGCCAACGGTTCGATACACAGGAAGATCAAAATCGAGAGGAAAACCGGAGTCGCGATCCGGTACAAGTAAGTGAACACATACATGACCAGCCACACGGTTAATGCGATTACGGCGATGTCAAAGGCGGTTCGCCAATACTTTTGGTAAAAAGACAGCATTTCGCCAGACTCCCTTGTCCGATTGGAATTAAGAAGATGATACCAGTTTTCCTGCCAACAAAAAAGATGACGGGCGAACCGCCATTTTTACCGGGAGATATGGTAAAATGAATCCAAGCACGAACCGCTCGCGCACATTTCGCTTACAAGATGGTGGGGAAGGCATGGAAATCATTCTTTGGATCGGTTTTTATCTTTTTTCTTTTTATGCTCTTTTACCGGCTATCATCAGCCGGATTTTCGGCTTCCGCGTGTTCTTGCGCGGTCGCACGGAACGGGAAATCGCTCTTACGTTTGACGACGGACCCGATCCGGACTATACGCCCAAACTGCTTGATTTGCTCAAGCGTTATGGCGCTAAAGGCACCTTTTTCTTGGTAGGATCCCATGCGGAGCAGTGGCCGGAGGTTGTGGCTCGGATTCACGAGGAAGGGCATGTCATCGGCATCCATAATTATGTTCATCATTCGAACTGGCTGATGCGCCCGAGAACGGTGAAAAGGCAAATTCACCGTACTTCCGATATCATCAAACAGATTACCGGGATACGACCGCATTACTATCGACCGCCGTGGGGGATCGTTAACATTTTCGATTACCGGCGGCTGGGCCATCTGCAAATCGTGCTGTGGACCTCCATTTTCGGAGATTGGCGCAAACGGGTGGGCGTGGACAGACTGTATCGTCGAATGCGTCAAAGATTACGGCCGGGCGAAGTGTTCGTGCTGCATGACTGCGGCCGTACGTTTGGAGCGAATCAGGATGCCCCCGCGCAAACGATCGAAGCGCTCGAGCGAATTTTGGAGGACGGGCGGTTGGCGGGTTACCGGTTTGTCGGTGTGGATGAAATGATCGCGCTGACAGAGAATCACGAAAGTGCAAGCAGCGTGGACCCGAAGGACGTTACGGATCCCAATTCCAACTCGATGTCAAACGGCAGTCCGGCGTCTAACCCACAACCGGCTCATTCGATCAGTCCTTTGAAGAAAGTGCTCGTCCGGCTTTGGATGCTCTGGGAGAAATTATTTCAGGTCGTGTTTCGTCTTCAGCGGGTCGGTGACGGTGATTCCTTTAAATACCGGATTCGTAAATACAGCGGGCCGCTAGTCGAGCTTCGCGACGATAAACGATTGAAGCCCGGCGACTATGTGATGGAAATGCATTTCGAGAACCAAATGCTTTTTGAACTGGCAATGAACTCCCGTTCCTCCGTCCATATCGCTATTCGTCTGATTCGAGAGACGGAGGGAATTCTGCCGTATCTGGCACGTGCGCTGGATGATGCCCCGAACGGGGAAAAGGTGGTTGCGTTGTTCGGTGTATCGATGATTCATCGCGGCTCGGAAGGACTTGGGTTCCAGACGTTCGAAATGCCGAAAGGGATTTTTGCTTGGATGACCAACTTATATTTGCGGTTCATGGTGTCGGTCATCAATCCAGAGGGGGGTAAACGCGTCAAAGACTATGGGCTGCGGTTGACTCCGAGAATGCTGGTCATGGCTCGTGAAGATTTGCTGTCATGGAAACAACGCACCGGCAAGCGGCGCCCTTCAAGGTCCGCACAGACCGAAGTACACCAGACCGCGGTGGTCGTTGAACCGGGATTAAACGTGGATCAATTAGGACAAAGTGTTTAACTGATGAATAGACGAGGAGACCGGGGCCAACAACGCTCCGGTTTTTTTATGGTGCCGGCTTATCTAGGGGTAATGTTTTTCCTGCCCTTTGACCACTATCCCCTTCGCTCAGTTCCAGCCGGCACCTGAGGGAAGGGATTTTGGTGCCGGGCTTATTTAGGGGTAACGTTTTTCCTGCCCTTTGACCACTATCCTCTTCGCTCAGATCCAGCCGGTCACCTGAGGGAAGGGATTTTGGTGCCGGGCTTATTTCGGGGTAACGTTTTTCCTGCCCTTTGAACGATATCCCCTTCGCTCAGATCCAGCCGGTCACCTGAGGGAAGGGGATATCGTTCAAAGGGGTGACCAAGAGTTTACCCTGAGTGGAGGGGATATCGGCCAAAGCAAAAGGGAAAGGGATCATCTTCTAATAGAAAAACGGCACCCCATGGAAAAAAGGGTGCCGTTTATGGTGTGGTTGCTTACATTTTCATGACGCCGCCGGTGCTGGCGGAGGTGACGAGTGCAGAATAACGGGCCAAGTAACCGCGTTTAATTTTGGATTCGAAGCCTTTCCATTCGGAACGGCGGCGGTCCATCTCTTCGTCCGTGATTTGAAGCGTCATGGAGCGGTTGTTCATGTCCAGCTCGATGATGTCGCCGTCCTTGACGAACGCGATCGGTCCGCCTTCCGCCGCTTCCGGGGAAATGTGGCCGATGGAGATGCCGCGGGAGGCGCCGGAGAACCGGCCGTCGGTAATCAGACCGACTTTGGCGCCGAGGCCCATGCCGACGATTTGGGAAGTCGGTGCGAGCATCTCCGGCATGCCGGGGCCGCCTTTGGGGCCTTCGTATCGGATGACCACGACCTGGCCTTCTTTGACTTTGCCGTTCACAATGCCGGATAACGCTTCTTCTTGCGAGTCGAAACAGATGGCGGGACCTTTGTGGTAACCGCCGACCGATTTGTCCACCGCGCCGACCTTGATGATCGCGCCGTTAGGAGCCAAATTCCCGAACATGACGGCGAGGCCGCCGCGCTCGCTATGCGGATTGTCCAGCGTGCGGATCACGTCGGTGTCCTTGATGTCGCAGCCGGCCACATTCTCACGAAGCGTCTTACCGGTGACCGTAATACAGTCGCCGTGCATGGCGCCGTCCTTCTTCAGCAGCTCGTTAATGATTGCGCTGACGCCGCCAGCGTTGTGAACGTCCTCGATATGATAGTCCGATGCCGGGGCAATTTTCGCCAAATGCGGCACGCGCGACGCCACTTCGTTGATCCATTCGATAGGGTAGTCGAAGCCCGCCTCGATGGCGAGAGCCAGCGTATGAAGAACGGTGTTGGTGGATCCGCCCATGGCCATGTCCAGTGCGAATGCGTTGTCGATCGCGTCTTTCGTGACGATGTCACGGGGCTTGATATCCAGCTTGATCAGTTCCATCAACTGCCGTGCGGATTGCTTCACGAATTCCTTGCGCTCGGGAGCGACCGCCAGAATCGTTCCGTTGCCGGGAAGTGCCAGCCCCAGACCTTCTGCCAAGCAGTTCATCGAGTTGGCTGTAAACATGCCTGAGCAGGAACCACAAGTGGGGCATCCATAGGCTTCGAGTTCATGCAGGCCTTTCTCGTCGAGTTTGCCGGCTTGATAGGCGCCTACGCCTTCGAATACGCTGGACAAAGAAATGCTGCGGCCGTCGGACGTTTTGCCGGCTTTCATCGGGCCACCGCTCACGAACACGGTGGGGATATTAACGCGCAGCGCGCCCATCATCATGCCGGGGGTAATTTTATCGCAGTTCGGGATACATACCATGCCGTCGAACCAGTGAGCGTTAATCATCGTCTCCACGG
>JAQBPQ010000065.1 GCA_028287445.1 Cohnella sp.
AGGTGCTGGTCCAACATAGTCAGCCACTCCCACTATCACACATTGAAAAAGGTGCCATCCCACAAATGACATCCCTTTTCAATATGTGAATTCTCCTATTATTTGAACCATCCCTTCTCCTTAAACCGCATAATGGCTTCAATCCGGTTGCCGACGCCAAGCTTGTCGAGGATCACAGAAATGTAGTTGCGGACGGTTCCGGCCGTAAGGAACAGCTCGCTGGCGATTTCCTTCGTGTTCTTACCGTCGGCGATGAGCTCCAGCACTTTCTTCTCCCTGTCGGTCAGCGGATTATCTTCGCCGGAGGTTTCGTCCACCAGCTCCGTCGCATAGATGCGTCGGCCGGCGGTGATGCTGCGGATCGATTCCGCGAGCTCCTCGATCGGACTGTCCTTCAGCAAATAACCGTAAGCCCCAGCACTGACAGCCCGTTCAAAGTAGCCGGAGCGTGCAAAAGTGGTCAGGATCATTACTTTGCACCCGGATCCCTTCAATTCCTCGGCGGCGTCGAGTCCGTTCTTTACGGGCATCTCGATATCCATGATGCATAGATCAGGCTCAAGCTTGCGGACCAGCTTCACGGCTTCTTCGCCGTTGCCCGCCGCACCGACGACCTTCATGTCCGGCTCCAGATCAAGCAGAGAAGCGAGAGCGCCCCTGAGCATCCTCTGGTCTTCGGCAATGACGATCCGGATCATACTCCCGCCTCCTTCTCTGCCTGGTTGACTGCGTTCGGCACCTTCATCACGACCGTTGTGCCTTCACCGGATGGAATTTCCAGGCTTCCGTTTACAAATTCAAGCCGCTCCTTCATCCCCCGAAGACCGTTCCCTCTCTTCAATACCGGGTCTCCGCCAAGGCCCACGCCATTATCTTTCACCGTGACGACCAGCTCGGACCGCGACGGTTCGATCGCGATCATGCAGGCGGAGGCACTGCTGTGCTTCACCACATTGGTAACGGCTTCCTTGAGACACATGCTGAGCACATTTTCGGTCATCAGCGAAGTGTTGGTCAGATTGGAGTCGCCTTCCAGCGTAAAATCGATCTGCGCCGCTTTCAGGATTTGGCGGAGTCGGAATATCTCGTCCTCCAGTCTTGTCCCGCGCATCCGGGTGACCATCTCCCGCACCTCCTTCAAGGCGCTTCTGGCGGTCTGGCGCACGTCGCTCAGTTCGGCTTGCGCCTGGCCAGGGTCGATCGGAATTAACTTTCCCGCCAAATCGCACTTCAAGCCGATCAAGGACAGCTTCTGGCCGAGTGTGTCGTGCAGATCACGGGCGATTCTCTGGCGTTCCTCCAGCTTCACCAGCTCGGAAATCCGCTTGTTTGCATCCTCCAGCTGTCCCTGCAGCTGCTCTCTCTTGTTTCGGTTATAAGTTGTGACAGGAAGAAGAATGACCCCAATCAGGCTGACTAGGACAAACGGAAGCTGGTTGATGAGAACGGAATTCTTGGTGACGAACCCGAAGTTGATGGTGGCAATCGTGGCAACCAGATGGATGGTGTACAACGTCACAAACCCGATCCGTTTCTGGATGTTGCCGATAAAGAATGCCAGGAAAAGCGAGAAATAGACATAGCCGAACATCAGCGTCATGGCGATCGAAATCGCTATCTGCACGCCGGTCCAAAAATAGACGAGCCAGCCTTTGGACATGAAAGAGAGTACGTAGCAGCCGAAGAACGCGAGAATCAAGACGACGCCGAATACGACCTCAAAAGTGGAAGAAGAACGGAATATGAAATAAAAAGGCAAGATATAGAAAACAACCCAGACATATGGGCTGAGTCCGGTACTTCTATAAAAGATCTGATGCCATTTCTGCATAGTCGACCTTCCTTTATGCGCATAGGCAGGATTACGTCTATCATACCATGGCATTAAGGTGGACGGTTACTTCGGTTGGGCGCTGACACGCTTGCGCCGGATCCGGCTCGTCCCAATCCCGCTTTTCTTCTGAAGCTTCTTGATCTCGCCGAAACCGACGAAGGTCTTGTTCTGTTCGTCCCACAGCCGGAAACGGAGCGCCTTCAAGCTTGTGCCCACCGTAACTGTCGTCGCTTTCTGGAGAGGCGGCATCGCTTCGTGCGCCTTCTCGAGGTTGTAATTAGGCACCTTCGGACTTAGATGGTGGACATGATGAAACCCGATGTTCCCCGTAATCCATTGCAGCAGCCTCGGGAGCTTATAATATGAACTTCCGTCCACCGCCGCTTTCACATAACTCCACTCGTCTTCGTTTTCGAAGTAGGAATCCTCGAACTGGTGCTGCACATAAAAAAGCCAGATGCCCATCAAGCCGGAAATGAAGAAGATCGGCCCTTGAACCAAGACGAACGCCTGCCAGCCGATGGCCCAGATCAGCAGCGCATACAAAGCGGCTATGGATACATTCGTCAGGTACGTATTGATACGCTCCTTGCGTTTGGCCCCTTTGACGTTGAAGCGGTATTGGAAGAGGAAAACAAAAACCGGGCCGGCTCCGAACATGGCGACCGGATTGCGGTAAATCCGATAGGCGATCCGGCGCCACAAGGGCGACGCCAGATATTCGTCCACGGTCAGAATCCACATATCTCCCACGCCCCGTTTGTCGAGGTTGCTGCTCGTCGCGTGGTGAATCGCATGGCTGTGTTTCCATTGCTGGTAAGGAACAAGTGTAAGAACACCCATAACGGTGCCCAGGATTTCATTGGCAGAACGGCTTTTGAAGAAGGATTGATGACAGCAATCATGAAACAGAATGAAAGTTCGGATGACAAAGCCCGAAGCGGCGATGGCAAACGGCAGGGTTAGCCAATAGGAAACGGAGAGGCTCGCGTAAGCGGCAAACCAGAGCAGAACCAAAGGCACCAGCGTATTGACGAGCTGACGGATGCTCGACTTATGATCGGTTTTCTCGAATGGCGCAACATTTTTCTTCAGTTCGGACAGTAGGTTGGATGTCATCTTATGCTGCCTCCTTGTATGACTCTTGGAGATGTCTATCCTTCATTATAAAGAGGACAGACTCTTCGGAGCAGTCATAAACGTCAGCAACGGACATGACAACTGTCATATAACGGGCCATTATGATAGCCCCGCAAGGCGGTGAAGCGAGCAATTTCATCTTGCACGCGACATATTACCACGCGATGTTTGGCCATCCAGCCTGCCGTTCTTCACGGAACCGTTGTACCCATTTTTCGGCGACATCATCAGCTAAGGGATCGAAGTATGGTGCGCCCACCTGTATGGACTCCGTGGGGATATCAAGAAACTGCAGAACTTGGATAATCGTCTGTTGGTAACACTCGATGAAATCTTCATAAAAGATATTCATAGGTATGATCCGCCCCTCCGCGAAGAAGGCGGCCATACCGGCCTCCCGCATACTGCATTCCACGAATAAGTGATTGATCGCATCAAAGGAATACTTTTCCTCAATATCCTCTTGTCGAGGCTTCTCCCCATGAACCCGATGCCACTCTCCCGATACGATTGCTCTCCACCAAGACACGGCCAACCTCACTTTATTGCGGCGCGTCATGAAGATGTGCTTGCAACTCGGAAAAGCCTGCTCCCAAACTTGTGGCCTCGATAACCCTTCCGGCAGTCGCAGCTCCCTTTGGAACGCACGCACCCAGTCATCCAACTTCACCGACGACGTTTTGAGACCAAAAACTCCGTTTGGCGTGGTCCCTTGCTGCCATATGTTTCGTAAGTCTTCGATGCCGAATGTTTCGGGATCGGGCACCGTGATCCACTCCTCTGGATTTCCGGCCACCCCAGTCGATGCAAGGGCTTTGTTTAACAAGGTACTTCCGGTTCGCTGAGAAAACCATATCGTATAACTAAGCTTAGGTTTCATAGATGTTCTCCTACATTTTTTTGTTAGACGGATGATTGTGGAAAAGGTTTTATCAGCCTCTATTTTCTTGTCTCGCCGAAAGCGTGTACCATAACAGCACGGCAAGCGAGCATAAGCTAATAACGAATAATAGCCCGTACACATGCCGGTATGCTGTAACCGGCCATACCTCTTTTTGAGATTCGAGAAGAAGTCCGCAAACGGCAACCGAGACGGAGCCCCCGAAAAACTGGACAAGCTGCATAAGGCCCATCCCGGCTCCGATCATCGTTTTCGGAAGTAAGCGTGATGTTTCATTGTTTAATGAAGCAATCGTGGCCGAAATAGCCGGTGAGAAAAAGAGGTAGCCGCATAGGACCACGAATGGAGAAGATGCCAGATCCAAGGCGTATAACGCCAAAACCGCCGCAAGAATGCCGTGGCCGATGATCAGGAACCGCAAATTGCCGTATTGGTCTATCCACCGTCCGACGTACCGGGTCAACATCGCAGACAGGATGGCACCCGGGGCGATTATCAAGCCGATGGTCATCGCCGATTTGCCGAACACATGCGCGAGCGCCAACGGCATGAGAAACAAATTTCCAAGATTAAGCACCAACACACAGAACCCGACGGCCATAAGCTTTCGATAGCCGGACTTCTGAAGCAGGTCGGGATTGATAAACGGTTGTTTCGCTTTTTTCAGGTACCAGGCGTGGGCAATGAACGACACGATGCTGACGGCAAGCCAAATGACCGATAGCTGCGTGACCGCCAAGAGCAGTGTGGACGCGTTCACAACGGTTAACGCAGCACCCACAATGTCGAAACTGCCGGCCTGCGGTTGTTCCTTAGGCAGCAAGCGCAAGAGCACCGGAAGAATCACGAGCACCAGACATGTGACGGCGAACAAGCCGTTCCAGCCGAAGTATTCGCTGATCAAACCGCCCACAATCGGGCCAAGTCCGAATGCCATCGCGCTGCCCGCCGAAATCATGGCAATCGCCCGGCCGCGTCTCTCGACCGGAATATATCGGCTGGCCAGTACCAGGCCGAGTCCCGCCATCGCGCCCGCTCCCGCCGACTGCAAGATCCTCGCTGCGAGCAAAGCTTGTAAGTTGTGCGCGAAGATCCCGAAAATCGAGGAAAGCCCGAGGACCGTAAGCCCAACGGTCAACAACCTGCGAATCGATACGGTGTCCGAAAGCCGGCTGTAGATGACCGTCGACAGCGCGTAACCGATCGAATAGCTCGATATCACCCATGAAGCGAGATCCGCGGAGATCTGAAGATCTTGAATGATGCTCGGTATCGATACGTTAAACATCGTCGTGTTCATGACGACAATAAAAAGGCCAAACGTCCATACGGGCATTACGATTTTGTCATTCACCTGTGTCCATCCTATCTGTTGAGCAGGCACCTCTGAGGGGTGCCTTGTTCCGTATTGCTTGGTGTTACATGCCTACAGCTTGAGAAACCTTTTCCCCTTTTTGCAGCTGATACATCTTGTAATACCGGCCTTCCATCGCCATCAACGTCTCATGATTGCCCCGTTCCACAATCTCGC
>JAQBPQ010000068.1 GCA_028287445.1 Cohnella sp.
AATGGGTGTACTACTCGCTTAATCTGGAGGATTATCCGGATCTGCGGATCTTTCTGTCGCAATTGCCGGGACGAGAAACGCGACGGCTCGAACTGTCTAATCTTTCCCAAGTATAAACGGCTATCACCGTCCTCATCGCGGCGTTTAACGTTATGTCGGAGATCATTCAGAGATGAGTGGTGCAACCTTATAAATCCTGAATGATTAAAAAAAGCCCCGTCCCTCCGAAGAGGGATGGGGCTTTCACCTTTCATGCTCAGTTATTGTTGGTATCGTTCTCGCCGTGTTTGTGGCCGCCGTGGAAACCTTTGCCGTTGACGATTTTGTCGGCGATCGTTCCCGCTTCTGCCAGACGCTTGTCCGCCTCGGCCTGCGTCAGCTTGCCGTCTTTGACGGCTTGGTTAATGGCATCCGTAATCGCCGTTTTCTGAGCGTCGATTACTTTTTGCACGTCTATGTTCTTCTCCTTGGCGATATCCGCAAGGGATTTATCGGCCGCAAGGGAGGTTTTGAGTTCGGCATTGGTAAGACCCAGTACTTTGGCCGCCGCGCTCAAGTCTTGGAGACCGAAAGCTTTAAAGCCTCGCTCTTTACCCGCAAAGGCGCTGCCCTTCGTGTCGATCATCCCGTCCAACTTGTCGGAGAACATTTTCTTCTGCTCTTCCAACTTCTTGTTAAACGAATCCGTGAGTGCCTGCTTGAGCGCATCGCGGGAAACCCCTTGCGCTTGGGCGATCTCGGCGAGCGTCTGCCCAGCGGCGAGTTTCTGCTTTAACGTTTTCCCATCCAACTTCAAAAGTGTAAGGATATCCTGTTGGGCAAACCGGAAGCCGCCTTGTCCCAAATGCTGCTCTTTTGCGGTCGTTGCCGTCACTGCGGTATTGGTTTGGCCGGTGGAACCCGTCGTGCCACTACTCGTGGCAGCCGCATAGGCGGACAGCGGGATCATGACCGCCAATGCAGCGGTAATGCCAATTGCCTTCACAGATTTTTTCATGTTTGTTGCCTCCTCATTCTTGTCTTGGTTGTTACATTGTCCATCTTGGGCTCCTAACCTTAAAAAGGAATGAACCGCGGCTTAAAAACAACTAAAGGTTTCCAAACAGGGAAAAAAACGAAATTGATAATGAAAGATAAGAGGCGTATTATTAATTTCTTAATGTGTTTTATCCCATAAAGGAGACGAAGAGACACCATGCAACCACTATCACGATCGAAAACGATTGTCCTGATCACCTTTCTGGTTCTGGTGTGGGGCATTTCTTGGCCGATTTATAAAATCGCTTTAGATTATACGCCTCCCCTTCTGTTCGCTGCTTTGCGCACGTTTATAGGAGGTCTGCTGCTCGTTGTCCTCTATATAAAGAAGAGAAATCTTATTCGCTGGAAAGACAACTGGCCGATCTACGTCATCTCCGCCATCTTTAATGTCGCCCTCTTTTACGGACTTCAGACGGTCGGACTAATGTATGTGCCTTCCGGCTTGTTCTCGGTAATCGTTTATCTTCAACCTGTATTGGTCGGAATTATGGCTTGGATATGGTTGGGGGAATCCATGACCGCAGCGAAAATCGTGGGTCTCATCATTGGAGTGCTTGGTGTCGCCGCGGTCAGCGCCGGGGGACTGTCGGGTCATGTGGCCGCCATCGGAATTGTGATGGCCGTGGTAACGGCGATCAGTTGGGCGATCGGCACGGTGTACGTGAAGAAAGTAAGCGCAAAGGTAGATTCCATCTGGCTCGTGGCGTTTCAATGCATAATCGGCGGTCTTGTCCTGACAGGCGCCGGCTCCGCTACGGAATCGTGGTCGGCCATCGTATGGAACGGTCCCTTGTGGACAGGCCTTATTTTCGGCATCGTTCTCGGCATCTCCGCATCCTGGATGGTCTACTTTACCCTGATCAACGCGGGCGATGCGAGCAAGGTCGCTTCTTATACGTTTCTCGTTCCGCTTATTTCCGTCATCAGCGGAACGCTGTTTTTGCACGAACCTTTCACCATGGATCTGATACTCGGACTTGTGCTGATCGCCGTCAGCATTTATTTGGTGAACCGTAAATCGAAATCGGGCGCACAGCAAGCGAACATGTCAGCCTTGGCCGAAAAAGCCGGATGATGAACCCGGCAGAACCAACCGCCGTTGTCCGATCCCGCGCCGCTACGCTGCTGCTGATTACGGGTATCATGCTTGTCGCTGCCAATCTCCGCGCTGCGATTACCGGGCTAGGTCCTCTGGTCGGCGCCATTCATGCCCAAACCCATTTGTCCAACACGGTAACCGGCATGCTCACCGCATTGCCTCTGCTCGCCTTCGCCATTCTGTCTCCGCTCGCGCCTCAAATCGCACGCCGGATCGGAATGGAAAAGGCCTTGCTGGCCAGCTTGGTCGTGTTGACAGCCGGCATTCTACTCCGTTCGGTGCCCTCGGTCACCTTGCTGTTTGTAGGGACGTTGGTCATCGGACTGGCCATCGCGATGGGCAACGTCTTGCTGCCAAGCTTAATCAAACGGGATTTCCCGGGCCAGGTAGGACCGCTCACCGGTGCGTACTCCGCATCCATGAATGTTTTTGGAGCGTTGGCGTCGGGGATCAGTATTCCGCTCTCGGTCGGTGCCGGCTTAGGATGGCGCGGATCTCTGGCGTGCTGGGCCATCTTGGCCGGTGTGGCCGTTCTCTGCTGGCTGCCAATGCTTCGTTCCGGCCAAGCTTCGGAGGCTGTCGGGAAAACCGGTTCGATATGGCGGTCGTCTCTCGCATGGCAGGTTAGCTTTTTTATGGGCCTGCAGTCTTTCCTGTTCTACATCAACGCGGCTTGGCTGCCTGAGATTCTGCATGAGAGAGGAATGAGCGTCGCGTCGGCCGGTTGGATGTTATCGGCTATGCAGTTCGTCAGCCTGCCCGTCTCCTTCCTCGTTCCGATCATCGCTGCCCGCCGGCCGAACCAAAAAGGCATCGTGGCTGCGACTGTCGCGTTTCACTTGATTGCCTATATCGGTTTGCTCTCCGGCAACACCTCACTAACCTGGCTGTGGATCGTATGCATTGGTATTGCCATGGGAGCCAGCATCAGCTTGGCCCTCGCTTTCTTCGGGCTTCGAACGCGAGATTCGCGTCAAGCGGCCGAATTGTCGGGCATGGCCCAATCGGTCGGTTATCTTCTGGCCTCGATCGGCCCGATTCTGTTCGGATTTCTCCATGATGCGACCCACTCTTGGTTCCTGTCGTTAATGACCTTGATCATCGTCAGTGTGCTCTTGTTCGCTGCAGGCTGGGGAGCCGGGCGAAACGGGTATGTGAGCCGTTAAAGTGTTTCCCTGTATACGACGCAAAGGCTGCCGGCACGCACAGTGCCGGCAGCCTTTGTTTCATGGTCCTGTTTTTTACTCAGGGTCCGCTACTTTCACGAGCTGTTTGCCGATGTTTTCGCCGGAAAATAGGTCCAGAAAGGCTTGAGGCGTATTTTCGAACCCTTGAACCACGTTCTCCGCATACCGGATTTGTTTGCCGGTCACCCATTTCGCCAGTTGCGTTATTCCCTCTGGAAAACGGGAAGCATAATCGCCGATAATAAAGCCTTTCATCAGGGCCTTGTTGATCAGCAATTGGGTTTGGACGCGCGGACCCACGTCAGGTTCCTTCAGGTTGTATAAGGAAATCTGGCCGCAGAGCGGAATGCGGGCTCCTGTATTGATCAAGCTCAGCACGGCATCCGAGACGGCTCCGCCGACATTGTCAAAATAGACATCGACTCCTAATGGGCATGACTCGGCGAGCGCTTTGGGAAGGTCTTCCGTTTTATAATTTAACGCAGCGTCGAAACCGAGCTCTTCCGTGAGATAAGCGATCTTCTCGTCCGACCCGGCGATACCGATTACACGACACCCTTGAATCTTCGCGATCTGCCCAACCACCATGCCAACGGCTCCTGCCGCTCCCGAAACGACCACGGTCTCTCCCGGCTGCGGCTTGCCGATGTCCAGCAACCCGAAATAGGCCGTCAACCCCGTCATTCCCAAAACACCCAGTGAGGTTGTGATCGGCGCGAGATTCGTATCGATTTTACTCAGCCTTGCCGCGTTGGCTGTGGCATACTGCTGCCATCCCCATTGTCCGGAAACCAAATCTCCCGGCTTTAATCCCTCATGTTTCGATTCCACGACCTGCCCGATGGAGCCGCCGGAAATCACCTCGTTTAATGGATAAGGCGGTACATACGATTTACCTTCATTCATGCGCCCTCGCATATAGGGATCCACTGAAAGATACAAAGTTCGCACGAGTGCCTGGCCCAAGGCCGGTTCGGGAAGAGGTGCATCCACAAATCGGAAGTGCTCTAGACCCGGCATGCCCTTGGGACGGCCGGCCAAAACAATCTGACGGTTGGTGATCATACAAAAACCTCCTTTTCCTCCCAAAAGTATACCCTTTCCCTTCGCGAATCGCACGAGGTGCCAGAGTACACTCCAAATCCCTTAACTAACCCCTCTTTCGATGACCAAGTACCACAATGCACAGTGCGAAAAAATCGCAAAACTCACGCGACATACGCACTGAAAAAGCAGCCTTCGCAGGCTGCTTTTGGCTAGCTATCACAACGATTTCATTCACAATGTTAGGCCAAATTAATTTCCTTGATCCGTTCAAGCGAGATCTTCGGCTGCCGGTCTTCCTTCAATAGTCCGTTGACCTCTTGTTGAACATCCGTCACCTGGGTGTAGCAATACCCGCAAATGTTATCGTTATCCTTGATGGCCTGGGTGATGTTCCGGAACCGTTCGAGGAACGCTTCGTCGGAGTCGACTTGGTTGCCGTATCCCCAGCCTTGGTCCGTCTTGAAGGCGATGCCTCCGAATTCGCTGATGATAATCGGCTGGCCGCGGTACTCATAGCCTGGGGCCAATGGGAACTTGAAATTGCTGTGCGAAATCTCGTTGCCCGTGATGCGCGCCATGTCCGCATACCGCTTGTGGAATGCAGCGCCGGATTCCTCGTAATCGTGCAGCGTAAGAATATCGGAAATCGTATGCTCCCAGCCGTCGTTCACGACGACCGGCCGGTGCGGATCGATCGATTTGGTCAGGTAATAAATCGCTTCCGTAAACTGCTGCTGCTTGCGGTCGGTGAAGATGTTGGCGATCCCCCACGACTCGTTAAAAGGTACCCAAGTGATGATACTCGGGTGATTATACTGCTGTTGTACAATATCGAGCCACTCCCGGGTGAACCGCTGCACCGCTTCATCATTGAACTCGTAGGTCGCGGGAGCCTCCGACCAGACGAGAACGCCTTTCACATCGCACCAATACAAGAAGCGTGCGTCTTCGATCTTCTGGTGCTTGCGGACGCCGTTGTATCCCATGGCCAAAATTTTGTCGATGTCCTCGATAATCGCCTCTTCCGACGGAGGAGTGAGATGGCTGTCCGGCCAGTAGCCTTGATCCAGGATCAGACGCTGATAGATTTGCATGTCGTTGAGCAGTACTTTCCCTTTCTGTATGGACACCTTACGCAGGCCGAAATACGAATGAACGCGGTCGATCTCCCGATCCCCCTCGGAAAGAACAAACTCCACCTCATACAGTTTCGGAGATTGCGGACTCCATCTCTCGACCTTCCACTCTCTCGTCTCGCTTAGCAGGTCGACGCCGGCCCCAAAATAGGAACGATCGACGGCTTGGCTCGTCTCTTTCACCGGTTCGCCATCCATCGTAATCTTCGTCGACAATCGTAACGGTCCGCCGCTCTCCACGCCGTTCAAGCTGTACTCGAAGCGGACGGAATTCGTGTCGGCGTCCGGCGTGATTTTCACGGATTTCAGATGCTGCGGACTCACGTACTCCACCCAGACCGTTTGCCAGATGCCGGTTGTCTGCACATACCAGCAGCCGAAGTTATCTTTTCTCCACCGCTGTTTGCCGCGGGGCTGGGTGCAACTCTCGCTGTCCTCCGCCTTCACCACGACGAGGTTGTCGCTACCCATTATGATATGAGGAGTGATATCGAACGAAAATGCGGTATAGCCGCCTTCATGCTGTCCGACGAAAGTGCCGTTGACCCAAACTTTGGCCGTATAATCGACCGCTTGAAAATGAACAATGACGCGTTTACCCTGCTGTTCCGCCGGAACTTCGAATTTGCGTTGATACCAGACATTTGGATGAAATGCCGTCTCTCCGATGCCGCTCGCTTTCGTTTCATATACGAAAGGAACCTGAATGCTCTGTTCTGCCGAAAACGACTGATGCCATTGCTCTTGCTCGCCTTCGTTGCCATCGTCAAAACGGAAATCCCACGGGCCGTTCAAGCTGAGCCAATGCTCCCGGACAAATTGAGGTCTTGGATAATCTTTACGGTACATGTTCAACATGGGGTTCACCTATCCTTGAATTTTAGGGTTGTTGCGGCGGGAGCACATCGACGGCGTCTAGGGACAACCATTCATCTCCGCCGCTAAGCTTCACTTTGTTGCGGCCTTGCTCGAGCGGTACCGAAAGAAAGCCGTTCGACCATTCGCCGTTATATCCGTTGTCCAAATTCGCATCGAGCTTCATTTTGCCGTTGATCAACACGTTTAAATGCTGCTTGACGGCCGCTCCGTTCAAGTAACGGAGGGCTAGGCCGTACAGCCCCTTGTGCTTCACCTCGATATCAAACTCGATGAAGCTATTGCTGCCTGTCCATCCGCCTGCCGCCTTCCCGCCTGACGCGTCCGCCAAATCGGCAATCTTCATACCGCTTAGATTCGCATTTTCCGCTTCCAACCGGGTCCGTCCTGCTTCTCCTCCGGGCAGCGGCAGTGAAGACTTCGTGGAAATCGGATCTCCAAAATCCGGGGTACCATCCGCGTTCCAACGAAAAGGCTGCATCCGCACATTGCGGTCCCATCCGCTTCCGGACGTTTTCGCCGCATGGTAGACGATCCAGTCTTGTTTTCCGTCCGGCGATTTCACGAAGGAGCAGTGTCCTGGGCCGAATACGTCACCGGTCTTGGCAAACACCGGTTGCGGGTGCTTCTTCCACGAGGCGGGGTCGAGCAAATCACCGGCCGGATCCGCCGAGAGCATGCCCAGCGTATAATCATCGGTCCAGCTGCCGCTGGCGGAGTAGATGATGTTGATCTTCTTGTCCGATACAAGAACCTGCGGCCCTTCGTTAATCGTAGGTTCGCCGATCAGTTCCCAATCGTGATCCGGCCGGGAAATCTCCACCCTGTCCCCGCTGATCGTGTAGGGATTGCTCATGGGTGCGATGTATAAATGCTGGCTGACATTGGTGTCGCCCTCCCAGCCGGACCAGACGAAATACAAAGAACCATCCGCCTTCTGCAGCACCGTTCCGTCAATGGCCCATTTGTTCGAAGGATCGCTGATACGGCCCAGATCTTTGTACTCACCGAGCGGATCGTTCGTCAGCGACTCCAGCACGAACATTCGATGCGTCTCGTTCTGTCCGTCGTCAGCGGCATAGTAGATGTACCATTTTCCATTGAACCCATGCAGCTCGGGCGCCCAAATGTCGGAGGTATTCGGCCCGCCTGCCGGAGGAGTCCAGACGGTTGCCGTCTGCCCTGCCGATATCTGCGAGAGCGAGCGGGACTTCCACAATTGAATGGCGTTGCCTACCGTATGGGTGTAGTAGTAATAGCCGTCTTTTTGCACGACCCAAGGATCGGCTCCGTTGGTCATGATCGGGTTGTAGAACGTCTCCGCTTTCACTTCGCCCCGGCCTCCTTTTCCATACAGCCCAATCCCCACTGCCGCCGCCACTGCAACGGTCAAAGCGATTCCTGCCACAAAAATCCGGTTTCGCCGGGCAGCATTCATCCTTTAATTCCTGACAAGCTGATGCCTTTGATGATCTGCCGCTCAAAAACCAAGAACAGAGCGATAATCGGCACGGAAGAAATGGTGTTGATGACCATTGGTTTCACGTAATCCTCCGCCCATTGATTCATCAAGGTCGGGATTCCCATCGGCAGCGTGAACAGGTTGTCGTCCGTGACGGACAAGAACGGCCACAAAAAATTGTTCCAAGAGCCGATGAACGTCAAAATGGCCATAGAAGCCACGGCTGGACGGGTCAGAGGAAGCATGATGTGGAGGAAGATCCTCCATGTTCCGCCGCCGTCCATCTGCACGCTTTCCAGCAGGTCGTTCGGTACGCCGTCGAAGAAACTTTTGAGTACAATGACCGCGATCGGCGAGGCCAATGCCGGAAAAATCAGTCCATTGTAAGAGTTCAGGATGTTCAGCTCTTTGGCCACTTGGTAGAGCGGAATAATGACCGACTCTCCCGGAATCATCAGGCCGGCCAAAATGAAGAAGAACATGATGGTCTTGTATCGGAAAGGCACCTTGGACAAGGCGAACCCGGCCATGGCGGCCAACGCCACCGTGAGCACCGTAACGACGGCCGCCACGAAAAAACTGTTCCACACCCAATTCATGAGCTTTGTTTGGCGGATGATTTGGTCATACACCGCAAGCGAGTAAGGGGGGGTGAACCAATCGATCAAGGAAGTTATCTTCATTCCTTCTTGTTTCACCGAGACGAAGATCATCCACACGATCGGAATGAGGAACAGGCAACCGACGACGAGCGAGATCAACCGATAAACCCATTTCATCGCATCTGCGCCTCCTTCCGATTGTTCATCCCATATTGAATAGCGGACAACACCAGCAAGATGAAGAACAGCATATAAGACATCGTGGCGGCGTAACCCAGATTGTTTTTACGGAAACCGGTTTGCCAGATGTACTGAATGACGGACCTTGTCTGGTCGAGGGGTCCGCCGCCCGTGATGATGTAGATCTGGAGAAATACCTTGAACGACGCAATAATCTGCAGCATGGTGATCGTCTTGGTAATCGGGGCCAGAAGCGGGAGCGTGATTTGCCAGAACACCGCGGAATCCGTTGCTCCGTCCAGACGGGCAGCCTCATATATTTCATCCGGAATGTCCTGCATGGCGGACAAATATAGAATGAAGTTAAATCCGACCGTCCACCACAGCGTGAGAAATCCCACCGCAATCCATGCCAGATTCGTTTCCGTGAGCCAAAAAATTTCTTTCCCTGCCGGGAGCATATGAACCAGATGCAAAAGACTGTTCAAAAAGCCGGTATACGGTTGGAACATAAACAGCCCGAGGAAAGAAGCGACGGCGACGGACAAGATGCTGGGAAGAAAAAAGACACTTCGGTAAAATTTCTGCAGCCGGGAATTGCGGTTGGCGATCAGCGCTAAAATGATGGCCAGAATGATCATGGTCGGAGTCGTCAATAGGACGAAAATGGTAGAATGCCAGAGCGACGCCCAAAACTCTTGGTCATGGAACATGTTCTGATAATTGTGCCAGCCGACATACTTGATCCTCTTGATCAGCGTCCACTTGTACAAGCTCATTTGGACACCCTTGATCATCGGCCAAACCGTAAATAACAAGTAAACGATCAGGAAGGGGAGCAAAAAAAGAAGCGCTTGTGCATCCGCCTTCAGCTTGGTCATCCGCATGATACATCACCCTTTCCCCACGTGCCGAGGCGAGCCTGCGGCTTGGCCGCAAGCTCGCCCGGGTTTAGGTTAAGCGTCGCATTATTGGTCGAGCACCTTTTGGATTTCGGCTTGCATCTTGGTCATGGCGTCGGCCGGCGTCATTTTGTTTGCCCATACCTCGTTGAGGAATTTAAAGAGAGCAAGATCGCGAATTTGCCAGTTTTTCGTGGAAGGCTTACTGAATATGACCGTATCGGCGACGGATACATAGTCGCTGCGATACGGCAGGTCTTTGAATGCCTGCTTCTCGAACACGGACGGTTTGGATGGGATATGACCCGCTTTGGCCCAAATCTGGCCATTGTCCGCAAGCCAGTTCGCAAAGGTGAGGGCTGCTTTGCGCTTGGCGGGGTCTTCGCTTTTGGCGGTCGGAAGAATGATCGTATGGGAGTCGCCCCAAGTGGCGTCCCGATCGAAAATTTTGGGAATCGGCATGGCACCGAACTCAAACCCTTTGGTCGATTCCCAGACGCCCGTCGCCCAAACGCCGGTCATCATGATTGCGGCGGTGCCGCTTTGGAAGTTTTTATAGAAGTCCGGATCGTTGAGCTTGATGACGTTATACTTGTGATACAAGTCTTGGATGAATTGTGCGGCTTTCGCGCCTTTGTCCGCGTCCAGCTGAGCGGATTTCAAGTCGTCGGAAATCACGTCGTGCGCGCCCAATTGGGAGTAAAGCGCCCACCACAGACGGTATGGATCGTCGTTGCTGTTGGACAGGGCGAACGGCGTCACCTTCGGCGGCAGTTTTTCCTTCAGGGTGGTCAGAAATTTCACGAAGCCGTCCGCGCCGGGATCCATCTTCGGCTTGCCGTCGTCGCCGAGCATGCCGGCGTCTCTCAAAAGCTTCTTGTTGTAGTACATGATGAATGGATGGGTATCGAGCGGAATCGCATAGTGTTTGCCGTCCACTACGGTTGCATTCAGCAGGTTTTGGTTGAAGGATGCCCAGTCTACGCCGGCGTCCGCGGAGACATCATCCAGCGGGGTCGCGACGCCCTGATCGATCAGATCGGGCAGACGGGACGTATGGGAGATGCCCACATCAGGGCCGTTGCCGTTGCCGACCGCCGTGATCAGCTTGGTGTAGTACTCGCCCCATTCCAATTTCGTGTTTTTCACTTGAATGCTCGGGTGCGTTTTGTTGAATTCGTCGATCATGGCCTGCATGTTGTCGCCGTCTCCTCCGGAGAACAGCGTCCAGAAAGACAAAGACACTTTCGCGCCGTTGTCGGACGGTGCAGCGCTTTCAGAAGCGGGCGCCGAAGATTGAGCCCCGGAAGCAGAGGGCGATGAAGTGCCGTCGTTCTTGCTTCCTCCGCCGCATGCGCTGAGCAGCAGGGAAATCGAGAACAGCGCCGCCAGACTCATAACCAATAGTTTTTTCATGTTGACCTCCCCCAATGTAATTAAAGATACTTATTCAGGCACAAAACACTTTATTCACTTTATTACATATATTTTGTACCTTTGAACCATAGTACCGTCCATTTTTCTGATTGTCAACGGTTTCATTCCATATTTATGTAACAAAAGAAGAAAATGAGCCTTTAATTACATTAATTATGTAACGAAAGGCTCATTTGATGTCTTATTCGATGGAATATTGTACTTTCATGACGATATCCTGCTCATAATCGCCGAACTGCCGGCCGAATAAATTGACGCCGCCTTTGTGCAAGGCTTCCGTTTTGACTCCGATCCTGAGGCGGATGTTGGGCCGCTGTCCCAGCATCAAATCTTGAATGGTGACATCCGTAATCTTGTTCATGTCCAGCGTCGTTCTGTCC
Source organism: Cohnella sp. (assembly GCA_028287445.1). Lineage (GTDB taxonomy): Bacteria > Bacillota > Bacilli > Paenibacillales > Paenibacillaceae > Cohnella. The sequence continues at coordinate 11,350 of JAQBPQ010000068.1, forward strand.
CGGTCCACTCTCCATGTTTTGAGCAAGCCGTATTGGGTCGTCCACTCGAGCCACCAAGACGGATTCAACTTGCCCCTTCTGTCGCCGAAATCTCCGGGGCTGGTCCAGGTGCCGATCTCTACCCCATTCACCCAGACCGAAATGTCGGAAGGCCAGTTGTTATCGTAATTCGGCGCCTCCGAACACAACTCCATGGAAAATTCGAGCGACTCGATTCGGGCGTTTTGGGGGATTTCCATGGGCAGCAGATACTCCACGTAGCCTTTGCGGAACCAGATGATTTGCGCCCCGATGTGCTTCGGATGATAGAAACTCGCCGGCTCGTCCTCCCGGATGGTCATTCCTTCGACGTTGGCCATGCCGCAAGTCGGGTGAACTTCACAATCGCTGTAATGGCCAATCGGCATCTCCATCACATATTCACGCAGCGTGCCTTTGGGCATTTGCTTCTCGACGTTCATCGCCATGTGGATGTCGTCATAATTACGGCTGCAAACCTTCATGGCTCCGCGGGTGGCTGGAAGCAATTCGGTGTAAATCAGCCGGGCACCTTCCAATACCTTCACATTATTCGATACGGTCGATACGGGCAGCTTCAACGCCTCCGCGATCTCGATCACGTTCATGTTTTTGTCGCTCAGCAGCCGCAAAATGTCGATGCGGGCACGAGTAGACATCGCATGAGCGACACGCACCAATTGATCCGGTTCATCGAGACTCAATTCCAGCATGTTACCACTCCGCCCAAGTCTTTTTTACGAATATTTTACAGTTTGAACTTCATTTAATCAATATATTTGTAATGAATCAAATATGTCGTTTCTTTA
>JAQBPQ010000088.1 GCA_028287445.1 Cohnella sp.
GGTCGGATCGTTGCTTGCGGGAGCGGTCGCGATAAGTTTGGCTTATGCCGGCGCAAGGATCGCACTGCACAAAAAAGACGAACTCGTAGAATGGCTGCAGAACCGCAGGACAGTCGAAGTGCCGAAGGAAGAACAATCGCGTTTCGAAGAGCACAAAATTTTAGACACAAGTGTCATCATCGACGGTCGGATCGCCGACGTTTGCAAGACGGGTTTTATAGAAGGTACGCTCGTCATCCCCGAGTTCGTGCTGGAGGAATTGCAGCATATCGCGGATTCTTCGGATCTGCTCAAGCGAAACCGCGGCCGCCGTGGACTCGATATCCTGAACAAGATCCAGAAGGAACTGGACGTCCGGGTGCTCATCTATGAAGACGCCGGCGAGGAAGCGGGCGAAGTAGACAGCAAGCTCGTCAAGCTGGCCAAGGCGATGGGCGGTAAAGTGGTGACCAATGATTTCAATTTGAACAAGGTATGCGAGCTGCAGGGCGTCTCCGTGCTGAACATCAACGACTTGGCCAATGCGGTGAAACCGGTCGTTCTTCCGGGAGAGGAAATCGTCGTGCAGGTCATCAAGGACGGCAAAGAGCATGGGCAGGGCGTGGCTTATCTCGACGACGGCACGATGATCGTAGTGGAAGGCGGACGTGAGTTCATCGGCAACACGATGGAAGTTCTCGTGACCAGCGTGCTTCAGACGTCCGCAGGCCGAATGATCTTCGCTAAGCCGAAGCTATTGGAAAAAGCGCTCTGACAAGGTATGATAAAAAAATACGGGCGGGCCGCGCTCTGCGGTGCCGCCCTTCGGCATTTTATCGTACGAAGGGGAACATGCGATCATGATCTGGGGAGCCGTCGTTGTCGCCGCGGGGCGAGGCAGGCGGATGGGCGCCGCCGACAACAAGCCGTACCTGTTGATCGCTGGCCGGCCTGTGCTGGCTTACACGCTGGAGGCGTTTGAGCGATGTGCCGCTGTGCAAACGGTCATTGTTGTCGCCGCGCCGGGAGAGGAATCGCGTGCTTCCGAACTGGTGAAGCGGGAGGGCTTTCGCAAAGTCGCGGGGATCGTGACGGGCGGAGCGCAGCGGCAGGACAGCGTCGCGGCGGGTTTGACGGCGCTGGACGCCGAAGGCGTGCTGGTGCATGACGCAGCACGACCGTTGGTCACATCGGTGCAAATCGAAGCCTGCTGCCGCGCAGCGGAACAACACGGCGCTGCGGCGCTCGCTGTTCCGGTTAAAGATACCGTCAAGATCACCGACGGCAGCGGAATGATCGTATCGACGCCGGACCGGACTTCATTGTGCGCTGTACAGACTCCTCAGGCCTTCCACCGGATGGAGCTTCTGGAAGCCCATCGATCGGCCCGGGAAGCCGGCGCGGCGGCCACGGACGACGCCATGCTGCTTGAGCGGCTGGGACATAAGGTAGCGGTTGTACCGGGAGATTATACGAATTTAAAAATCACCACGCCGGAAGATCTGCTCATCGCCGAGCTCTTCCTTGCCCGGCGATGAGGAGAGGCGGGACACCGATGATACGGGTGGGACAAGGTTTCGACGTCCATCAGCTTGTGGAGGGGAGGCCGTGCATCATCGGCGGCGTCACCATTGCGCATAAGCGGGGTCTGTCCGGGCATTCCGATGCCGACGTGCTGCTCCACGCGATCAGCGATGCGGTGCTCGGGGCGCTGGCTCTTGGCGACATAGGCAAGCATTTTCCGGATACCGACCCCGCGTATGCGGGCGCGGATAGTGTGAAGCTGTTGGAGCACGTGTGGGCGCTGGCCAAGGAGCGAGGCTATTCGCTGGGCAACTCGGATGCGACGATTATCGCCCAGGAGCCTCGAATGGCTCCGTACATCCCGCAGATGGTGCGGGTGATCGCCCGGGCGCTGCAAGCGGACGAGTCGCAGGTGAACGTGAAGGCGACGACGTCCGAGAAGCTCGGCTTCACCGGCCGGGGCGAAGGAATTGCCGCCCAGGCGGTTGTTTGCCTCGTTCAGGCACAGTGAGCGAATTTTCATTTGATAACGAAGGAGGTTCACCTCATGACCGCCAAAGTCCGCGTACGCTACGCGCCAAGCCCGACAGGCCATCTGCATATGGGCAATGCGCGAACCGCCATTTTCAATTACTTGTTTGCCCGTCATCACGGTGGGGACTTCATCATTCGAATTGAGGACACCGATATCAAACGGAATATCGAGGGGGGCGAGGCCAGTCAACTGACCTACCTCAAATGGCTCGGCGTCGATTGGGACGAGAGTGTCGATATTGGCGGAGGTTACGGTCCCTATCGCCAGACCGAACGGCTGGATATTTACCGTACTCTCTGGCAGGACCTGTTGGATAAGGATCTCGCTTACCTTTGCTACTGTACCGAAGAAGAGTTGGAGCAGGAGCGGGAGGAACAGTCGGCTCGCGGGGAGACGCCCAAATATTCGGGCAGATGCCGTCATTTGACTGCGGATGACCGCGCTCGCCTGGAGGCGGAAGGACGCGTACCGAGCGTGCGGTTCGCCGTTCCTGCAGACACAACGTATACATTCGACGATATCGTGAAGGGTGAAATCACGTTCCGGTCTGAAGAATTCGGCGATTTCGTCATCGTGAAGAAGGACGGCATCCCGACGTACAACTATGCGGTGGCACTAGACGATCATCTTATGGAGATTACGCACGTTCTTCGCGGTGAGGATCATATCACGAACACGCCCCGGCAATTGATGATCTATGAGGCGCATGAGTGGACGCCGCCCGTATTCGGCCATATGACGCTGATCGTCAATGAAAACCGCAAGAAGCTGTCCAAACGGGATGAATCCATCGTGCAGTTCATCGAGCAATACGACAAGCTCGGATTTGTGCCCGAAGCTCTGTTCAATTTCATCACCCTGCTCGGATGGTCGCCTGAAGGAGAAGAGGAAATATTTTCCCGCGAACGGTTCATCGAAATTTTTGATGCGTCCCGGCTGTCCAAAAGTCCGGCGGTGTTCGACACGGCCAAACTCCATCATATCAACCACCATTATTTGAAAAATGCAGAGTTGAAGCGGGTTATCGAATTGTGTGTGCCGATTCTCAAAGAAGCGGGACGCCTGCCGGCAGATCCTTCGGCTTCGGATATCGCCTGGGCCACAGAGCTGGTTACGCTGTTTCGGGATCATCTCCGCTACGGTGCCGAAATCGTTCCCTTGTCCGATTTGTTCTTCCGCGAGACCCTGGAGTTCGACGAAGAGGCGCGGAACGTCCTTGCGGAAGAGACGGTGCCGACGGTTCTTTCCGCGTTCCGGCGTGTGTTGGAGACCGGAGGGGAAGAAGCTTTCAACATCGAGGGCATCAAAACCGCAATAAAAGCGGTACAGACGGAAACCGGGATCAAAGGCAAAGGGTTATTCATGCCGATCCGGGTGGCTCTTTCCGGACAGGTGCACGGTCCGGATTTAAACGGCACGGTGTGGCTTCTTGGACGGGATAAGGTGCTCAGCCGGCTGGCAGATGCGGTGAAAGGGCGGACCTAACCCGCATCTTCACGCCGGATGTTGCCTGAATCTCTTGTCACTACGCAGGGGTTCGGCTATACTGACTGTAAATATAGCCATGAGCGACGAACAGGAGAGTACGTTCGCGGTTGGAATGACCAGAGAGGGCGGCCTTGGCTGAAATCCGCCTCATTCCTCCGCAACGGAAATGCGCCTGGGAGCTGCGCCGCCGAGCGGATGCCGGGAATACCGGATCCTCTAAGCGGCGCCGGGAGGCACCCGTTACCAGCCCAGAGGGGAATTGATCCGAGCGTAACCGCAGAAGATCAACTCAAGCAGAGTGGGACCGCGTATCGAATCGACACGTCTCTGCAGCGACAAGCTGCAGGGACTTTTTTATTTACGTTTCAGAAAGTATAAGCTTTTCGAAGATGCACGTTACTTTTTGATGAATTTTAGTAAGGGGGCGGTTGCCATGGGGATGTGGGCTGACATAAGATCCGACATCGATGCGGTCTGCGAAAACGATCCCGCCGCGCGGAACCGCTTCGAAATCGTTTTTACCTACTCCGGACTGCATGCGATTTGGGCGCACCGGTTCGCCCGTATCTTTTACCGTTACCGCTGGTTTACGGTCGCTCGAATGATTTCACAGATCAGCCGGTTTTTTACCGGCATCGAAATTCACCCTGGCGCGAAGATCGGACGTAAATTGTTTATCGATCACGGCATGGGTGTCGTCATCGGCGAAACGTGTGAAATCGGTGACGAGGTTGTGATTTACCAAGGCGTCACGCTTGGCGGTACGGGCAAAGAAAAAGGCAAGCGGCACCCGACCATCGGCAACCGTGTCGTGATCGCCTCAGGCGCGAAGGTGCTCGGATCGTTCAAAGTGGGAGACAACGCCAACATCGGGGCAAATTCGGTCGTATTGCGGGAAGTTCCGGCCAACAGCACGGTTGTGGGCATTCCGGGGCGGATTGTGAAACGTGACGGCCGGCGGGTCGGCGATCGGCTCGACCATACGGACCTGCCCGACCCGCTGATCGAAACGTTCCGTTTCATGCAGAAGGAAATCAATGAATTAAAAGCCGAAATCGAAAGGCTGAAGGAGGCCTCCGCCAAGCCTGAAACGGGCGAACCGGTCGGCGCCGCACCCTACGATAAATAAAGGAGCAACCTATCGTGACTCTCCGGATTTATAACAGCATGTCCCGAAAGCAGGAGGTCTTCGTGCCCCTGGAACCGGGCAAAGTCAGCATGTACGTATGCGGCCCGACGGTATACGATTACATCCATATCGGCAATGCGCGGCCGCTTATTTTTTTCGATGTCGTCCGTCGTTATCTGGCATCTCTTGGCTACGAAGTGAACTACATCTCTAACTTCACGGATGTCGACGACAAAATGATCCGCAAAGCCGGGCAGCTCGGCTGCACGGTTCCCGAGTTGGCTGAGCGGTTCATCACCGCGTACGAGGAAGATCGCTCAGCCCTTGGCGGGAAACCGCCCACCGTCGCTCCCAGAGTAACGGAGAACATGGACGAAATCGTCTCGTTTATCGACAGTTTGGTGGAGCGGGACTTGGCTTATGAGAAAGGCGGAGACGTCTATTTCCGCACCAGGCGTTTTCCCGAATACGGCAAGCTCTCGCACAAAAATTTGGAGGAGCTCCAGTACGGAATCCGGGTCCATGTGGATGAGCGGAAAGAAAGTCCGCAGGATTTCGTTTTGTGGAAAGCCGCCAAGCCGGGTGAGATCCATTGGCCAAGTCCTTGGGGGAACGGACGTCCCGGCTGGCATATCGAATGCTCGGCGATGGCGCTTCGTTACGCCGGGAAGACGCTGGACATTCACGGCGGCGGACACGATTTGCAGTTTCCGCATCACGAATGCGAAATCGCGCAGTCGGAGTCGTTAAACGGTGAGCCTTTGGCGCGCTACTGGATGCACAACGGCTTCGTAAATATCGACAACGAAAAAATGTCCAAATCTCTAGGCAATGGGGTGAACGCGCGGGAGATCTTAAAGCGGACGACAGCGCAGGCCGTACGGTATCTCATGTTATCTGCGCATTATCGCAGCCCGCTGAATTTCAGCGAAGAGATTTTGCGCCAAGCCGAGAATAGCGTAGATCGGCTTGTGAACTGCAAGGAGAACCTGAAGCACCGGTTTGCGGCGGTTCAGGGCAGCAATTCGGCTACGATCTCGGCGGACGAAGCCGAGGTGCTGACTCGTCTGGACGGGCTGCGGGAAGAGTTCGAAGCCAAAATGAACGATGATTTCGGTACGCCGGACGCCATTACCGTTTGGTTCCAAGTGGTCTCCGAAGGCAACGCCTATCTGCAGCGGCCCGTTGCCCGTGAAACGGTGCTGTCGGCGCTGCTCGAACGGATGGAGAAGATGGACGAGGTGCTGGGCCTCCTTCCTTCGGATGCCGATGCGGAGCTGTTGGATGAGGAAGTGGATGCGCTGATCGCCGAGCGCAAGGAAGCGCGCAATCATCGCGATTGGGCCCGCGCGGACGAAATCCGCGATTTGCTGGCGGAACGGGGAATCCTGTTGGAAGACACCCCGCAGGGTATCCGATGGAAACGCAAATGACGGACGGAACGACGAACAAGACGCCCGGACCCGTCATTGCGCCCCTGCTTCCTCCCGGGCTTCCGATTGATCAGCTTTCACCGGTCGTTCTGGCCTACATTGGGGACGCGGTCTTTGAAGTCTATATCCGCCAACGGTTGGTAGCGGGTACCCATCGCAAGCCGAACGAGCTGCACCGTGCGGCTACGCGTTACGTATCGGCTGCCGCTCAAGCCAAGCTTCTGCAGCGATGGCTGCCACTGCTCTCCGAGGAGGAGGCGGATATTGTGCGGCGCGGAAGAAATACGAAATCCGGGCAGCCGCCCCGGAATGCCGATCCGGGCGATTACCGGCACGCGACCGCGCTGGAGTGCCTCGTCGGTTACTTGTATTATCGGGGTGAACAAGGTAGGCTAGAGCAATTGATCGAACGGGCATTTGCCCCGGCGCCGGATTCGCCGGAAGAGACGAACCGGAATTCCTGATAAAGGACGATGAACATGAGCAATCGCAATAGCGGCCGCGGTGCTGCCGGCGGTCGATCGGCATCCGGACGGGATGGCGGCCGCAAGGGAGCCGGACCCGGGGGATCCTCTCCCGCCGAAGGCCGGAAACCGACTGTAGGTGCCAGAGAATATACAGGCCACTCAAGGGATGGAGGGCGGCCCGGCGGGTCGGAGCGGCAGCCCAAACGTGCCTATCCTGAATCGGTCGCCATGGACAAACGCCGAACGCATGCCGCGCCGGTACCGGAATATGGAACGGATGTAGTCGAGGATGAACAGTTGCCGGCCGATGAGCAATACTTGGCCGGCAAACATCCCGTGCTTGAGGCGTTGAAGGCGGGACGTTCGCTGAATAAGATTTGGTTGTCTACGCAAGCCCAGCGCCATCTTGTCGGACCGATTCTGGAAGAGGCGAAAGCCAGAGGCGTCGTAGTGCAGCACGTGGACAAACGCAAGCTCGATCAGCTCGTTCCGGATTTGCCTCATCAAGGCGTGGTGGCACAAGCCGCTCCCGCCTCGTACGTCGAGGTCGAGGAGTTGCTGGCCCGTGCGGCGGAACGGGGGGAATCGCCGCTTCTTGTCCTGCTTGATGAGGTGGAGGATCCGCATAACCTCGGGTCAGTCCTTCGTACGGTCGATTGCACGGGTGCCCATGGGGTGATCGTACCTAAACGCAGAAGCGCCAGCTTGACCGCTGTGGTCGCCAAGACTTCGGCCGGGGCGGTGGAGTACGTACCCGTGGCAAGGGTGGCCAACCTGGTGCAAACGATTGAAAAGCTGAAAGAAGCGGGGGTATGGATCGCCGGTGCGGACGCAGCGGCCGATTCCGATGTGTATCAGGCGAATCTCACCGGTCCCCTGGCCATTGTGATCGGCAGCGAGGGGCGCGGGTTGTCGAGACTGGTCCGCGAAAAATGCGATTTCCTGCTCTCGCTGCCGATGTTCGGACGCATCAATTCGCTTAACGCGTCCGTCGCCGCCGGCGTCATCTTGTACGAAGTGGTACGACAGCGCAGAGAACGTGATCTCCGGGCCGGAGCGGCTATTTCCGACGGAGACGGTCATGCTCCGGCGTGAGGATGTCCTTTTCGTAGATGGCTACAATATAATCGGCGCTTGGCCGGAGCTCGCCTCCCTAAAGCAGGAAAAGCTGGAGGATGCGCGAGACCGGCTGCTCGACATGCTATCGGATTACCAAAGCTATACCGGTTTGACGATAATCGTCGTATTTGACGCCTTCCGCGTTCCCGGACTAGGCTCTTCCTTCCGCCACAAGCGGCTGCAGGTGGTGTTCACCCGGGAGCGGGAAACGGCGGACGAATGCATCGAGCGGCTCGTCGGGGAATTGAAGTCTGTCCGCCGCAACCTGTATGTGGCAACATCCGATTCGGTGGAACAGCATGTGGCGTTCGGGCGGGGTGCACTTCGTTTGTCCGCCCGGGAATTGAAGCTTGAAGTCGAGCAAAGCCGCCGCGACATCGAGGTCGCGATCCGGCAAGAACCACCGGTCAAACGCAATCCATTGGACGGTTCTTTACCGGCAGATATGCAATCGCGTCTCGAACAAATGAGGAGGGGTTGGACTGGAAACCGGTCATCCGATGGCAAGTGATAACCAATTTATAACAGCGAAAATTGGCAGAACGCGCCAAATCCATTGACGCTATTGGTTTCTTCAAGTATTATTGAGATTAGTTTGGTAGATTTCGAGAGTTCCAGCACGCCATGGAAGCCCGGAGGGATGAATTTGTGAGCGTCGACTTGGAGAAGCTGGTATCGCGCGAATATGACTTCCAGACCGACGAGAACATCGTAGAATCGGTCCGATTAGGTGACGGCGAAGCGCTGGAGTACCTGATCCACAAGTATCGTAATTTCGTGCGGGCTAAAGCTCGCTCCTATTTTCTGATCGGCGCGGAACGGGAAGACATCGTACAGGAAGGCATGATCGGTCTCTACAAGTCGATCCGCGATTTCAGAGGGGACAAG
>JAQBPQ010000092.1 GCA_028287445.1 Cohnella sp.
GATGGAAATACCTTGGTTCCACCAAAATCCGGCGAGTCCTTGGCCGAAGACGGCGGCTGTCGCCAAAATGAGCCACGTGGTCAGGTGCGCCGAGACATGCACATGTCCTTCAACGGTCTCCATGACGGCTGCAGGCGTCATCAGCACCGTCCCGATGACTGTGGCCATAATGGTGATATCGTAGGAAGCCATGCTTGTACTAAGCCGGCGGATAAACAGCAGGCTGATCGACAGCGTCAGCATCGCGAGCAGCAAGTACAGGTCTCCCTGTGAAATACCCAATGTTTTGCCCCCGAAAACGACGATCAGCACGACCCCGAGCAAGGCGAGCAATGCTCCGGCCAGTTTGGCCATCGTAATCTTTTCCCCAAGGAAAATCCTGGACAATATGGTGGTGGCTACCGGAGATAAGGCGATGATGAGAGAGGCGTTGCCGGCCGTGGAATGCTCAAGACCGGTAAAATAAAAAAACTGGTTAAACATGGTGCCGAATACGCCGGCGATCAGAAGAAGTCCCCATTGCTTCTTGGTGGGCCGTTTCATTTTGCCGCCGATCATCGCGATCGTAAGCAGAAACACCGACGTCATCAAGAGGCGGGTGAAGGAAAGAATGATGGGGGAGAAATCCCGCAGCAAATAAGCGCTGGCTACATAATTAAACCCCCAAAGAAGGGATACGCCGAATAAACGCAGGAATATGGTATGATCTTTCACGATATGTAGTCCTCTCTGGCTGCTTTCCCATTGCTTTTCTCAAAGTATAGCAGAAAAAAACCGTTTCGGAGGTATGGAAATGAAACAAAAACTCCCGCTGCTTATTTTTCTTGCGGTGTTATTTCTGGGCGGGTGCGCCAAAACAGCGGCAGTATCGCAAGATCAAGTTTCCAATGTGGAATGGTCGTTTACCCAAGCCGGGCAGCACCCGGAACGGCAGTTGATCCAAGTGATCGACTCCGCGCACAAATCCCTTGACATCGCTATTTATAGCCTTACATATCCCGAAATTGTGGATGCCATAAAAAAGGCCAAACAACGCGGAGTGGAGGTACGTATCATCACCGACAGCATTCAGTCCGGCGGGAAAACGCAAAAGGAGGCGCTGAAGTTGCTGGGGAGTGCCGGCATCCCGATCAAAATGAACACCCACAGCGGTCTGATGCATCTGAAAATGACGGTGGCGGACGGCAAAATCGGAACGACCGGATCGTTTAACTACACCAAATCCGCCAGCACGACGAATGACGAAATGTTGATTGTGTTTCGGGAAGAATCCGTGGCCCAGTCGTTTCAAACCCAGTTTCAACGGATGTGGAGCGATACGAAGGGATTTGAAGTCGTGGACTACCGTATCGCACAAGCCGCGAGTGCAGCGGATGCGGAACCTGCGGAAACATCACCGGCAGCTTGTCCGAATCCTCAGATCAAAGGAAATATCAATTCCAAGGGTGATAAAGTGTACCACGTGCCGGGCGGACGATATTATGACGGCACGAAGGCGGAAGCAATGTTTTGCAGCGAGAGCGAGGCGCAAGCCGCCGGATATCGAAAGTCGGGCAAATGACAAATCCCCGCTCAGCCTGTATGAAGGCAGAGAAGGGATTTTGCGCGAACGTCTTGCCGTCAATCGTACAAGCGGCGGTTAATAAATACCGGCCCTCAAAATGATGATCAGCAGAACGAAAAGCACAAGCGCGAAGGCAGCCGCACGTCCGACACCATGGCCGATACCGCCAACAGGGAAGCTCACAATCATCACCACCGTTTATTTGATTGTGATGGATCATCACCTCGTCAGTTTATGTATGGTTCGATATATGCGGACAGTACAACCGCACATGCCTTACAGGAATCCGCACTAGTCCAATGACATTGGCAGGTAACAAAAAAAGTGGGACCGGTCAATTCTTGCGCAAGCCTTCCCAGGAAAACTTCCTGATTTCCGAAGGGGTTCGGCCGGTGGATTGTTTAATCATACGGGCAAAATGGTGGGATGTCTTGAAGCCGCAGCGATGGCCGACTTCCGACACGGTCAGGCCGGTGTGCCGCAGCAGCTCAACGGCACGTTCCACGCGGTACTGCCAGACGAATTGGATCGGGGTTTTGCCCTCATGGCGCCGGAAGAGCCGGACAAGATGCTCAGGCGAAATGCCGGCATGACCGGCTAAACCTTCCAACGTCGCTTCCTGTCCGTAATGTTCACGAATCCAGGCGATGGCCAGGTAAACCGACGGATGTTTCTCGTTTTGCTTGCGAATTCGATCGGATTCGGTCGGATATAAATGCAGGGCGGCAAGTCCGAGGCTGCGGAGCAGCGGGTCGTCCGGGGGAGCTTCGGATTGCACGGACAGCATTAGGTCGGTCAGCCCATTCATGCGATCAGTCAGCGGCAGATACACCGGAAGCCGATAGAGGTAGTCGCTTTGCTCAGGGGACAACGGATCAACCGTTACAGCGATCCATCGATGCCAAGTATGCTCGTTTCGGGCGAATACAAACGATTCTTCGCGCCCGGGCTTCAGCAGCACCACATGTCCAGGTTGAACGTGCAGCAGATTCCCGTCTATGGTGACGTCCATTTCACCGGTATATAGAAGAACCAGCTGGATGTCCTGCTGAACGCGGGGCCCGAACCGTCCCCCGGGCGGATAGACCACCGAGCCTGCGACGGCTTGTTGGACGGCATTCATCGGAATAAGATCCTTATCGGATTCCACGGTTATTCCCCTCTGCTCATGTTCTTCCGCCATTATAAGTCGGAACGGCATGAAGATCAATTACAGACACAAATGTGCCGATCACAGCCATTGCCGGGTTTGAGGCGGACAGATTATGATGAGAGGGAATTGAACTATAAAATTCCAAGAACGGAAGGGGAAAACCGCCATGGAACGAATCAGCGCGCCTCCGCTTACCCCGCTCTCCCCGCAGCAAATCGACTTTTTCCGGGAGCAGGGTTACATTTTGGTCAAGAAGGGTTGCTCCGACGATCTGATGAACGCTTTTAACGATCATATCCGCGATATCCGAAACCAAGACCCGATGCCCAAATGGGCGGCGGTGGATCCGAGTAAGAAATTTTCGGTCCGTCTGTTTAACCCGCACCAGCAGGACAGCTTCTCCCGGCAGATGATGAAGCTGCCGGTCATCCGCGGTGCTTTGGCGCAACTGATGGGGCAGGAGGCGGTCTGCGTTCAGAGCATGTATTTTTACAAAGAACCGGGTTCACCCGGTCAAGCCTCCCATCAGGATTACTACTACATCAAGGACGACCCGATGACGATGATTGCGGCCTGGATTGCGATGGAAGAATCCGTCGACGAGGAAAACGGCTGTCTGTGGGTGATGCCGGCAACGCACAAGCTTGGGCTGCTGCCGCACGGTGCCGTCAAAAACAAGGAAGAACACGAACCGGATACCGATGAGACCGAAGGGGTGGACACGAGTCGGCAAATCCCGGTGGTCATGGAGAAGGGAGATATTCTTTTTTTCAGCGAACTCCTCATCCACTCATCGACCAAAAACCGCAGCAACAACCGGTGGCGCCGTTCTTACGTTTGCCACTATATCCGAGATGACTCCCACGTGCTTCACCGGGAGGACCTTCGGCAAAAATATCCGTTGTACGATTGAGCCGGAAGGAGTGAGTTTGGTTTCGTTTCGGCGGCATTGAAAGCTCGGTTCCCTGACCAACTGACGAATGCTGAACAAGCGTACGCCGTTACCCCCTTGTCTTACCCGCATATACTGGCAGAAAGATATTTTCTGCGGAGAGGGGTGGGACATGCATCTGCAAACGGGTATCATTTCATTTGTACTTGGATCCGTTCTCGCTTTTTCGTTCGGTGTTTGGCCGGAATCGTTGACTCTTCTCGTCGTTCTGATGGGAATCGACTATATCACCGGCGTCACGGCGGCCATCCGGGGCGGTTCCGGACTGAACAGCCAAACCGGTTTTTGGGGACTTGCCAAAAAAGGATTGAGCCTTCTGGTCATCTTGCTTACCCATCGTGTGGATGTATTTCTTGGGATGGACATGGTCATGGGAGGCGCGATTGCTTTTTATCTTGTGAACGAGCTGCTTTCCGTCATCGAGAATTGCGGACGGCTCGGAATTCCGCTGCCGGACAGCCTGAGCCGGATCGTGGAAATTTTACGCGACCGGGCCAAATGAGCGTGATCGGTCCCTCTCAACAGGGATCTTGGCGCTCCGTTCATCATTTTGTCAAATGTAAAAAAAGTTTGCGGTACTCCCCCATCTCCTGCTTGAGTTCAAACGCCTATTTTAGGTAATATAAGAGGTAGACATTTTGGATGGAGCAGGGGGAGCACTCGATGTACAAATGGATCATGAGCACGATCGTGATGGTCGCATGCGCCTTTGGCGTTTACTTGCTTGCCGCGGGAATGCCGCAGAAGCCGCACGAAGAAGTATTGCCGGCCGGCACGGAATTGCTGAAGATTACGGCCACCAACTTTAATTTCGATCAACCGGAGTATCACGTGAAGGCAGGAAAGACTTACCTGATCAAGTTTTCGAACAAGTTGGGCAAACACGGTGCGGAATTTAAGGGGATGAACCTCAACTTCAATGAATCTCATCCTTCACAGACTTTCAAATTCGACAAACCCGGGAAATATGAAATTCATTGCTCGCAAATGTGTGGACAGGGCCACGCCCAGATGCAATCCACCCTCATCGTGGAATAAAACCAAAAGGAGCCGCAATGGCTCCTTTTTGCCATCAAGCTTTGATTAGTTCTACAGGTGTCTCCACGTTGTGATCCTTGCAGCCCCGAGATCGGTCAAATAGCCGATCAGCGCCCAACTCAGGATCGTGAGAAGGTACATAAAAAAGACATTCACCCGATGGATGTCGTCGAACAGTTCCACGAACCAGACGGGTATGCTGAACATGAAAAACCAATGGTTATGGGGATCGTAACCGGAATAGTTATACAGGCACAACGCCGCTGCGAACAGCGTGAAGATCAAGGTGACGCGAAAACGCCGCATGTCGGTTCTCCCTTTCGCCGAAGTGATGCCCGTAGTATGCGCGGGCTTCGCCGGGAGGATACTTCATGGGAGGAAAGGGGACTTGTCCGTGATTACGCATATTGTGCTGTTCAAGTTGAAAGACCGGTCACCCGAAAGTGTGGAGCGCACAGCCCAAATTCTGCGGGATATGGAAGGCAAAATCGAGGTGCTGCAATCCATTGAAGTCGGGACTGACGTGTTGCATACGGAACGTTCCTTCGACATCGCATTAACGACCCAATTCGCTTCTTTGGACGCGCTTCAGGCTTATCAGGTCCATCCCGTTCATCAAAAAGTGATCGAACATATGGCGACAGCGCGCGAAACTCAAATCAGCGTAGACTACGAGAGCTGAGAAGGAGATCATCGTGAGGTTAGCGGATAAAGTGGATATGGGAAACGGTGACTTGTTTGAGATGATGACGTATTTGATCGTCATTCTCATCAGCGCCGTCGTCATGACGATATGGCTTAAACGCCGAGGAAGACGCAAACGCAAGTAAATGGGAGGCCGGAGGCCGTGTATTACGTAAATCGTGAAAGCATCGAAGAACGGCTGGCCTGTATTCCGGATATCGCTCAGGTCCTTGCGGAAGCCGCTTCCGATTGGACGGGATCGCTCACACAGGGACTGGCGCAAGAACGGGCCTTGCATTTGGCGCTCGAGATCGCCACTGATGTAGGAAGCGGTTTGATCGACGGGTTTATTATGCGGGACGCCAGCAGCTATGAAGACATCATCGACATCATCGCCGATGAAGGAGTCATCTCCGCGGAGGTGGCTGCCCCTCTGCGTCGACTGGTGTCCCTGCGCAAACCTCTCGTGCAAGAGTATGCCCGCTGGCCGAGGCGGGAATTGCATCCGTTTACCGGGGAACTGCCGGATCTTTTACGACAGTTCGACCACGAAGTCCACACGTATCTGCATCGGGAACTTGGTGCCTGAGATATTGCTGCAAAGCGGTAATTTACGTATGGAGCGGATTCCGGTACAATGAGAGTCAAACAACGATTCCGTGTCGAATGGAAGCAAGCAGCCGTCAGACCGGTGGACCAGGAGGGATGCTCATGTTGCCGCAGGAGGAACTGTCGACCCGAAGCCAACTGCTTCAAATGCTCAAAACGCAAGGGAACTGTTCCATCAGCGATATGGCCAAAGCAATGGGCATAACGGAGATGGCGGTCCGCCGGCATATCCAGACGCTGGAGCGGGAAGGACTGATCCGCGCTTCCCTGGTACGCCAAGCGATGGGGCGGCCATCCTACCGATATGCCTTGACGGAACAATCGGATGATCTGTTTCCGAAGAATTATCCGCAATTGACACTCGATTTACTAAGCGAGTTGGAAGAGCTTCCGGATGGAGCTCAAGTGATCGACCGGTTGTTCGAAGGACGCCGGGACAAGCTTGAAAACCGTTTTCTCGAACGAATGATTGATCGGTCACTGGAGGAGCGGGTAGCCGAACTCTCCACGATCCAGAACGCAGGCGGTTACATGACCGAGTGGGTATCCGGCGAAGAAACCGGTGTCTACATGCTTTACGAGTACAACTGCCCCGTCGCAAAGGTGGCGAACCGTTACCGCCAAGCATGTCATTGCGAACGCCAGTTATTCGAACGTTTACTCGACGCCAGTGTCGAGCGCACCGAATGTTTGGCCGACGGCGGCACCCGCTGCACCTATGCCATCCGCCGGGAAAACGCCGACTCCGCCAACTCCGCCAATTCCGGCAAATCCGTCAATTCCGTTAAATCCGCCAATTCCGCCAATTCCGCCAATTCCGGCGAATCCGTCAATTCCACCAAATCCACGAATTCCGCCAAATCCACGAATTCCGCCAAATCCACGAATTCCGGCAATTACTAACCGTACAAATCCAACCCATCGCACATGGGTTTTTTGTGTTGCTGCAGCCTTCCCCGAGCTCCGCCCAAGAGCAGAGCAGTACTATTCCCTTTTTCGTCCCTTTGTCAACTATCCCTTTCGCTCAGGAATTAGAGACATAGTGCGCTTACGATGTTCTTCTTTTGCCTTTGGCCTCTCCTATTCCTTGTACCTCGAATTTAATCGTAGAGCAACGGCCTGCTCGTTTTGCTGTCTCCTTCTTCTCACTTTGATCATTATCCCTTTCAATCAGGGATCCACAGATGATCAATCAGAGCATTCACAGTGAGTCAA
This sequence comes from Cohnella sp., assembly GCA_028287445.1. Lineage (GTDB taxonomy): Bacteria > Bacillota > Bacilli > Paenibacillales > Paenibacillaceae > Cohnella. The sequence continues at coordinate 7,216 of JAQBPQ010000092.1, forward strand.
CCTGTAAATTGAAAACATTCATAACAAAAACCAAAGTCTTAATCAAAAAATAAATTCAAAAAAGTAAAAGTAAAATCAAAAAATAAAATCAGATAAGTAAAATCAAGGAAGTAAAATCAAGGAAGTAAAATCAAGTAAGTCAAATCAAGTAATTCAAATATCAAGTAAGTCAAATCAAGTAAGTCAAATCAAAAAATAAATTCAAAAAATAAAATCCAAAAAGCTGACTCAATTACCCAAAATATGAAGAACAACGAAGCCTCAACCGGCTTTATTGAGTTCTGACTTTCTGCT
>JAQBPQ010000153.1 GCA_028287445.1 Cohnella sp.
GCAAACAAAGTTTGTCTAGTGGACCTAATAAAGCCGTATTGTTGCTTCAAAACATCTAACATTCACCGTCAATCCTCTCTGTGTAACAACCTTTAAAGCTATACTACATTAACGAACAGAGAGGTAGCCATGTATAGTTTTAATTATAAATTTTTAACTGGTTCTGAGACTAAATCAATCCGGCCTCTTTCAAGTTCAAATAGCTGACCCATACCGTCTCGAACGGAGTAAGGTTGCGGAGCTTATCCTGCTCGACGGTCATCCATTCGACATCATTCATTTCACTCGCTGTCCGGATGGAGTCCCGGATGTTAACGACTCCGGTGCCGACCGCCGTCCATCTGCCAATCTCGTCCGTGCCGTAAACATCCTTGATATGGATTGCCGGAACGCGGCCCGCCATTTTGCGTAAAATATGCGCCGGCTCCGCCCCGCCGAGCGTTATCCACGCGACATCCAAGCGAAAATATAGCGCTTTCGGATCCGTATGCTCCGCGAGTATATCCAAAGCATAAAGTCCGTTAAATGTTTTTTTGAACTCATGATCGTGATTATGATAACATAACTTCAGTCCCTCAGAGGCCAACCGCTCCCCGGCCGCATTGTAAAGTTCCGCGTCCCTCAGCAATTCATCTCTTGTATTAAAGTCTGACCACCATACGGTAACGTGATTGGTTTGTAACGCCAGCGATTCTTTGATGACCTGATCGAGCTGATTGCGCAATTGATCCAAGGTCGCGCTATGTGTAGCGACTTTCAGACCGAGTTCGTGAAATCGCCTGACATTGTCCGCCACATCTCCTTGGAGCAGTTCAGACGCCCCTTCAATGCCTTCATACCCGATTTCCGCCACCCGACGCATCGTTCCCCAGTAATCCTTCTTTGATTCTTCGTGAACAATGCCGATTAAGCCAAGCTTCGGTCTCTTCATTCTTCACCCTCCTTATTCGCTTCGTTATTCACTTGATACGCATTTCGAATAGCATCCAGTCCAAGCTTGGCGACCTCCAATGCGCTTCTGGTACCGAAGTTTTCCCTAAACAGCTCGAGAGACAAAAACCCGTTGTAGCCGCTTATATGCAGGAGCTGGGCCATTCTTTGCGTCGGGGCTTTGCCCTCACCGGGAAACACACGGTCGCGATCGGCTATCACCTCCCGAAGCGGCATTTCCGGATAATCATTCACGTGTACCATGCCGATCCGTTCCCCGTTTATGTAGGCGAGATTCTCTACATCGCTTCCGCCCGTATACATATGAAACGGATCCAACAAAATTTGTGCGTCCGGCACGCCGCTTTCCATGGCTACATACATAGCCTCACTGAGATGGGACAACTTCTTGGCCCTGCCCCAGAATTCCAGATACGGTTTAATTCCAATTTGCGCTCCCAATTCGGACAGTCTGGCAAAGTTTGCTGCCATCGATTCCAAGGAAACGCCATCTACGCTGCCGAAAGGAGGTGCGGCTACCGCAGCACAACCGAGCTCGGCCAACCTATTCATTTCTTTTTCCGCTTGGATGAAACCCTGTTGCCGCTCCTCTTCGCGCTCATCCGTCCATGCGAAAAAGGCAATGGCATTCACGAATCGTATGCCCGTCTCTGAGAAACATCTTTTCAATTCGGTAACGGTACCGCCTGCTGCAAAATAATGATCCAAATCCTTAACCCAGAGCTCTATTCCCTCATAACCGGCTTCCGCTGCAATTCTGACCTGCTGCTTCACGGTCAATTCAAAAGGGAACAAGGTGGACGCGTTAAGGCAGGTCTTAAATGGAAACATGGTTACGTCACTCCTTTCCTCAGTCGAAATCGCGTTCATTTATACCTCCAGTCGATTATATTTCAGACCAAGCGGCAGCGGATCCGGACGCTCCACACTCGTTTGAAGGATTACATGCTTATCGCTTGTCGAGGCTTCGAAAATTCCCAGCGAAATGTCCAGCACGTGCTCCGCCAACCGGCCGCTTGCCCGATTGCCCCGGCCCGATCGTATCGCATAGGCCATGTCGGCAACTCCGATCCCTCTGCTGTCTTCCGAAAACCCGTGCGAGAGCGGCAGCTCTTTGCTCTCACCGTTCCGTTTCTGAATCGTTAATAGCCCCAGCCCAGGGACAGGCCCAAAAAAGTTCGGATCAGGAACCGTCATATTGCCTTCCGTTCCGAAAATTTCCAGTCTCGGCTTATAACCGAAGCTTTCTTTGGCGGCTTGTACGCTGGCAACGGCACCGCTTTGGAAGTCGAGCACTGCCGCAACATTGGTAGGCGCCTCTACCGGAACCTTGTCGCCGAAGCGCGGAGATTGGGGATTTTGTATCTTGATTTCATTATGCAGCTGTTGCGCGGAGCCGGTAACTCTGCGTACAGGTCCCAACAGATGGATCAATGCGGTAAAATAATACGGTCCCATGTCCATGATCGGGTCCCCGCCGAGCTTGAAAAAGTTATGAAAGTTGGGATGCATGCCATCTCCTGAATTTCCCATGATAATGGTTGCATTCGCTGCGTAAGGCACCCCGATCCATCCTTCATCAATGAGTTTGCGGCAAGTTTGAAGCCCCGCTCCAAGAAAGGTATCCGGCGCACATCCGACAAGGAGTCCATGGGCTTCTGCAACAGAGAGCACTTCACTTGCGTCTTGCCTCGTCAAAGCAAAGGGCTTCTCGGTGTAAACATGCTTCCCGGCAAGGAGAACTTTCCGATTGATCTCTGCATGCGCGGCAGGCGCCGTTAAGTTGAGGACGATTTGGATTTCCGCATTCGCGAGCAACTCGTCCACCGTGCACGCCACGGGGACGTTGAACTCTTCCGCACGTTTGCGGGCAAGCTCTGGGACAAGATCTGCGCAGGCTGCAACCTCCAGAATGTGTTGAAAAACTTGCGTGCAGTTCTTTAAATAAATGCTGCTGATCATACCGCAACCTATGATACCGACTTTCACTTTATCCACGCGAATCACCCAACCTATCATTTTGATTGGACTTGCTTCTTAATTAAGATAACGCTTTCAAGGAAATTATTCCAGAGCTCGAACCCCAAATATAAGCTTGAATACCCCGTCCTCTGCATTATTCCTTTTTTTCGCATTACTGCCCATTCGTATTTGATCCGACAGTTCCTGCGATTCCTGCAGCATGTCAAGCGGCCTGCTTCCGGAACATCCGCGGCAGGTTGACCAGCAAAATATGCATCAGAATCGAGCATGCGGTACCCACGATCACGCCGTTGGCAAGCATCGAACCCGCGAATCCGCCCATTTTGCTTCCATAGGCGGGGATGCCGATGGCGAGCACAATGGAAAGACCGGCGATCAAATAGTTGGTATCGTTCTTCTCCATCTGAAATAAGGTCGAGATTCCCGTTAAAATGAGCGAAGCGGTGGCAGGCAGGAAGATTCCGCCGATCACCGCATCGGGCGTCAATGCCAGCAGCGCGCCCGCTTTCGGGACAAAGCCCAGAATCAGGAAGATGCAGCCGGCGATCATAACAGGATAGCGGGAGGTCACACCGGTCAAGCGAAGCAGACCCACATTTTGCGCATACGCAGTTGTAGGGAAACCACCGACCACGGTGGATAACATCGAGCCGACGGATTCGCCGGAAAATCCGAAACGAATGCGCTTATTGTCCAGTTCCGTGCCTGACATCTGAGCCGCAGCCTGATAAACGCCCATGCCTTCAATCACGGCAGCTACATAAGCCGCGAAAAACGCTGCAAATACGCTCCAGTGAAACGTAAGTGCTCCATACGGAAACAGATGCGGCAGCCCGATCCAACCTTTGACTCCGACCGTGCTGAAATCGATTTTCCCGAGCATTAACGCAATGATATCTCCTAAAACAAGCGCAATTAGAAAAGAGAATGATTTCCATTTCCCTTTACCGAACAAGGATAACAACATGACGGTGACCGCGGTCGGAACCGACATCAGCAGTGTAGGCAGCGAAGCAAAGCTCGGACTATCCGCCTGACCGCCTAGAAATTCCGTTAACGTGAATCCGGAAAGCGCAATGCCGACTACAAAAATCACGACCCCAGATACGACTGGCGTGAACAATGCCCTCAAACGGCCTAACAACCCTGTCAGGGCAAAAAACAGCACGATCAAGGCGCTCACCATAATGCCGCCCCCCGCTGCGGCCAAGCCACCGGCTTTTCCGGAAGAAATCATGAGCGCATCGAAGGCCGCGGATGGCCCTTGTACGACGGGCAGACGAACCAGCTTCGCGGCCTGTGTCAGCGTGACCAGCCCTGCGCCGATGAATATCGCGTTCACCATATTGGCGGACATCGCCGCGGGCAGGCCAATCATGGCTGCGACAAACAAGGGATCCAGCCATACGTTCGATACGAAAACATGTTGAAGACCATATAATAATCCTTTCACGAAAGGCATCTTCTGTTCGATGCCGTGATCGGATTGCTGCGAGGTATTGTCATTCATTTTGTGTATACCGCCTCTCGAAGTTTTTGCGCCGCTTCTCTTGGGAAGTTTGAAGAGCTGATCGCGGAAATCACCGATATTCCGTCGCTGCCGTCTACCATTACATGGCGGGCGTTGTCTGGTGTGATGCCGCCGATGCCCACGATCGGAATGGTCATTCCTTGTTCTCTTAACTCGCGAATGAGTTGTGTTCCTCGGGGCGGCTTAGCGTCGTCCTTGGACCGGGTGGGGAAAATCGGCCCCACGCCCAAATAATCGGCACCGTCAGCCAACGCAATCTCGGCTTCCTGTAACGTATGGGTGGATACGCCGACAATTTTGTTACCGATCTTGGTGCGCACAACTCGGGCCGATTCATCGTCCTGTCCGATATGAATGCCGTCAGCATCCAACTCGATCGCCAGATCAATATCGTCATTGACGATAAACGGAACTCCAAACGTTCGACATACCGACTGCAGGCATCGGGCATATATGCGAAGTTCGTGACCCGACAAAGCGCCCGGCCCTTTTTCCCGCAGCTGGAACATGGTGACTCCGCCCAGAATCGCGTCCCGCAAAACAGCCGACGCATCCGATCGGCAATTGACGCTGCCCATGATGAGGTAAACCTTCAACCGTTCTCGCATGACGGATGGGCTGATTGGATTCATAACTGACTCTCCCCCCGCGTCCGACGGCCATAAGCCCAGTGGTTGGTCGGCCCATGACCGCCTCCGATGCCCAACTGATCTTCGATCGCCGCCTGGGTGAAGGCTTTCGCAGTTTCGACCGCCTCCGAAACACTTTTGCCTTTGGCCATCTCCGCCGTTGCAGCAGCAGAAAACGTGCATCCTGTGCCGTGAGTGTGCACGGTCACGATTCGCTTGGAGGCAATGGTGATAAAACCGCTGCCGTCATAAAGCAAATCTACGGCTTCCATCGTTCCTTCCTCATGTCCGCCTTTGATCAGCACATGTTTGGCGCCAGTGGAGGCGAGTCTTATAGCTGCTTCTTTGCGGTCTTCCATCGTGCGAATGGTGATACCCGTTAACACTTCGGCTTCCGGAATATTGGGGGTGACAAGTTCGGCTAGAGGAAGCAGCTCTTTCTGAAGCGCCTGGACGGCTTCCTCCCGCAATAAAGAAGCGCCGCTTTTGGCGATCATCACGGGATCCACCACCAGATGCCGCCACCCGAAGCGCCTCACTTGTTCCGCTACCGTGGATATGATTTCGCTGCTGAAAAGCATCCCTGTTTTGACGGCATCCACACCGAGATCCGTACCGATCGACTCAATCTGCCGCGCAACGGCATCGGGAGACATGGGGAATACTCCCTGGACGCCTACCGAGTTTTGCGCGGTTACCGCGGTGACCGCGGACATGCCAAACACCTGAAGTTCTTGAAAGGTTTTCAAATCTGCCTGGATTCCGGCTCCTCCGCCGCTATCCGAGCCGGCGATCGTCAATGCTTTATATACAACCATCACCCATTCACCGTCCAATGTCGGACGGATCCCAGACGTTCAACATCGCTTGCCGAGACCGACGCCAGTTGATTGAGAAATTCGATCTGAAAGCTTCCAGGGCCTTCGCCGCCTTTATGCTCTGCAGCCATCTGAGCCGCCACACCGTAAAATGTGAGTGCCGACGCACCTGCCGACAATAAATCCGGTTCGACTGCCGCGAACGCTCCGATCACCGAGGTCAACAAGCATCCCGTTCCGGTAACTTTGGTCAGGATCGGGTGACCGTTAGCGATGACAAACCCACGTTTTCCGTCGGTAATGACATCTTCCTTGCCGGTAATTACGACCACAATTTGGAGCTGCTCCGCCGCTGTAATGGCCAGGTTCTTCACATTCCCGCCGACCTGCGATCCGGCATCCACGCCTTTGATGGCCCAGTCCTTCCCGATTACATGTGCGACTTCCGCGGCATTTCCGCGAAGCACTGAAACCCGGACTTCCTTCAAAATTTTTCTGGCTGTTTCCGTACGATAAGCCGTAGCTCCCGCTCCGACGGGATCAAAAACGACCGGCACGCCATGCAAATTAGCCGAACGCCCCGCAACGATCATGGCTTCGACCAATCCGGCGTTTAAGGTGCCCATATTCAAGACAAGCGCGCCCGCAAACGCGGCCATGTCGGCTGCTTCTTCGATGGCGTAGGCCATTACGGGAGACGCGCCAACAGCCAGCAAGCCGTTGGCGGTAAAGTTGGTGACTACCTCATTGGTCATGTTGTGTACGAGGGGATTTGCAGCTCTCACTTTGTCCAAGATCGAGGATAAAAAAGGGGTGTTCATGAATGAGTCCAGCCTTTCGGTTTGAATTGACATACACGCCAATTCCGTACAACAAGCTGGAGGCATAAGGAGATCACGATTTTTACGATGAAAAATAAAAAAACACAATGCGAAAGCAAAGTGTTTGATACACCGTGTTTTCCCATGCTGGCATTATCCAACCGGTTGAACGGTCTGCAACGGTTTAGTTGCACTCTCAGCTTGCTTCCGCAGGCTCCCGTGTATGGTAGTTTTCACTATAATCCGTCTCCCGGCAAAAAGCAACTAATGACGAAGCCGCAAATCCGACACCTGATAAATACACTTGTGCTACAATTATCTTTAAATTATAAGAGACTCGATAT
>JAQBPQ010000157.1 GCA_028287445.1 Cohnella sp.
GTGGTGCCAGAGTACACTTCAATACCGCTAAAATCGGGTTTTCCACTAACATCGTCTGTATTCAGGTGCAGTTTGGCACCTGACCAAGGCCATTTCGCTTGATTGCATCAATTCAGGTGCAATTTGGCACCTCGTCTCCCGCGCGGCAGGTCCAATTCGTTGCCAACTGCCGAAAACACTCCATTTATTTTCTCGGACCCTATTCTATATCGTCAGGTGCCAAAATACACTCCAATACCTTCTCTAACCCCGTTAGTCGTCACTGTGGTGCCAGAGTACACTTCAATACCGCTAAAATCGGGTTTTCCACTAACATCGTCTGTATTCAGGTGCAGTTTGGCCCCTGACCAAGGCCATTTCTCTGGATTCCATCATTTGAGGTGCACTTTGGCACCTGACCAATGTCATTTCCCGTTATCATGCTGTATGGCGCCAAGATGAACATTTTACCTGGAGATTTCCTGTAAACTGATTGTCACGTAGGCAGGTGCTAAATTCGAGTATGTTTCAAAAAGGGCTTCCTCCCGGCAGAATCAACTGCAGGAGGAAGCCCTAAAGCTATGTTTGAAATTTTAGACCGGTTCCGATTGGGTCGTCTTGTTACGGGCGAGCTTGAGGTAGCCGTATACGTTCTGCAGCTCGCTGTCGTCTACGAAACGAAGCCTCATGTTCTCGGCCGATTCGAGAATATAGGACTTAAGTGCCGCTGCGCCGCCGCCCAGTACGTAGAAGCATTGAATGTCGGGGTACTTCTTCCAGCGTTTGCGGATCAAGTCGACAATCTTCTGAGCGGCTCGTCCGAAGTAGATATCCACGATCGGGCGGATGTCCGCCTGCCCTTCGCCCACCCGCTGGATGATGAATTCGCCGCGGCGAATCCGCTGGGTCAGCTTCGTCCGGCTCGGGAACCGGTAACCGAATTGGTCTTCCACATCCCGGATGATGGAATCGAGATAAGAGGCGAGACCGAGTTGCTCCCCCGTGCTGAACTGGTTATCGATGCTCATCCGCTTCACCACCGGGAAGTCGGTCGTGAGCGCTCCCATCTCGCAGATGCCGATACAGCCGTAATAGAGCTCTTCGTCACGCACCTGCAAATTCTCGTGTGTCGCCATATGGAAAAGTGCAGCCGCACCTTCGATCGACACGATCGCCCTGCGGATATTCACCCGAACCGTTCGGCCGCGAAGCTTGGGTGTGGAAAGGAAAGTCACTTCATGCTCCCCAACCAAACGTTCCTCGAACGTCTGATGGTAGCGCGCGTAAGTACGGACCGGAAGACCGGTTCCGATCACATATTCCACTTGATCCACGGTCTCGCCTGGCTGCAGCCCTTGCGCGACATTGGTCACGCTGGCATACGCAAGAGCGGTGAGTGCCACGATGAGCGCCTGATCGCTGGTTGCCTTGTTGTCGGTCTCCTCCAGCTCCGCGTTATCTTGATCCTCGGAAGCCAGCAAGCCGACGAAATAACGTTGGCTCTTCTTATGGAGTTTGGGGCTGTAAACCATAACGTCCAATGCCTTAAGCGGTGCGTCCTCCTCTTGGAGAATATGCCGCTCATATCCTGGTGAAACGATGCTCGGAATGATGATCGGCTCATTGGAACCGCTGACGACCAATTTCACGCTATCGTTACCGATGTCTATACCTGCCAATTTGATCATGACAATCCTCCTGAACTGTTCCGCCGATTCCCTTAATCTGCTAAACACAGCTAATATACAGATTTCGCCTTGCTCCGACAAATTCCTCCTTTCCTCGGCCATGAACCGACTTTTTTTTTCCGAAATAAAGGGAAAACCGGGGTCAAGGTCGAAATAAGGCGGAGAAGGTCTATGAAACGCAGGAGGAAAGTCATGAAATGGAGACGGCAAAAGTTCACCTTCATCGTGATCCCGGACGCGAACAATCAGGTCATTCGATTCCAACTATCCGCTGTTGTCCTGTTGTCCGCTTTGATCCTATCGATCGCTTTGGCAATATCCGCGCTTAGCGCTATGTTCCTTTACCGCAGCCACACGGGAGAAATCGGGCGCTTGAAACAAGAGCTGACTCATGCGGCCGGGAAGTACGACAAAATCATTTCCGACAAAGACCAGCATATCGGCGATTTGCAGACCGAAGTGGCCGGGTTGTCCGACCAAGCCCAATCGATCAAGCAACAAATGTCCGATATCAACAAACTGCAAACCCAATTAAAACAGATAGCCGGAATTTCTTCATCCGGCAAAACCGCTTCCGTGAAGTCCCAACCGGACGCTAACGTTACGGTCAGCGATTACTCCTTGGACGGCGGGGGTACCGGCGGGGAAGATCTGCCGGTCCCTAGCGGAGCGATGGATTCCTTAATGAGTGATACCCGGAATGATTTTTCCACCATCGACCGGCTTATCCAAGACATGAAGCCGCAATTGGAACAGACGAAGGATGCCATGCTTCTCCGGCAACAATGGCTGCGAACAACCCCGACAATCTGGCCTACGGACTCTCGTAAAGTAACTTCTCTGTTCGGCATTCGTCGCGACCCTTTCACACATCAAGCCAGATATCATGCGGGCCTCGACATCAGCGGCGATGTCGGCAATCCGATTTACGCGGCAGCGGACGGAACGGTAACGGGTACAGGCAAAGACGGCTCCCGCGGAAATTACGTGGAAGTGTCTCATGGCCACGGCTTGCTGACGCGATACATGCATCTGAGCAAAATCCTGACGACTGTCGGGACCAAGGTGAGCAAAGGCGATATCATAGCCGAACTCGGCAGTACCGGCCGAAGCACCGGCCCCCATCTTCACTACGAGGTATCCGTTAACGGCGGCAATGTCGATCCCAGACCCTATCTTCAGGCAACCAGAAAGGAGCCATGATCATGTTCAAAAAGAAAAAAACGAAAATCGATCCGAACATGACGGATACGCTGATCGGGGAAGGAACCCAGTTTGACGGAAAAATCAGATCGGCAGCCGGTATCCGCATTGAAGGCCAATTGACCGGCGATATCGACTGCACCGGAGATGTGACGATCGGCGAAACCGGCGTTGCCCGCTCTAATATCCGCGCCCGCCACATCATGCTGGCGGGACACGTGACAGGGAACGTGACCGCCATTGGCAAGCTGACGATCAAAGCGACCGGTAATTTGAGCGGCAATTTATCCGCTCAAGAATTGTCCATCGAAGCCGGGGGCGTGTTCCAAGGTTCCAGCAAAATGGAATATCAAAGGGAGTCGACTCCGGATGAGGCGAAAGCTCTGGCCGCCGCGTCCAAGGAAAAGGATAGTCTCGTAAAATCACCTGTGGGTGACGGCTCGAACGCGGTGCTGAAAACTTGGTAGACGGGTTTTTATCCGACATCGCCCCCGATTCCCTGGATGGGATTCGGGCTTGTTTGCGCGCGCTTCCATGGTTCGTGTATGATTCATATGGGAGAGTGAACTGACTTGGATGAGTTGAAACAAGCTTACGAAAAGATGGGCCTTCCAGAGGATGCCAGCCGTGAGCAAGTCGAACAGCGGTATTTTCTGCTCATGAAGAAATCCCGATCCAGACAGCAGCGTGAAGTAGACCAACCGGCCGACGACGAGCTGGACATCGACGCCATCAACCGCGCGTATAACCGGATTTTGGGCTACGAGGCGGAGAAAGAAGGAACCGGCGAGAAGCAGACCAAAGCAGGTTACTTTTTCTATTATTATAAATTCCATACGATTGCGGTCATTGTGGCCCTTGTACTGATTATTCTTACGGTCAAAGGAATCGTGGACAGGCATAACGAAGAGGCGCATAAACCCCCTCTCGACCTGGCCGTGACGGTGTACGGCAATTTCTTCGGCACGGACGGGGATCGGCTGTCGCAGAATCTGCTCCACAAGATTCCGGAGTGGAAGCGGATCGATGTCAATGTGAATACCATTCCGAAAGAAATCAAATCTCAGCAAGATATGGCGCTCCAGCAGAAGGGCATGATCACCCTCATGACGGATAAAATGGACCTGCTGATCGTCGATGAGAGCAATTTTGAAACACTGGCCAAACAGAAGGTTTTTATGCCTTTAGACCGAACACCTTTTTGGCCGGAGCTGCAGAAACACCCGGAACGTATCCGGAATGCGCTGGCCGATGAAGAAACCGTGTCACACCCCTACGGCGTGGACATCACCGGAAACGATGTTTTCTCGGGTACGCAGGTGGGCGCTTTCGGCGAGAAGCAAATCCTGGCTGTGAGATTTGCCCCCGCGCACCAGGACAAGGCTTTTCGCATGCTGCAGGCGCTGACCCTGCCGAAATAGCAAAAACCTCGATCCTTCGCGGCTCATTGCCGTGTGGAATCGAGGTTTTTTTGTGCCGTTCAGCGGGACAGCCAGTATGCGAGCAGCAGGGCGTGCACGATGATCAGCGCGGGGATGCCGACGGAGAATGCCGCATGCTTCGTTTTATGCCGGCGGCTTCTCATGGCGATCAAGGCGCCCAGCGACCCTCCAACGGCTGCCGCCAGCAGCAAGGTACGTTCGCGAATTCTGCGTCCGCCCCTCCGGGCCAGCGACTTATCGTAGGACATGAGCGTAAAAGCGAATACGTTGATTATGGCGAGATAGATCCAAAACACGAACAAGACGGGGTCCTCCGAATTTCTGTATTTCCTGTATTATACCCCAGGAAAGGTCACTTCGGAACTCGAGAGTCCGTTCCAACCCGCTGCGTCGGTTATGAGTCCGGGGACGAAGCTCATGACATACAGATGGTCCTTTTCAAAACTGTCTTTAAGCACGAGTGTTACATCGGTTACGACAGCGTTCGGATTGCCCAGTGTATCGTCCAGGATCGTTACGTAATTGCCGTCTTTTTCACGCACGATAAACGCCTTTTCGCTGACATTTTTAACAGGCTCGCTGAACACAATTTTTACCGTGTTTTTGCTCAGGGCGATGACCTGTGTGACAGAGGGATCCAGATTGATGACGTTCGTGCCGGCAAAGGATTGCAGGTCCGCGTTGTTCGCGGTGATCAAATTCGCCACGCCGGTTACACGCGCGAGATAAGCATGACCGGACAGGAAGAATTGCGGATGAGGGTCACTGTTGCGGTATTGGATGAGAACCACTCTGTCGATACCTGCCTTGCGCATATTAAACGATTGCCAGCCACTCATCGAGAAGCCTTTATTGTTATCCGTCAACACGGTGACACCCAGCCTGGATACGTCGGCATCGCTCAATCCCCGGTTGAAGGTCACTTCGAGCGTATCCTGATTAACGGCCACGATCGACTGCAGTTGCACGTTCGGACCGGGGTTCGCTACCCCTACGAAAGCGAAGGTCTGGGTATTCATCGTGTTCCCGGCCAGATCGCGTATGCCGCCCACGGTCAGGGTATACACGGTGCCGTCGTTTTGCCGCGATGTGGTGAGGATCACTGTCTTGCCGTCACCCGCCAAATCGGCACGGACCACGGAAATCCCCTTGTCAATCGAGTATTGGCCGAGATTCTTCGCTAGCCCGGGATCGATTTTTTCGCTGAAGGTCAATTTCAGGCGAGCGGTCGGAACGTCAAAGTCAAAACTTGCTCTTGGAATCGAACTATCCACATAGAACGTTCCATTCCAATCATCCATCCGGTTGCCGGCCAAATCTTTCACATTGCGAATGGACAGCCGATACGTCGTACCGTCATTTTGCTGGCTCGTGGTCATGGTAACCTTGCGGTTGTCGTCTGAGAGTTGGATCGAAGTCAGCTTCAAATTGTTATTGAACCAGTAGTTCGATGCATCGGTTGCCGTGCCGTGATCGACAGGCTCCGAGAAAACGACTTCGATGACGGAATTCAACTGCCGGGTCAACGAGACGACCGTCGGTTTGGACGTATCATCGGATGGCGCCATATACGTCCAAGGAACGCCGTCCACATAGAGGGTGTGCGTTCGGTTGGCCACTTGGCGGTCGGTAACAATCGCGACACTTAATCCGTCCGGACTGAGGATCGACTGCTGAATGTTCACGGTAACCCCTAAAATGTCTTTGAGGGCGAAGCGGTCTTTGTCTGCGGAGGAGGCGGCTTGACTGAGATTCACACGAACCATCTGATTCGAGATCGGCTGAACGGATTTGACGCTAAGCGGAGCCTGATTCGTCTGATCATAGACGGCGTAGGTGGCTTCGACCAGCAAACCGCGAGTGGCGGGTACGGTATAGTCGCTCATTTGGGGAATCAGACCACGTTGGAGCGCAATCCCGACGGAAGCTCTCGCCCACTTGGACGCCTTCCCGACGACGTAACCTCCATCCCCGGAGAATTGGAAACCACGAACCAGAATAGCGGCCAATTGTTCTACTGTCACCGGAGACGCGGGATCAAATTCGCGATTTCCGACACCAAGCATAAGGCCGGCTTTGGTAACGGCCTCGACGGGAGTGTAGGACCACCTGGTTTTGATCACGTCAACGTAACTGGGGAAACCTTGGGGCTCCGGCAGCTCGAAAAGCTTGAACAGCACTTGGGCAAATTGCTCCCGCGTCATCGATTGGTACAATCGGGACGATCCGTCGGTGAAGCCGGAAAAAATCCCTTTTTGCTTCAGCACCTCGTACTTTTGCTCGGTCGTCAAGTTCGACGCGGCTGCCGCGGTGATGGGAAGACTAAAAAGTAACGTCAGCGCCAACAGAAACAGTATGACCTTTCTCATGTCGATACCCTCCTTTGACCGCCGTTGGGATTCGGTCGTCTTGCTTGTGCGGCGGTAACGTATTTGACGCATAAAAGATACAGAATGTTTCGGTTGATTTACAAATTTTCTTTTTTTGAGACAAAACGGATCATGCTTGTCCATAAGAAAGGAATCCGCGGCCGGACTGCTGGACATGTTCGATTCTGAGCTGGCCGTACATCGTGCAAAAAGCCGACCCTTGACCGGGTCGGCTTCCAACAAATCACTCACTCCTCTTCCTTCTCCTCGGGAACGTCGTACTTGATGAGGTGCGCCACCATCGCTTCAACCTGATCGTTAGCCTTTAAGGGATTGAAGCCATTCCTCGTAACAGGTTGGGCACAAGATTTCCAAACGATCCTCGACACCCTGCTCATCGTAAAGGGTAATCGTGTGCGCTTTGTCCGACTCTTGCCCGCAGTCTTTGCACGTATAAGACAAACGAAGCTCCCCCCACAGCAGCTTGATATTGAAGCCTATTGTTGCCGGGACGGATATTTTTTATTATGCTGTAAACGGAGGTGTTTTCCATTATGGCCAAATCCAAAACCAAAAAAGCCCGCCTGAAAGCGGGACGGGAAGGCAGCATGAACCCGGAAATTCTCCGGGGCGAATGGATCCGCAAACCGTACACCCAAGTAACTCCGAATGCTAAAGCTCAACAGCGCCGATCGCAATGCCGCCTGAAAGGCAGCCGCGACGGCGCTGATTTTTTATCCCCCAAGCATAAACGGCTAACGCCATCCTTGGATGGCAGCATACGTTTATGTCGGAGATCATTCAGAGATGCGTGGTGCAAACTTATAAATCCTGAATGATCAAGTATAAACGGCTGTCCCCGTCCTTGGATGGCAGCATACGTTTATGTCGGAAACGTTTCAGAAAAGTATAGGTGAAAACTTATAGTTTCTGAAACGTTAAAAAAGCTTGCTAAGTTTCTCCTTCAACCAGAACGCCCAAGGGCGGTGTACCCGGCGATTTTCGACTTTGCGGCCATTGCCGAGCCTGATCCACGAATCGAATTCCTTCTCCCCTGCTCTCAGCCGTATCACTCTCGCCCCTCGGGAATAAAACGGCCGTCCATAAGCCTGATAACCGCTCGCCCGCCCATAACATAATCGGATGCCAAACAGCTTCCCCTCGTAATCGTTCGTATGATCATGCCCGCAAAAAGTGCCCAAAATATCCCCTCGCTCCGCCATCGCCGCGAAGAAACCGGAGTTAACCACGGGGCTGCCCGCCCTTTCATTGCGGTTTCCGTAACAGATCTGCGTTCGCCATACCTTCTCATATTCCGGCACAGGGATATGATAGAAAACGAGCGACGGCAGCCCTGCACCCCCATTCTCGGCCTCCATCTGCTTGGATTGCCTCACATACCAATCGATTTGGCTGCGCCGGATCCAATCGTAACCCGGTACCCTCGGACTCCGCGATAACGCGCCGGTATCTAGAAAATACAATGCAGCCTGAGGCCGGCCTCCATCGTCAACGACACGTACGACATAATTGCCGATCCCATCGACGCCCGGCGCCCCCCGTTGAGCCACGCATCCGTCGTGCTCCAGCATGATGTCCAACAGTTCACCCCGGTTCACCAGCCGCTCCGAATCGTGGTTCCCCAGCACGGCCGCCCATGGGATGCCGCTTTGCTCGGCTACAGCCACCGCCTCACGGAACGCCTTGCGCGGAGCAACAGCTTTCAGGCTGTAGATGATATCGCCGGTGAACACGATCAGATCCGGCTTCTCGTCCTGCAGCAACTTCTCCATCAAAGCCCGGGTCCGAAGATCCGCCGGCTCACCGTTCTGCCAATGCAAGTCCGTGAACTGGACAATCGTGAACGTTCCATCCTTGCGAAACTGCAGCGTCCGGCTCATTCGATCCCTCCCTGTTAAGGCAGTACATACAGTAAAATGACAAAGTAATGGGATATGGATCCAGCCAAGACGAACAGGTGCCATACCGCGTGGTGATAAGGAAATCCGCGCCACACATAGAAAACGGCACCGAATGTATAGCAGAGTCCTCCGATGATCAGCAGTCGGATACCTCCCGGCATGAGAAGCGTTGCCAGGGGCTGCCAGATGAAGATAATCAGCCAACCCATCGCCACGTAGACCAGGGTCGACAGCACAAGAAATTTTTTGGTAAAGAATGCTTTGAACACGACGCCTCCCGCCGCTAATCCCCACACAATGCCGAACATGGACCACCCCAGCGGATTTCGCAGCGTACTAAGCAGAATCGCCGTATACGTCCCGGCTATAAACAGATAGATGCAGGAATGATCGAACGTCTCAAACAAATCCTTCACTTTGCCCTCAGGAAATGAATGAACGAGCGTGGACGCGGTGTATAACAGCACCATCGTCACTCCATAAATCGTAAAGCTTGCCACGTGCCACGGTGTTCCTTTGAGGACGGAAAACACGATGAGCAGTACCAGCCCGGCAATGCTGATTGCGGTTCCGACACCATGGGTAATCGCATTGGCCAATTCTTCTCTTCTGGTGAACACGTGCGTATCCGCCATAACGCCCTGTCCTTCTTTCTTTATGCAAGTCTAACGGGCCGGCAGGACGATTTTGACTACCGTTCCTTGCCCGTGTTTGCTGGAGATAGACATCATGCCTTCATGAGCCTCGATGATTTTGTAGCAAACCATGAGTCCAAGCCCTGTTCCTTTATCCTTGGTTGTAAGAAAGGGTTCACCAAGGCGTTCAAGCAAATCGGGTGGAATGCCCATTC
Source organism: Cohnella sp. (assembly GCA_028287445.1). Taxonomy (GTDB): domain Bacteria; phylum Bacillota; class Bacilli; order Paenibacillales; family Paenibacillaceae; genus Cohnella. The sequence continues at coordinate 9,454 of JAQBPQ010000157.1, forward strand.
CTTCATCTTCAATATATACGATTAGTTCCCGTTTGGAGGCATCATTTTCATATCGGATCGTCACTGTGCCCCCGCCCGGCATCGCTTCGATCGCGTTTTTCATCAGATTGACAAGGACCTGCTTGATCTGATTTTCGTCGCATCTGACACGCGGGAGGTTCTGTTCGGATTCGATCCGGATGATGACATTATGCAAAATGGCCTGAGAATCCAAAATGGGAATGATGCTCGTCAAAATTCGGTGAATGTCCTGCTCCTTCAACTGCTGCCGGTTGTGCGGCTTGGAGAGTACCATAAACTCGCCCACGATGTAGTTGATTCTGTCGAGCTCAGCCAGCATGATTTCATAATATTTACGGTTTTCGTCCGAGTTCTGGTGAAGCAGTTGGGTGAAGCCTTTGAGCGCGGTCAGCGGATTGCGGATTTCATGGGCCACGCCGGCCGCCAACTGGCCGACCACGGAAAGCTTCTCGGAACGAATCAGCCATTGCTCGGACATTTTGCGCTCCGTAATATCGATCAGCGTTCCCGAGAGGGCCTCCTTGCCTTCATATTCCGTCAACGCCAGCTGCATCTCCAGATCAAGCGGGGTTTTGTCGTTTTTCGCCCCGGAAATATCGAACCGGGAAGTCGGAATATTTTCGCGCAGCTTATCCGCTTCCGCCAAAAACCGGGAAATATCTTCAAATGTGAGATGTCCGAGCAGCGTGGTGCCCAACATTCCGCCCGGTGAATAGCCGAAAATTTCTTCGCAATGCCGGTTGACATACACCAGCTTGCCATCTTGCTCGATGAACACGCCGACCAACGCATTGTCCACCCAATTGCGATAATTGTGATTGGATTGCCGCAAAGCCCGGTTAACGGCTTCCGATTCCCGGACGCCCAGGAACAACCGTGCGATCAAGAGCACCACACCCAACATAGATCCATATCCAATGGCCGACGTGGGGAACCAGCCGGCGAACAACGTTATCAACAACAATCCGCCCAGGGCAACCGAAACATAACGCTTTAGTTCCAGGTATTTGGAATCTGCGGGCTTGTTCGTCCGATGTTTGTATTTCCCGTATACAGCGGAAAACCCGATAAGAATGAAGGAAATAAACCAGCAGAAATCAGGCAGCATCGCCCAAGGCGATTCCCAGGCTTCGCGCTTTTCCAATATCCAGGAATATGAGGATCCCGTTGTCTTGGCCAAAAACGCCGCTCCGAGCCAGCCAGTCGCAGCTCTGGATGCTCTCGAGCGTCCGGTGATATACAACAACAGCAAGCTCATGAGAATAACAAGATTCACCGAAGAGCAGAACAATTTCAATGTGGTCATGGGAGTCAGAAGCAGCGGCCCATGCAATGCCGGACGCATGAAGAGTTCCCAGGACAGGCTTATGGCCACCGTGGCGAACAACGTAATATCCAGCAAGAAAGGCAGAACCGAATTCCGGCCGCTCCGATTCTGGTGGTACAACGCAGCCACATAAAAAAAATATTGGATCACCCAAAGCACTTCCGCGGGTCCGAACATCTCCGGAGCGACACCCTTAACAAGCAGGTCCAACGTCCAATACGCTTGGGCAACGCCATAACAAAACGTTCCCCAACCATAAAACAACCAATACTTGGCCCGTTTTTGTCGATACGCCATATACAATACCACGGTGGCGTACAAATCGCCAAAAACCTGTATCACATTGCTGCCGGCAACGCTTACAAATGGATCGTTGCGCCACCATAAAAGCCAGATGGCGTACACCCCGATCAGCATAAAACCTATCCGGCCCGCGAGACGGCTTCCTTTAAACAAGCGCGCTCTCTCCTTGGAGGGTGTCTGTTTTTGTCAGATTCAATCAAGGTTGTATATTCCATATCCCGGAGAAAAATCCTTCCTATTAGGGAATTCGGCTTAGGTACAGTGAAGGCGAACACGATGTACTCCTCAAGGTGGAAGGTTATAATTCGTCGATGATATCCCCGGCGATCAGGGCATTTGGAGACGACCGCTTCGCTGCGGCACGGTCGCCGGCGGCTCCGTGGGTGTATACGCCAACAGCCGCCGCTTGGGCGTTGTCCAAACCTTGGGCGAGCAGGCTGCCGATGATGCCGGCCAGTACGTCACCCGCACCGCCCGTTGCCATGCCGGGATTGCCAGTTGTGTTGATGTAAACTTCGCCATCCGGCGTGGCGATGACGGTGCGCGCGCCTTTCAGCACGAGCGTCACGCCGTGCTGCTGCGAGAATCGCCGCGCGAGCCCGATCCGATCGCGCTGCACTTCGCGCACGGACAGGCCG
>JAQBPQ010000195.1 GCA_028287445.1 Cohnella sp.
CACCCAGCAGAGAGGCCGCCACAATCTCCACCCATAATATGCCGCTTGCCCACATCAGCCCTCGGTTGATGGGAGTTCATGACCGTTCGAACACGGAGCCGATACACCAGAAGCCCACGAATACGATTCCGCTTTTGATGGCGAGGGAGCTGTATGGGATGACCGGAAAATCGCCGAACAACAGCGTTTTATCGTCCCATTCCGAGAACAGCTGAAGCGAAGTAAGGCATGAGATGATGCCCAGGCAGAGGTAGCCTTTTTCCTTGGGCAGCACGGCAAACATCGCCCAACAGACAATGGCGACAAACCCGAATAGCAGGACGAATACCGCATCGTCGAGATGATAGCGAAACCGGTTAAACACCTCCGACCCGCCGGCCAGCGGCTGCATCAGCCCGTAGTTGACGAGTCCGTTCAGCGCAAAGATGAGTGCTGCCGCCCCGCTTACCTGGGCAACCGATTTAAGCATGCTCATGTTTCCAGCTCCGTACCTTGAAATTAGAGCCTTTCGAAACCGTTTTCCACGAAAGCCCGTGGATCGATTCTATCAGACGGTCTCCTTCACAAGCAATAAATTAAATGTGCGGTGAAGAGCCGAGAATCAGGTTAGGAATGCTTCTGAATGAACCGGAGCACGTTGTCCAGCTTTTGGTTAAGCCGGTAAGGTTCTGTCGAGACAAATCTGAAAAGATCGCCGATCCTCTGCAACCGTCCGGGAATGCTGCCCATCGTGAAATCGGCAGGTTGAAACCCGCGATCCACTTCCTCCCAAGTCACCGGTGTCGATACCGTAGCTAACGGTTTCGCTCGAACGGAATAGGCAGCCGCCATCGTCCGCCCGCGCCAAAGCTGCAGATAATCGAAATAAAGTTTATTCCCCCGGCGTTCCACCACCCGCTCCAGCGTGATTTTTTCCGGCATCTGTTGAAGCATGTAACGGGCGATGAACGCATTCACTTGTCTGGTTTCTTCGAATGTGTAGGTAGGCTCGATCGGCACAAAAATCTGCAATCCCGTTGCACCCGACGTTTTAGGAAAGCTCTGCAGGGATAAAGAATCGAGCACGTCCCGCAGTTTCAGCGCCACCTCCAGCACAATCCCGAAATTCATGTTGTCCGCAGGATCGAGGTCAAACACCAGTTCCGTCGGATAATCCTTGCGGAAATGCCGGTCAAACGGCACATGAAGCTCAGTCGCACCACGGTTGGCCGCCCAAATCAGCGTCGCCATGTCGTTGAGCAAAATCCTCTCTTTATCCGCATATACGACCCTGGGAACCCAAGCCGGAGCCGCGCCGTGAATCGATCTTTCTTCCACCCGCCGGCCGGTGATCCCGTCCGGGTAACGCCAAACCATCAGCATGCGGTCCCTCGTATACGGAAGAAGAAATGAGGCAACCGCGAGCAAATATTGCAGATACTGCATTTTCGTAATGCCCGGTTCCGGCCATAAAATCCGGTCCGGATGGGAGATGGAGATCTCCTTGCCTTCGATCGTTACGAATTGATTTTCCATGAGGAAACTCCCCGATTGAACAAGATAGTCATTATTTTGCTCTCCGATGTCCAAGCTATGTAAAAAGCGAACAGAGAGGAGAGCCGTGATGGAGCCGATTTTCCCATTTGAGCCGGTCATTAGCAACGCCATCCCTATGGAAGACCATTGGAGATATGAAATCAAATGGGACGGCACCCGCATCCTCACTTACCATGATCCCGATGGAACCAAACTGTTTAATCGCAAGCAAAACGAACGCACGCGGCATTATCCCGAGTTGCTGCGAATCGACTCTTATTGCAAGGCTAAATCCGTAATCCTGGATGGCGAAGTAATCGCGCTTGCGGAGAACGGCAAGCCGTCTTTTCACGAAGTAATGCGCCGCGATCTGATCCAGCGGATGGACCGAGTGGACGACATGCAAAGAATGGTTCCGATCACCTACATGATTTTCGATATCGTCTATTACAACGGAACATGGGTGAACCGGCAGCCGCTGTCCGAAAGAGCGGCGCTACTGACTGAGATTATCACGCCGAGCGAAAACGTCCAACTGGTCTCGTTTCATCCGAACGGTGAGATGCTGTTCGACCTCATGAAGCAGCAAGACATGGAAGGCATCGTTTGCAAAGACTTGAGGAGTACATACGCTTTGGGCGGCAAGGACGATCGCTGGAAAAAGGTGAAAAACTACGGCGATGTGATGTCGGTCGTCGGCGGGTTTACGTTAAACGGAGGATTTGTTAATGCGGTCCTGCTGGGGCAATACGACAACGAGGGGAAACTGTGGTATATCGGTCACACGGGAACCGGCAAATTGTCGAAGGCCGAGTGGCGGGATCTTACGGATGTGTTGCAGCCGATGAAGGTGAAAGAGTCGCCCTTTGCCCGAAGACCCGATCGCCATAAAGACGCGTTCTGGGTGAAACCGACTCTCACGGTAAAAGTGCAATATAGCGAATGGAGGTGGCAGGAAGGCCGTGCGCTCCGGCAGCCCTCCATCCAATCGTTCTTGACTGTGCCTCCGGAAGAATGCAAACTGCCTTGGGTCTAAGCACGCTTCCCCCTCCAGCCGATTGAGCCCATCGCCGTGGGCTACCCCTTAATCCCCAGGCTCGCGATCCCGCCAATCAGATTTCTTTGCGCCACGTAATAGATGAGCAGCAGAGGCACCAGAACGACCGTGGAAGCAGACATGAGCAAATTCCATTCCGTGCCGCGGGACGAAACAAAGTTCGCCAACCCTACGGCTAATGTAAACTTCTCCGGCGTATTCAGATAAATCAAAGGACCCATGAAATCGTTGTACACCCCCGTGAACGTATACACGATGATGATGGTGAGAGACGGCCTCAAAATCGGTACGAGCACTCTCCACAAAATCTGAAGTTCATTGGCTCCGTCGATTTTGGCCGCTTCGTCCAGATCCTTGGGAATGGTCATCAAATATTGCCTCATGAGAAACACATAGAACGCATTCCCAAAATAGGCGGGTACGATCAGCGGCAGATACGTATCGACCCAGTTCATTTTACTGAACAACAGAAATAGAGGGATCATCGTGACTTGTTCGGGAATGAGCATGGTGGCCAGCATAACGAAGAACAGCACTTCGCGACCCCGAAATTTGAAACGCGAAAAGCCATAGGCAATCAGCGTACACGATACGACTTGGCCCAGTATAATGAAGAACTCCAAGGTGAGAGTATTGGTAATATACCTGGCAAACGGAGCGAACGAAAAGGCATCGATATAGTTCTGCCATCGCGGATGGACCGGCCAAAATTGCGGCGGAAACAGCCACATGTTCTGCTTCGTTTTCAGTGAAGTGGAAAGCATCCACAAGAAAGGGATCAAACATATAAGGGCCAGCACGGATAGCCCCAGATGTGAACCGGCAGCCCCGATGTAACGCTTTGTGCGTATACTCACGCTTTCTCCCCCTTTCCAGTATCGCCGGCTTCGTAATAGACCCACTTGTTCTGCGTTCGGTAGACGATCAGGGCCAGAACGAGCGAAATCAAGCCGCCGACCCACGCCATCGCCGATGCATACCCCATATCAAACGATTTGAACGCTTTCTGATAGAGATACAGCATGTAGAACAGACCCGCGTTGTCCGGTCCACCGGCCCCCCGTCCGTTCATGATGTACGCGATGGTAAACACCTGGAACGAACCGATGATACCCATAAGCAACAGAAAGAACAGCGTGGGAGTGAGCAGCGGCAGCGTCACCTTATAGAACCGTTGGAACACGCTGGCGCCGTCGATTTTGGCCGCTTCATACAGATGCCCCGGAATATTTTGCAATCCCCCCAGGAACATAATCGCGCTGCCGCCGACCCCCCATAAGCTCATGATGACATAGGCGGGCAAGACCCAATTCGGATCCTTAAACCAATGCGGCCCTTCAATTCCAATCAAGGAAAGCAAATAATTGAGCAGCCCGTAACCGTCGTTAAAAATCCACATCCACACCATGGAAATGGCAACGCCGGTAATAACGGAAGGCAAGTAAAAAAGAGTTCGATAAAAGTCGATCCCTTTGATCTTCAAATTCAGGAGAAGAGACAGGCCGAGTCCCAAAACAAGGCTGAGCGGTATCGAGAAAGCGCTGTAAGTCAAGGTCACCTTCATCGATTTATAGAACAGCTCATCCTGAAACAACCGCTGGAAATTGCTGAGTCCGACCCAGGACGGCGCCTTGTAAATGTCCCACTTGGTGAAGCTGAGCAATAAGGAAGCGGCAATCGGAAATGCGGCAAATGCCAAAAACCCGATAATCCACGGCAAGATGAACAAATACCCCATCCGCTCTTCCCTGCGTTCCGATTTGCTCAAAACCTGTTTTGTCACAGCGCGTTTCCCCCTTAAAGCGGTTACAACTTGAAAAATACGATTCCAGGAAAGAGCGGTTCCCCACCTCCCCTGGACGCACACCAACTCAGTTTTTCACGTTCACGTACTGATTCCCGGCACGATCTTGACCGCGCGCCAAGAAAATCTGCCAGTTCTCGTTCTTCTCGGGGATGACCTTCGTGTCGGCCGAAAGGAACCGCATCGTATAACCGCACCGCCGGTAAGGGCTCGTGTTGGCCGTCGCTCCGTGAATAATCCGGGAATCGTGCAAGGAACATTCGCCTTTCTCCAGTTCGAAATAGACGGCTTGCGATTCGTCGATGTTTTTGATGGTCGCGTGGAACGTATTGACCGCCATGTCAACGCTCTCATATTCCGAGAAGCCGTTGTGGTGCGTGCCCGGGATGACCCTCATGCAGCCGTTCTCCGTGTTGCTGCGGTCGATGGCCAGCCATACGGTGACGATGTTGTCGTATTTGTCGAATCTTCCGTTCCAGTATGCCGAATCCTCGTGCCACGGGGTTTGCCGCCCTTTGTAAGGATCCTTGCAAATAAAGTGGCTCGACCACAAAATAATGTCCGGTCCAATGATTGGTTCGACGAGATCCAGCACTTCGTCCGCCATCAGAAACTCGAGCAGGCGCGAATCCCGGAAATGCGGCGTATCCAGTTCGTCGGACAGCTTATCACCCTTCTGCGCCAACTGCTCTTCAAAAATCATTTCCAATTCCGCCATCTTCTCGTTAGAGAACAACGGTTTTTTGTAAAGATAGTATCCATGCTCGCGATAGTATTGTACTTCCTCAGGAATTAATTTTGCCATAAAGAAATCCTCCTTAAATGGGTTAGAAGTTTTTAATGACCGCCTTAATGAAGCCCGGGGGCTTGCTGTAGGCGTCTTGAAACGCTTGGTTGATATCGTCCAGACCGTAGAAATGGGAGACCAGAGGCTCCATGTTCAAATGGCCCGATTCGAGCAGCTTCATACCTGTTTTCATGCCCTGCAAATAAACTTCCGGATCCCGTTCATGGGCGTTCACCACGTCGAGTCCTTTCCAGTTCCACGTCTGCACGTCGATTGTACGCGGGCCGCCTTGATGGTAGCCGAAGATCACGAGTCTGCCCCGGATTTTGACGGCTTTGGTCGCCAAATCGAGAGGTTCTTGATAACCTGTGCATTCCACCACGACATCGGCGCCCTTGTTTCCGGTGAGCTCCATAATGCGCGCTGCCGCATCTTCGGTTTTGGAATCGATGATCTCGTCCGCCCCAAACTTCCTCGCCAGCTCGAACGATTCTTCCCGGGTATCCACGACGATGATTCGGGAAGCCCCCTTCAAACGGATGCCCTGCATGATCAAACTGCCCATAAAGCCCAGGCCGATAATAGCCACCGTGTCGCCGACTTCAACACCCGAACGCCTGGTGCCGTTCATGGCGCACGCGATCGGTTCACCGAGCGCCCATTCATAGGGGACATGATCTCCGAGCTTGACCGCCCACTTCTCCGGAAGCGCGATATATTCCGAATAACCTCCGCGTTCGGTGAATAGAGTAACACGGTCGCCGACGGAAAGCGTTTGCACATCCGGTCCGGTTTGTTCCACAATACCGGTGGCCTCATGTCCGAAAAAAATGGGGTGCTCCGTCTTGAAGTCCTTGTTGACCCACATGCCCAGTTCCGAAGAACAGAGGCCGCAAACCGCGATTTTGACCAGAACCTCGTCATGAACCGGTACAGGCTTGTCGATCTCGAATACCTGCGTCATCCCCGGTTTGATAAAGGCCGCCGCTTTCATTTGATTCACCTGCCTTTTCTCGATTGATGAAAGCAGTATATAAGCGATCGGGCAAAAATTCTTGTCTTATTATGAGCCTTTTTGTGCTATTTTGATAAACCGAAATTTATTATTCAGATTGTTGTTACGCTCTAGATTCCGAATTATAATGAAAACGATTTTACAATAGGGCGCGGAGGATAAAACATGAAAAAAGCGGTCGTTACCGGGGTTATGAAGGTGGAACTGCAAGAGTTTCCGATCCCACAAGCAACCGGGGATCTCGTCGTTGTTAAGATTCACATCTCACCTATGTGTACGGAATATAAGGCGTACTTGGAGGGAGAACATCGCGATTGCCTCGGTCACGAGGCCGTGGGCGAAGTCGTGGAAGTCGCCCAGCCGGGAGCGGTCCAAGTAGGAGACCGTGTCGTGGTCACTCCGCTGTTCCCCTGCGGGCAGTGCAGCTTATGCAAGCAGGGAGACTATATTTATTGCAAACATAATTATCCGATGCAGGATGCAACAATGGCTCAATATGTATTAAAGCCGGCGTGGAACTTGTTCAAAATTCCGGATGATGTCAGCTATGAGCAAGCGGCGTTGACGATTTGCGGGCTTGGGCCGTCGTTCGGAGCTTATCAAACGCTCGGGTTAAGCGCTTCGGATACGATTTTGATTACCGGCCTCGGTCCTGTCGGCATCGGAGCCGTTATCAATGCCAAGTATAGAGGTGCCCGGGTCATCGCTGTCGAATCCAATGAATATCGGCGGAATCTGGCGGCAGAACTTGGAGCGGACGGCTTGATCGATCCCCGGGATCCGGATGCCGTAGAGCAAATTAAAAGCTTGTCCGGCGGGGAAGGTCCGGACTGCGCGTTGGACTGCTCTGGCGCCGTGCCCGCTCACCGGCTGTGCATTGACGCGGTTCGCTGCAGGGGCAAGGTCGCTTTCGTAGGGGAATGCAACACCGAGACGCCGATCGTGATCAGCAGAGACTTGCTGCGTAAGGGCATCCATTTGCTCGGCTCCTGGCACTACAACCTGAACGATTTTCCGAAAATCTTGGAGGTGATCCGCCACTCCCCGCTGGTCGACAAGCTGGTTTCGCATGTTTTCCCGATGAGCCGAATCGAAGAAGCTTTTGCCGTGTCGGCCTCACAAAACAACGCGAAAATACTTCTTAAAGCATGGGAATGAGAGGCTTCGAAATCGGGATGGCGATTTTCCGGTTTTCCTTACGGAATTTGGCCGGCGTGACGTGGAAACGGTCTTTGAACCGGTGATAGAAATGGCTGAGATTCTCGAAGCCCGCTTCCAGGCTGATCGTCACGATCGCTTCGTCGGTATGCGACAACAAATTCGCCGCATATTGCAGTCTCATTTCGTTAATCCATTCCGTGGGCGTTTTACCGAGATGTTTTTTGATCATGCGGGTCAGATGCTCTGGGCTTTTGCCGGATAGTTCGTAGAGTCGTGGCAAGCCTTGAGCGAAATTGTCCTTGTTCCTCATCTCATCCGCCAGTTCCTCCAGCCAATTGGGCATCGAAGAGGGCGTCGTCTCCGGACGGTTCGAAAAACAGAGGATAAAGATTTCTGCTAATAGCGCACGCACTTCGGCTTTGATGTGTCTCTTGTGCGCACTCGGTATGAAGGTAATTTCTTGGATTTTATCCTTGAGGATTTCAATTTGGTACGGACTGATCACTTTGCAAGACGGCATCTCGGCGGCCAGGAGGTCATCTGCTTCCAGCCCGTCCCCCAAATACTCGAACAACGCCTCCACCGTTCGTTGCGGAAAAGCCAGATTCAGCAGCTCGCAAGGCTGGGTTCGGTCATTGCCGTAGTAATGGACGTCGGAAGGACGAATGAAGCATAAGAACCCCGCCTCCAGCCATTCTTTTTTGCCGTTGATGAAGTGATAGAGCGACCCTTTGGTGATGAGAAAAATCTCAAAGAAGTCGTGCCAGTGAATATCCGTAATATTTTTGATCGATTTATGGTAGGCGTAGTGAATGTCCGTCTCAGGATCGATGAGGTATTTTTCCAACAGTTGAATCATACCGGGCAGCTCCTTGATCCGTCTTCCTTGCTACCAATATAGCACAATCAAAAATAAAAATAATGAAAGCGAGGCTCATTTCCATGATCCCAACGATGAACCCCGTTACGACCGGATTTCATGTGCCGTTCCTCGATTTCCTCGACGCTTCTTCCGCGGCGAAGTTTCCCGCCGTCGAATATTCCATCGAACCATTCAGCCAAGTCGGCAAGGAACAATCAGCGGAAGCCGCCAAGGACCTGCTGTCCTCGCGGGGACTCGCGCTGGCCAGCTTCCACCTGCCTGTGGAGTTTCGCAAGGATGAGGCCACATTCAAGGCCGATTTGAAGGAATTGCCCCGGCATGCCTCTCTGGCCCGCCTGCTAGGGAACACACGCTGTTGCACTTGGCTGTCGCCGGCAACGGATGAGCCGGTAGCGGAGTATACCAGCCGGTTCATCCGAAGGCTGCGCGAGTGCGCCAAAGTACTTGGGGAAAACGGGATCCGGTTCGGTATCGAGTGGGTCGGCCCGCGAACGTCAAGAACGATGAAACATGATTTCATTCATACGATTCCGGGAGTAATGGAACTCATCGGCGCCATCGGGGAAAAGAACGTGGGCCTGCTGTTCGACAGCTTTCACTGGTTCACTTCACATGCAACGAAAGAGGATATTCTGGCGCTTAGCGCCGATCAAATCGTGCTTGTTCATTTGAACGACGCGCCGGACAAACCGGCCGACGAACAAATCGACGATCAGCGCCTGCTGCCGGGGGAAGGCATCATCGATTTGAAAACGATGCTGAACTCCCTCCAACAAATCGGCTACGACAGCTTCGTTTCGATTGAAACATTCAGCAAAGAATTGCCGTTGCTGCCTCCTGCGGTAGTTGCCTCCATGACGAAAGTGGCGGTAGATCGTGTGCTTGCGTCCCTATAGCAACGGACAAGTATAAACGGCTATCGCCGTTTTTTGGATGGCGATAGCCGTTTATATCGGAGATCATGCAGGAAGATCTATTTATTGTTTTGCGCTTTCAGTTCGTCGAGTTTCTTCTGCATCTCATCGGCAACTTTAGGCAGCACCGTTTTGGGATCTTTGTACGATCTACCGTCCACAGGGTTGACGATATCCGTATAGGCTTGAACAAACAGATTCGATACGTCGTACCACGACCGGTTGCGGTCATAATGCGGAGCTTTCGTATCCAGTTTCGCTTGATCCAAGAACACTTTCAGCACTTCATCCTTGTCCAGGCCGTTGTCTTCCCAGATCTTCGGCATCGGCGGTCCCCAGGTAAAGTCCTTGACGACATCCTTGCCGATGTCTTCCCCGGACATAAATTTCATGAACTGCCACACGGCATCCTGATGTTTCGATTTCGCGTTCATGTACCAGCTCACGGTCTCCGACCAGCTGTAATTGCTTGTCGAGCCTTGCGGTTTCGGGAATGGAACGGCGCCCGTCTTGAAGCCCGCTTTTTTAATCGTATTATAGCCCCATAACCAGCCGATCGTCATGCCGACATTGCCGGATGCGAACGGCCCGGCATCGCCCATCGAGTCGATGATGGATGTCGGGACATCACTTCCATCTTTGGCGACCGATTGCGCATATTCAAACAATTTGATCGTTGTCGGAGAATCCAGATAGCCTTTGATCGTCCAACCGTCGTCGCTGGTCACATCGCCGCCCATGTTCCATAGAATCGGGTTGCCGCTGATCCCGTTCAGATCGCTGGTGAACAGATCGGTGCCGTACACCTTGTTTTCTTTGTGCGTCAGCTGTTTGGCCATGTTTCTGAAATCGTCGAGCGTCCAGCCCTCTACCGGATAGGGGACCTTATATTTATCGAATAAATCTTTGTTATAGAGAATAACGGCATTGGACATGTCGCGAGGAAGGCCATAATAATGCCCGTCCTTGCCCTTAAGCCTCAAACCGGTAATCGGCTGAAAATACTTGTTCATATCCAATCCGTCTTTTTGGATGAACGGGTCGATATTGGCGATATAACCGCGGTCAAATTCATCCGGGGAATACCAGCCTCCCCACATGTCCGGACCTTTGCCGGCGGCAAAAGCCGTATTGAGTTTTTCGAAGTAGCCTTCTTCCGGAATGTTGGTCATTTTGACCTTGATGTCGGGATGACTGTCTTCGAATTTTTTAATCAGATCCTTGTACAACGGCAGCCATGTCGGCCCATCCAGCTGCCAGAACACGATTTCGGTTGTTTCCCCGCTCTTCGCGGCAGTTGCTGTCGTGGTTGTTGTTGTGGCGCTATTGCCGGAATCAGATGCCTTATTGCTGGTCCCTGAACCGTTCGAGCAACCTGCCAGCGTTGTCAAAACAAGCACCAAAGCCAAAACGAAACTCAATGTTTTTCTCATATAGATCCTCCCTTTGTGTAGGTTGCCGGCTGTTTGCCACTGCACGATCACACAGAAATTGGCTTGAATATCTGGAAGAGTCGACACCCCTCTCGTGATCCAACAATAAAAACGTTTTTACACCCAAGCAGTCAGTCCCCAACAGAAATCTCCATAAAGTACAGCAAACGCTTTCACAAAGAAAGTTTATACCGGAAGAAAAAGTAAATCTTGTGCTGTATTGATTTTCTCAGAGAAATTTATTAGGCTTTAGCTTCTTCAAGCGATGTTACAACTGCCCGAATTAAGATTAATAGAAATAGAGCACCCTGGAATGCAACGGAAACCAAGGTGCCCCGTATTACTAAGAATCAGCAACTTACCTGGACAGTCATTCAACATGCGAAATACATAGATCATTTTAGAGAAGAGGGCAATCCGATGAGTGCGAAACGAATCATTATGGTTGGAACAATGGCCGTTACGATCAGTATCAGCGCAGCTGTTTGGGGCGATAAGACAAGTGCGAACCCGTTACATAAATCCAGTGCCTTTCAGACCAGCGATACCAATAGATCGCTCCAAGAAGCAACCCGGGCGCGCAAATATGAGTTACTGGATGTGCTTGGATTGTCTTCCGACGAAGAAATTTATAATGCCTTGCACCAAGGGAAGTCTCTAGCCGCTATCGCTTCAGAGCGCAACATGGACGTTCAACAGGTGATCGATCTGCAGATCGTTGAAATGACAGAGCAATTGGATTTACGTCTGGCGGGCGGAAGCCTGACACCGCAAGCTTATGATGCGCAAAAAGCGGAACTGGCCGACATTATCACCAAAAGCGTATACGGTCTGTAGTTCTCCGTTAGGTCCATCCCCAGAAGAAGCCGTCCCGGTCCCAAGCTACTTTGCCGCGATGCAGCTTCCGAAAGGCCGTCTTTACTTCTTTGGATAGCGACGTGTTTCCGTTATCATTCACAAAAACAAACTGTTCGCCAAAATGGGTTCGAACGTGCGAAATGGCATCACTCTGGTGGAGGATGCCCCTTTCTTTAATTTCACGAACCATCCATTCGGCCACTTCATGCGGTGAATAGGCCATACGCCATCTGCTCCTCCTTGACCACACAACGCTGCCCATCCTTCAACTACGAGAGAATCCTTCTGCCTCGAGATATGCCTTGGCTTCCTCATACGTGTCGAATGTGGCATCCAAGTTTAATCCGGCGAAAATGTACCACATCTCGTCCTCTTCCTCATACTGCAAGGTCAGCATCTGCTTTTTCGCATTGGTCCAACGTTCTTCACGCGCTCCGCTGGAACCCGCGGTAGCCCCCTGTTCGGACACGGTCAGGGAACGAATCGACTGTCCGATAACGGAGCGAAGCTGGTCGGCCGTAAAATCCCGGATGTTCACGAACCCCTTGTCATCAGCGTCGTACTCCGGCAGATCGGCAGCATAAACGAAACCGTTGCCGTTCGGGTGCAGATGGTACACGACGGTTTTTTTGTCGTACGCACTCCCCTCGTAATGATAATTCACGCGTCCCATGGACACGTCTTTGCGCTGCAGCTCAGGGAACGAATCCGCAATGGCAAGCTTATCTTCAAAACTGAGCATAATGTACCTCCGTCTAACCGTGTCGTTTTCCGCCATTATACCATAGGGTCCTCTGCGACTAATGGTTGACCAGTTGGATGAGGGACAGGACCAATCCGATGATAAAACCGCAAATGGCGCCGTTCACACGAATCCACTGGAGGTCCTCCCCTATTTTCTGCTCCAGCATGTCCACCAAAGAAGCGTCATCCATCCGATCCAAGTTATCTTTCACCAGTAGGCCGATCCGGTAATGATTCGTTTCCACCAGCTCCACGAGATAATTCAACAATCGGTTCTCGGCCGAAACGATCCATTCCGGTTCTTTGTTCACACTCCGGACAAGGGTACGATAAACCGCAAATATCACCCGGCCCCCGCGGGATCGTTCTTTCTCGAGTTTGTCCAGTACCAAGGTGCGAATCTCCTCTAACCGAGCGTGCAAGAACTGTTCCCCGTCCGGGCTCTGCACATGGTTCGCAGCCCATTCCTTGAGCCGTCCCATACGCTCATCGCTGCCTGCCAGTTCGAACAGTTGAACCCGGATTTCCCGGATGAACCTTTCGCGGTACTGATTTTGGTGATCCAATAAATCCCTTCCCGCGGAAACCAACAGGTTTTGCAGCATTAGCCCGAGTTTATCTTCACTCATGAATCCGGCGAAAGCCTGTATCGCAAACCCCGTTAGGCCGCCTGCCTTCGCTTCGGAGATTTTTTCGACGGCGAGTTTCCCAAGCAGGTTCCTCGTATCCGGACGCTCGACCCATCGAAGCGCCTCCGTGAGGACATAGTCCATCGCCTTTTCATCATAACCTGCATACAGAGATTTCGTTACGAATGTTTCCGCCGCAGCTTTGGCATCGATACTTCGGATATAATCGGAAATTCCGCTTTGGAGAAAAGGAAGCGACTTCTCGATCGGCAACCGCCGCACCTGTTGTGTAATGAAATCCAATAAGTCCTGTCTGACGGATCGTTTACGAAGCAGCTTGGCCAACAGCCTCGCTGACAGCCGCAAAATATTTAACTTTCGTAGTTTGTCCTCAATGCTTTGTTTGTTTAACAGCTCATTTTCCATCGCCGAAATCAAAGAACGGACGATCTTCTCCCTGTTCTTCAGCAGCAGTGAGGTGTGCGGGATCGGAATGCCGAAGGGATGGCGAAAAAGTGCAGTGACAGCGAACCAATCGGCGATCCCTCCGACAAGCCCGGCTTCAAAACCTCCCCTTAACAAGAAGACAGCCGTCGTTTCGGGAATCAACAATGTGACCAGAAAACCGCACGCCATAATCGCTAAAGAAAGTACGGCCAAATATCTTGAATTCATATGCGACCTCCTTGTTGAAAAGAAAAAAGACACCTAATTGGTGCCTTGGACTATCGTTGAGAAACATTCCGCACGATTTCATCAACTTCACTTTTCAGCAAAAGGTACCTATGCACGCTTCTCATAATGGGAATTTTGGTCAGGTTGTTTTTATCTACATATATTTTCATTTGATCTTTAGTGAGGCCTATCGAATGCCCTGCCTCCATTACTGTTAATACAACTTCATTACTGGTGGCATTAAAAGTTCTCTTCACTTTCTGATTCCAGTCTTCAAATACAGGCATATATCTTCAACCTTCCTTGTGCTCAGTCGATGGTGTTCATGGACTGACTACCTCTATCATAGCACGTACAGCGGTTTATTCCTAAAATTCTAACAAATTTTACGGACAAGTGGAAGCCATACGGTAAACACCGTACCTCGACCTAATTCACTTTCCACGGTAATCTTCCCGTCATGAAGCAACACCAGTTCTCTCACGATGGCCAGGCCTAATCCAGTTCCTTTATTTGTTTTCGAACGTACCCGGTCGCCTTTGAAGAACCTTTCCCAAATGCGATCCAAATCTACTTCGGAAATACCGACACCCGTATCTTTCACTTGAATCTTCATAGACTCCTTTTCTTCCGCAGCACTTAAGGATATGTTGCCGTCTTCCGTAAATTTAACTGCATTTTGCAACAGATTTTTGAAGATCTGAGTCAACCGGTGCTTGTCGGCATCCACCTTCGCCAATCCTTCGACTGCCTCCACTTGGATGGACGTGTGCTTTTCCGAGGCCTCCTGTCGGAAAGTCATCGCTGCTTTCTGCAGCACTTCCGCGATATCCACAGGGATCTTGTACAGGGTGACCTCCCGGTTTTCAAGTTTGACAAGGTCCATCAAATCATCCACCAGGCGATTCAGGTGCATCGTCTCCTGGTACATAATCTGAAAATAGTTCTGTCTGGCCTCCTCACTCTCTACGAGACCGTCCTGCAATGCCTCAAGAAAACCCTGCATCGAAGTCAATGGAGTACGCAACTCATGAGAGATGTTGGCGAGAAATTCACCTCTGATTTGCTCTATTCGTTTGCGATCCGACTCCACTTTGTCCAATTTTTCAGCCAACGTATTAATCGTATTCGCCAAGTCCCCGACTTCAGCGGGACCTTCAATATACACTCTTTGGCTATAATTACCCATTCCGATTTCGACGGCCGTTCGATCAATTTTTCTTAGAGGGCGCGAAATCGACCAGGATACATAAGACACCATCACTGTGGAAAGGACAATGCCGAAGAGCGTTGCCCAAAGAATCGTTTCCCTCAGAGCGTCAAATGTCTCATTAATACCTTCTACGGGAGCGTGCAGGACAATGCCTCCGAATATCGTATCTTTTTTCCCCCAGGGAATGGCGACCGATATCATCGGCTTGCTTAGGCCCGTGGTTTTGAGATTTGAAGTGACATCTTGTCCTTGCAGCACCTGCTTGACCACAGAAGGATGGATTGATTTTCCGTTAAATACTTTATCCTTCGTGGACGTAGCCACGATTTGGCCGTTTCGGTCAAATAGCCAGATTGTTGCATCGATCGATTGATCAAGAAACTCCAACCGTGCGACCGATTTATCGTCGATCGTGGAAGAATTCTGAATGGCCAGATTTACATTCCTGGCCTTCCGGACGAGATCACCCTGATTCGATTGATACAGATAATGCTTGGTAAAAACGGACATGGTTAAGCCGGCCACTCCCAAACCAAGGAGTACCGTAATTAAGTAGCTGAATAAGAGACGACGGAACAAACTTTTGGTCACCCACGCCATCAATTTTCGACCTCGAACTTGTATCCCACACCCCACACGGTATGTATCGCATCGGTGTTAAGGCCGCTGAGCCGCTCTCTGATGTTCTTGATATGCACATCTACCGTTCGAATATCTCCGTAAAAGTCATAACCCCAAAGCTGCTCAAGAAGTTGTTCTCTCGTAAAAACGATGCCCGGCACCTCGGCCATGTGGGTCAGCAAGGCAAACTCCTTGGGCCGAAAAGCCACTTTTTCTCCTTTGACGATGACTTCTCTTCGTTCTTTGTCCATCGACAATCCGTCGAAGTCCAGGATATGATGGTTGTCCTCTTCCTTGGATTCCCGAGGCTGGGAACGTCGAAGTATCGCCTTCATTCTCGCAACCAGCTCTCTCGGGCTGAATGGTTTGGTCACATAGTCATCGGCCCCGAGTTCCAAGCCCAGAACACGATCAAACTCCTCATCCTTGGCGGTTAACATGATGATGGGCACATCCGAAAATTTGCGGATTTCCCTGCACACCTCAAAGCCGTCCAATTCCGGCATCATGACATCGAGGATGACTACATTGGGCGAATGAGCTTCCGTTAATTGTAAGGCTGTTCGGCCATCAGCTGCTTCCAGAAGCTCGATCTGATTCTTTTGAAAAAATAATCGAATAATTTCACGGACATTAGAGTCATCGTCTGCTAGTAACGCTTTTGTGTAAATCAGCACCCTGTCCTCCTGTCGACTTTTTGGCATTACACTACTTACCCAAAAAAAAGAGAACCTGTGCAGGCACAGGCTCTCCTATTTTTACCTATGTGATTCGAGGAGGATGAAAAGGTTATTTCAGCAACGAAATGAAAGATTGGAATGCAGACACTAACGTTTGGTAATATCCAACCAATTTGTCTTGTACGGCATACTTGTTTTCCGTTTGTTTCACAGGCTCGGTGACAGCGCTCGTGGTGTCTGCTGCCTTATCAGCTGCCGTGGAAACGGTAGATGCTGCTTTGTCGGCTGCTGCGGAAGCGGTGGGTGCTACTTTGTCCGTTACCGTAGATGCAACAGGGGCTACCTTGTCTGTGACGTTGGAGACAACTGGTGCCACTTTGTCTGTGACGTTGGAGACGGCTGGTGCTACTTTGTCTGTTACATTGGAGACAGCTGGTGCTACTTTGTCCGTTACATTGGAGACGGCTGGTGCTACTTTGTCCGTTACGTTGGAGACGGCTGGTGCTACTTTGTCCGTTACCGCCGAAGCGGCAGGTGCCACTGTGACTCCATTGGCTGGTGCTGCCTTGTCAGCTGTTGTGGGGGTTTGTGCCGCCTTATCAGATCCCCCAGCCGGTTGGTTCGGTTGTTGATTGGCGGTATCGCTCGATTGGAACAAGAAGCCAATGTATTTTTGATAGCTGCCGATCAAGCTGTTGTAACCGCCGAAGATGTTTTTGTAAACGTCTTGGATCAAGTTATCCGAGCTATCGGAAGGTTGGACGGATTTGTCGGTTGTACCGGAAGTAGGTTGCGTAGCTTTGTCGCTTGTTCCGGCCGAAGGCTGCGTAGCTTTATCGGTAGTGCCGGCAGTAGGTTGCGTAGCTTTGTCAGTGGTACCAGCAGCAGGCTGCGCACCGTTGCCGCTTGTTCCCGAAGCAGGCGGCGTAGCTTTATCGGTAGTGCCGGCAGCTGGCTGTGTTGGTTTGTCGGTGGAGCCAACTGGCGGCTGTGTACCGTTGCCGCTTGTTCCGGCCGCAGGCTGCGTAGCCTTATCGGTAGTGCCGGCAACTGGTTGCGTTGGGCTACCGTTTGCTCCCGCCGCAGGCTGCGATGCGTTGCTCGAAGTACCAGTAGCAGGTTGTGCAGTTGCGTCGGTTGCTCCGGCCGCAGGCTGAGCGGTTTTGTCGGATGGATCAGCGGCCGAAGGAGCCTGGGCAGCTTGTCCTGCATCATCCTGTTTCTCCCCATCTTTTTGATTATCATTGTTCTGATTTGCATTGCCGTTTTGTGAATCCGATGGGCCATTAAGGCTATACACGACATCACGAATGGAAGCATCCTTTGTGTTGCTTCCCTGCAAACCTGTTGCCAATTGTGACGCTAAAGAACCATAGTTTTGCTGATGGTAGGCGGCCTGTTCCATGTGGTCATTCTCGTGTGCTGAGGCGATTCCTGCTCCCAAAAAAGCGGAAGTGACAAGACTGCTGGTAACCGCAAAAGGTACCCATTTTGTTCTTTTCGTTTTCTTTCGTTGATTCAAGTTTCTCTCCTCCTCACGATTTGTACGGCTTGTTATGCCGATGTCCATGATGATAAAGGAGAGATATGACCATACTGTGTGCCGAATAAGAAATGATTTTGATCAAAATTTTAAAAATTTATGAAATGATTCGGATTGTAGGAGCACCTCTATAAACTGAACCTTTTGGGCTTATCGGATTTTTTGAAAATCTTTTCGAGAAACGCAAGCAATTCGTGTCGATGGGTGTATACCAGCAGCACAAATATGGCGAGCCAGCACCAAAGGATCTCCAGTGAAAATGTTCTTACATACAAGTAGATAAAGACGAGCAGCATGCCAAAAACGATCTGAAAAGCATCGGACTCCGCGGACGACGGCTTGCCTTGGTTAGCCAATCTGGCGATAACGAGCAACAAGGCCAGTATAAGCGCATAGACAAGAGAAACTTCGAATCCGGACAAGGCGCTCCATACGCCGAAAGTAACGGCGATCGCCTTTCCGCCTTTGAATTTGAGGAATGGCGAGAAGGCATGCCCCAGCACAGGAGCCGCTGCGACAGGTACGATTACATAACCTCCGACCGCTCCGTGATTCATCAGAAGCAGAACAGGCAGGTATCCTTTCATAAAATCCAAAACAACTCCGGCCATGCCCCATCGGATACCTGCAGCTTTATATAAGTTCATGGCACCCGGGTTTCCATCGCCGACGGTTTTCAGATTTTGACGGGCCATCAAGCCGAGCCAGTAGGAAAACATCAGCGAACCCGACAGCCACGCCACGACGGTCCATACCATCATCATCCGCCTACCGGCCTCCTACTTTGATGTGCCTTCCTTTCCAAGGTACGTGACCCAAGACAGTCACGTGATAGATCGAGTAGACCATCACGAAAATGAAAAACAGACCGGATAGGAAATGCAGCAGCAGCATGGCGATTCCGAAACGGCCTACATATTTAACGAAATAAAACAATTGCAGCGTGTAAAGGATGTATCCGATCAGGAGCGGAACAGCCCAGGAAGTGTTGATGGCAAAAAAGGCAGATTCAGATACAATCAATCCCGCCAGCCAGACGGCTACCAGGAGGATCGTCCCCAAGCTCAAAGAGGAGGTGCTTAAGACGGCTCCCTTGCCGAAGCCTTGGACTTCGCTGCGGATGCCCTGAGCATACATTCGGAAGGAAACCATTCCATGGCCGATGAAGTTGGTGACGGGAATGCCTGCTTCTGTATATTTGGCCCCCAAATTGAGGTCGTCCAGCAGCTCCGATTTGATGCTTTCATGGCCATTCACTTTATCATAATCTTCACGCGTGGTGAGGATGCAGGAACCGTAAAGGCCTTTTTTCGGATTGCTTTTCTCGAAAGGCGATGTGAACGCGAATACGCCGAGAATGTTGGTGATCAAGGCGAGCCTCTCATATAATTTCTCCGTGTAATGGTAAGGAACGATGGAAACGACTCCGCCCGTTGTCGTCCTCGCCTTAACCAACGATTCAAGGGCGTGGGGAGCCAGCCGGATATCGGCATCAAGAAACGCGATCAAATCTCCGGAAGCGCGCGAATAACCGTTCCAAACCGCCCAGTTTTTTCCTGTCCAGCCTGGAGGAAGAGGGGTGTTTTCGAGGACCGTGACTCCGAAGCTCTCAGCTGTTTCCTTGGTTGTATCGACCGAAAAATCGTCCACCACAATGATTTCAAACGGTTGGAAAGTTTGGGCTTGAAGCGAACCGAGCAGATGGGGTAAATTCGCTTCTTCATCTCGGGCGGGAATAATGACGGACAGCTTCCCTGTCAGCAGAGAAGGTTCGTTGCCGATCGGCACCTTATTTGCTCTGAACAGCACAAATCCGGCAAGACAGCTGATAACGAGCGGAAGTATCCAGATCATGACGGTCCTCCTCAAGCGATGAATAGCAGTTAATATTTGGATACTGTTTATTGTAACAGAGTAGGGTCATTGCGAATATGACCATCCGACTCGAACGCCATAGCCACTTGGTCATTTCTTATCATTCGATCCTTAAACAGCATGGTATAATGAAGGATATATTTTAGAAATATGCTCAAAACCCCAATCCCACAGGAGACAGAACCCATGAAACCACTCTCTATGATGGATAACGCCCAATGGGAAACGCTCGTACAAGACGTGACCGATTATTTTGACGATTTGACCGTGAAGCGCGGGTTCCAATACTATAAACAGGGTCGTGTCCATCAGTTAAAGGAGACCTCCACCCGTTCAATCGAAGCGGTTGTCGAAGGAACGCATCACTACCTTGTCCAAATGGATTTGGATTTTTTCACGGTTAGTCAATGTGATTGTCCGGTCGAAAGCACCTGCAAACATATGATCGCCGTTCTGCTCCATTATGCCGATCTGCAAGGACGATCGGTCCATGCGCTTGCGAACGCCAAGTCAATGGCAACGTCCAATCAGGCTCCCAAAGCTTCCGCTTACGCCAATTCTTATACTAAAGCCACGCAAATCAACGATCGGAAAGCTGAGCATAAAGCCACACTAATGGCCGAGACTCAGCGTATATCCATCATGTCGATTCCGGAGTGGCATCGGTTTTTTGAGCTGTGCACCGCATCCATGGGAATCAACACCCCCAACCAGCAATATGTTGCGGACGCTCAGTCGACCATTTTGAACGTGAAACCCCCTCTATCGCCAGTAATGGAACAGCTGTTTCACCTGCATGTTCGCCTTTTCTTGCTTGATCAGCTTACCAAAACGGCGCAAAACCCATCTTATCCGTACGGATCCCACATGGGCTATTTCACGCATCTTGCCGTTTCTGAATTGAAAGAGGCGATCCAAGACGGTTTCAAAAATGGACTTGCCCTCACCGACGAGCCGGAACGATGGGACCGCTTGACCGAGACACTGAACTACTTGCGTTTCCGTATGTTGACGGCATCATCAGCTCACCACTTTTCAGATATGTATCACCAGCTTCTGAAGAGCTGGATTGCCCCCAACTTTAACGATACGAGATTTTTCTCGGAAGAATTGCAGCGCCTCCAATCCGCCGAGATGGAGCTTGGCGCCTCGCTTTCCCGTCCGGGGTGGATGATCGCCCGATGCTGGATGCACTTCTATCTATCCGAAGATCGAGAAGCTTGGGCATTATTAAAAGAAGCGGATGACCAATTCCATATTCATTCCAGAGACTTTCTCCGATTCTTGGCGGAACTGTCGGATGCAGCTGAATGGCCGCGTATGGTCAATTGGCTGGTGGAGCTTGGCCCGATGCTGATCCGCAAGCATTACGACAGTCTGCAACATTATTCGGTCTATTGGGAATCGGCGATCCGTCAGCTGCCCGGTGCCGAGCCGAGCATGTGGGACCTGCTTGGCCGAATGCTTCCTTACTCTGGTGAAATTTATGAGGAAGCACTTCTCCGGCATGAAAAATGGCAGGAGTGGGTGGATTATCAGCTCGCGACGGTAAGCGACCCCTTGGAGTATCGTGTTAACGAGCTTCAACCGCTGGAGAAGAAAGCGCCGGAACTGCTTCTTCCCTTCTATCATCAGGCTATCGAAAGACACGTGCTCGAGAAAAACAGACAAAGCTATAAATCGGCTGCGAAGTTATTAAAGCGGCTGTCCAAATTGTATAAAAAAATGAACCGGGAGGCGCGTTGGGAGATGTTCTTCCGGGCATTCACCAGCCGTTACAGCAGACTAAGGGCTTTACAGGAAGAATTACGGAAAGGGAAACTGCTGCCATGAACGCGACTTTGGAAACCATCACGGTGCATGTTCGCTTGAGCGAACTAGGGTATGCGCTCATTGACGGTACGTTGAATCAGTTTCACGTGTCCGGCTTATCCATGAAACAGATATTGTTCGCCTGGCATGAAGAATCGATCTACGGCACCGAATTGACCATTGAGCGTGTGGAAGACGCGGAGCATGTCATTCTTCCCGCCGAACAGGTGATTCCTTTCTTCTCCGATCTCAGGGTCCTTCAGCATATTGATTGGGTGTGGGACGGCGATGCGGCCGGGTTGATCGAGCTGGCTCCCGCGCTGGCAGCCTGTATTCGTGAGAAGAAGCATATGCCCAGCCACACCGCCTTTCAGGCTGGCAAGCTTCAATGGGCATGGGACGAAGAGGCTTTGGAACCGCAAATACGAATCCGGTTGAGCGAAGCAGGCGCGGAGCGAAGCTTCAGGGATGGGCTGCGGGCGGCGTTCTCCGCTGCTATATTCCACCGCTGCTACGGAACGGAATCGGCAGCAGCGGATTTGAGAAGAGATTTTCCGCAGTTATTCGCCAGAGACAGCTCTTCTATTGCAGGTCTGGATTCGCATGCTTGGCTTGTTGCGATCGGCTGGAAGGCGGACACTGCGCCTTTCCGGCCTGCCGTGCAATTGCTGGAGCCGGATGAAACCGAGTCAACTTGGCGCCTTCAGCTTGTGCTGCAAGACAAGCTGGATGAGACGGCGCTTGCCCCGGTGCGGCTCGGGCATGACGGCAAGGTGTTCGGCACTTGGCCCAGCGCATGGTCCACTCAAGTTCACGAGCGCGCTCCGGGCTGGCTGGATCGCTTGCGCGCCATTCTGCCTGCGGAATCATTCGCGGATGGCAGCGACGACGTACTGAACAGCCTGCCGGACGACGAATCCGCCTGGCGTTTCCTGACGGCGGACAGCCGCCGTCTGCTGGAAGCCGGATGGCACGTACTGCTCCCCGCCTGGTGGGAGGCTGCCAGCCGGAAGAAGCCGCGGCTTCGCGCCAAGATCAGCTCCACCGCGGGCGGCAAAGCCAGCCAATCGCTGTTCGGGCTTGATTCGCTGATCGACTTCGATTGGCGTATTGCCATTGGCGAGACCGATCTTACCGAATCGGAATTTGCGGCGTTGGTTGCCCGCAATGAACGATTGTTCCGCTTCCGGGGACAGTGGATCGCACTTGATCCCGCCCTGCTGGCGCAAATCCGCAAAGCGATGGCAAGCATGGACAAATCGAAAGGATTGTCGTTTCAGGATGTCCTTCAGCTTCATCTGCTCGGGGACCAGGATGCGCCTGCAGGTGCAGATCGGGACCACTTACCGGAGGATTCGGAACGTATCCGACTTGAAGTGGAACTGAACGAACATTTGAAACAGCTCATTCGTCAGCTCGGCCAGCAGACGGAGCTGCAGAAGATTGCCGTCCCTGGCGGTTTGCAGGCGGAGCTTCGCACGTATCAGCGGGAGGGCTATGCATGGCTTGCTTTTCTGCGGCGGTATGGACTGGGCGCATGTCTGGCGGATGATATGGGGCTGGGCAAAACCGTGCAGTTTATCGCCTATTTGCTTCATATGAAAGAAACTGCGACAGATTCTGTTACGCAGCTTCCATCTTTGATCATATGCCCCACTTCTGTGCTGGGCAATTGGCAGAAGGAGCTGCGCCGTTTCGCACCGTCGCTTGAGGTCATGCTCCATTATGGAAGCAAACGGCTTGGCGGTGAGGCCTTCCACGCGGAAGCCAGGCAAGCGGATGTCGTACTCACTTCCTATGCGATTTCGGGGCTGGATCAGGATACGCTGAGGAATTTCGCATGGGAAGCCATTTGCTTGGATGAAGCCCAGAACATCAAAAACGCCCAGACCAAACAATCGTTGGCCGTTCGCAGCTTTCCTGCACGGCATCGCATCGCGCTGACCGGAACCCCTATCGAAAATCGGCTGTCGGAGCTGTGGTCCATTTATGACTTCATAACCCCGGGTTATTTGGGAAGCTCGCGTGCCTTTCAGGACCGATTCGGCAACGCCATAGAGAAAGAGCACGACCAACAGCGCACGGCCGAGCTGCAGAAGCTGGTCAAGCCGTTCATGCTCCGCCGCAAGAAGAAGGATCCAGCCATACAGCTCGATTTGCCGGAGAAGAACGAGATGAAGACCTATGTCCATCTAACCGCCGAGCAGGGTGCACTCTATGATCAAACGGTCAATCACTTGATGGAGAGTATGCAAGCGTTGGAAGGCATTCAACGCAAAGGCGCCATTCTTGCCACATTGACCCGGCTGAAACAGCTCTGCGACCACCCGATTCTTCTGACGAAGGAATCGAATTCATCAGGCGCCGATGGCCTGCTCGATACGGAAAGCCTGGTCGGTCGTTCCGCCAAGCTGGAGCGTCTGCTGTCCATGGTGAAGGAGGTGCGGGAAGAAGGGGAACGCTGTCTGATTTTCACGCAGTATATCGGCATGGGACAGATCCTGCAACAAGTGCTGCGGCAAGAACTGCAAGAACCCGTTCTGTACTTGAACGGAAGCACGTCCAAATCTGCCCGGGATCGTATGATTGAACAGTTCCAATCCGGTACGCTGCCCGATAAAGAGCAACCGGCCGTTTTCGTTCTCTCGCTTAAAGCAGGAGGTGTCGGCTTGAATCTCACGGCAGCCAACCATGTGTTTCACTACGACCGTTGGTGGAATCCGGCCGTCGAGAACCAAGCCACGGACCGCGCCTACCGTATAGGACAGACCCTTGACGTACAAGTGCATAAATTCATCGCCCTCGGCACGCTGGAGGAACGCATCGATGAAATGCTGGAAAACAAGCTTCAGCTGAGCGAGAATGTCATCTCCGGGTCCGAAGGCTGGATTACCGAGTTGTCTACGGACGCATTGAAAGAGCTCTTTACTTTGCGGCGTGATTGGATCGATTAAGCGTTCCTCTACAAGGGAACGAACAAGCAGTCTGTCACAGCGGCTTCTCAAAGCACAGGTAAGGCGCTTTGCGCATAGGGTACCGGATCGCCCCGACTTCAGCATACCCGGCCCTCCGGTACATCCCGACAGCTGCCGGATTTCCGGTAAACACGTCGAGCCGGATGCTCGTACCACCCGCGCTTTGCGCTTGTTCCTCCGCAAACTGCAACAGCCTTTTCCCGAGTCCCTGCCCTTGGTAAGCAGGGTGTACCGCGAGTCGGTGGATGCAGACCGGATCGCCGGTCCGATCGAACCATGGCAAACTGTTATATCTCCCACTCTGGCGACGGTCCACGACGACCGCCCCAATGACCTTGACCCCGTCTCGAATGCCGAATACCGCGCCTCGTTTCACGTCGCCGATGATGACAAATCGGTTCGGGTAGAACTGGTCCCATTGGTACACGCCGTCTCTTCTGAGATCCGCCGCCACCGTTCGGTACAACGCCGTCAAGCTTTTTCGATCTTCTTTGATCAGTTGCAAAATCTCCATCTTCGTTTCGGCCTCCATTACGCCGCGTTCAGCTTGAGGCGAGTGAATTTGGCGGCAGAGTGGCGGCGGTAAACGACCGTCCACAGCACGGCGGCACCGATGAAACCGTAGAGTACGAAGTTCGACAGTGCCAAGTATCTCTCGGTGGACAGCTGGTAGACCATGACTACACGAACAGTGGCTTCCGCTGTCAAAAGGATGCCCCATACGAACGTCATCAGCCTCATCACGAAACGGAAGTATGCATAGTTCCAGCTAGCCGGAAATTCGTTGTTGCCAATGAAGCGCAGCGCTAAGTAATACATGATTGGGCGGCGGAAGAAGAGCGAACCGAGGAACACAAGGCCGACCGAAGCGGTAATGAGTGACTCCCGAACGAGCAGGATTTTCTCGCTGCCACCCATTAGAACGAGCGCGATTGTCAGCACGAACGTGAACAGCATGAGCGACCCGAAAGCATCAAGCTTGCGGTGTTTCGCCATATGGATGACGTTGTCTATCAATGGCACCATGGTGGCGATGGAAAGCGCGGCTATGCTGCTTATGTAATCGGACAACCAGATATATAAGGCCCAAGGTACAACACCGTTGATCAGAAGCGTAAGAATGACATAAGCGCGTTTCGACATGTTAAGCAACTCCTTTAATAGGTTGGGCAGCGCTGCGGCTGCGTTTTTTGAGATACATCTCAGTAAAGTTCAGGTTAATTTTTTTGTTCAGCATCCTCTTCGACCTCTCTTATCTTAATGAGCGGGACATGAATGCAATTAAGTCCTGCACCGTCATCCGGCTCTGCTCTTGCATAATCATGTTTTGCACCCGCATGCCGTACATAAACATGACGAGCGACTCCGCAATCTTCGTGCCCTCGACCTCTACCGGGATCACCCCGTGCATTTTTCCGACTTCTATCCATCTCGTGCAAGTCTGCAAGGTGATTCCGTATACCTCCTGGACCATTTCCGCAACCTTCGGGTTATCCATTTGGCTTAACAGGTAGATGAAAATTTTGTTCGTGACGTCTAGGTGGCTCGTGGATCGGATCATGCCTTCGGCGATGAGCTGCAGCGGATTGCCAAGTCCCGATGTATTCGGACTGTTGACCACCTCGGAGAACCGTGCATTGATCTGCTCAACGCGCGATTTGAGCACCAAGCCCAGCAGTTCGTCTTTGCCCGATACGTAATGGTAGATGGCGCCTTTGGACAATCCCGTACGCTGGATGATATCCTGCAACGTCGTCTGCCGGCAGCCCTTCTCTTGAATGAGCGCCTCTGTGGTGTCCATGATCGTTTGAAAACTTGCGTTAGTCATCATACTTTTTAGTCCCCTCTATAAACCGACCGTCGGTTTTTATTTAAACCTATCATCGCATACCGACTGTCGGTTTGTAAATAGGGTTTTAGAATTTTTTTTCAAGGTGTGGGATATAACGCACTCAACCCCGGCCACATTCGACCGGGGTTGAGTGCGTATAAATTGAAATTTTACGTCAGTCAGAACCAACCCATGGAAATGATTGTCCATTCAGCATCTTTATTACTCGTTGTGTCATTATGGACATATCGAATTCCAAATTGTCCCGAACAAAGGTTAGTACCTTCCAACCTTCGAAGCACAGATTTAGCTCTCGTAACGTATAGTCACGTCGAACCTTGGCACTGCAGCGGCCATCCCAAATGGCATCCGAAAATATTTGAAAAGCGATCCTCGATGGTTCGGAAGTTGGATAGATATATAAAGAGTACGGGAGATTCTTTTTATTCAGAGGATATCCAGTTTGGATGTCGCTGAAATCGAAATTAACAATCGGACCCCAAAGTTCCTGCAGAAGAATGCGGATTTCATCTCCATAAGTTTCGGCCGCTTTATTATCCAAGTTTTTGTCTATCCATTCGTTAACATTGGGGTGAATAAATCGATCCTCCATCTTCCGGCGCACCTCGCGGCCTTCGGACAGCCAATCAAACTGATGTTCAAGCGCATCCTCGGGACAAGAAACCAGTTCGCCTGCTTGATCGAACACGATGTAAGAGCGGGTAATGCTATGTTTATAATGAAACCGCTCGTCCTCGTTTCCGATAAACATATGATAGCCAATGATACACTCAGCATGGTCCGGGTCATTCTTTTCCAGGTGATGCCGTAGTGGAGCAAATGCCCGATCCAGCCATTCCTGCGTAACTTTCCTTGGCGTAACGATCTTCTTATACATAAACACCCTCCAGACCAAACAAAAAAGCACCGCGCATGCAGAATCGATTCCTCTGCAAGCACGGTGCTTCCGTGTTTAGAATTATTTTGTTATTTGATTGTAGCATGAAGAATGGCGTATTTCAACTAATTGGCGGTTCATTGATCAAAGTCAACCCCTGACCATGCTTTGATGCAGAAAATCGACCAGATGTACGGCTTCCATTTGTCCGGCAAGGCCTTCCCGTTCGATCCCCAGCTTCATTTGCAGCAGGCAGCCCGGATTGCTTGTCAGCATGATGCCGGCGGAAGTGCCGCGGGCGTGTTCCATCTTATGCGAAAGAATGTTTGCGGACATCTCCGGCTGCGTCAGGTTGTAAATACCCGCGGAGCCGCAGCAGCGGTCCGCTTCGGCCATTTCGACGTATTCCACTCCGTCCACCTGCCGCATCAACCGGCGCGGCGAGTCGTAAGAGCCCATCACATTCCGTAAATGGCAGGAATCTTGATAGGTGATGCGCACCTCCTCTTGTCCCGCTTGCGGGAACCGAAACGCCGGAATACGGCCGCGTTCGACCAGAAGCCGGCTCACATCGACGACCCGCTGCGCGAACCAGTTGGCGTTGTCCTTCCACTGCGGATCCTCGTGCAGCAGATGGTCGTATTCCTGCAGCATCGCCCCGCAGCCGCCTGCATTGGAGACGA
Organism: Cohnella sp.; assembly: GCA_028287445.1. GTDB lineage: Bacteria > Bacillota > Bacilli > Paenibacillales > Paenibacillaceae > Cohnella. The sequence goes on from JAQBPQ010000195.1 coordinate 27,607, forward strand.
TCCAGTCGACTCCGGCTTCTTGGAAAGCCTGCAAATTGCGTTTGGCCAGTTGCCGGGCTTGCGCCTGCTCCCCGCTGTGGGCGTGCAGCGCACCGCAACACGTCTGCGAATCAGGAATGACGACGTCAAAGCCTGCTTCCGTCAACAGCTCCACGGTGTTCACGTTCGTATCGGTGAACAGAATGTCCATGATACAGCCGCGGAACAGCCCCACGGTTGCGATGCGTTCTCCTTTCGCGGCATGCCGCTCCCCGATCCGGCCAATTACACCATGACCCGAGGCGGCGGGCATGATTCTCTCCATCTCGGTCAGATGCGCCGGCAGCAGTTTCAATGCACCGGTACTGCGGATCAATTGGCCCAGTCCGGTTCTCTGGTACAGCTTCAACGCCCCGCCCAGCAGCCGCATGCGTCTTGGGTGCGGGAACAATCCTTCGAAGGCCGCCTTCCGCACAACTTTCACCCACCAGCGGTGATCGTGTCGATGCTCCTCCACGGAATCCCGGGCCTGTTCGATCAGGCGTCCGTATTTGACGTCGGCCGGACACGCCGGTTCACAAGCGCGGCACCCCAGACAGTGGTCCATCTGCTCGGCAAACGCCCTGTCCGGTGTAAGCAGCCCGTCCACCGCGGCTTTCATGAGCGCGATCCGCCCCCGCGGAGACTCGGCTTCGACACCGGTCTCGTGGAAGGTCGGACATGCCGGCAGGCAAAACCCGCAGCGCATGCAGTTCGTCAGTTGATCGTAATCGAGCGAAATTTTGAGCTTTTCGGCCAGTGGATTTGCCACCGGGGATGCGGATTCAGCCATGCTGGAGCACCACCCTTTTGCGGGCCGATTTGGCGAAAACCTTGCCGGGGTTCAAGATCCCGAGCGGATCGAACGCCTGCTTGACGCCGCGCATCAAATCAATCCCCGCTTCCCCGACCTTCCATTCCAGGAACGGCGCTTTCACCAGACCTACGCCGTGCTCTCCGGTGATCGTACCGCCAAGTGAGATGGCAGCCTCGAAAATTTCTTCAAACGCCGCCTCCACCCGATGGATCTCTTCCGGGTCTCTGGCGTCGGTCGTCGCCGTCGGATGCAGGTTGCCGTCCCCTGCATGGCCGAACGTGCAGATCTGCACCCCATGTTTGGCCGCGATCCGGTTGATTTCCAGCATCATGTCGGCGATTTTGGACCGCGGCACGGTGGCATCCTCGAGGATGGTCGTCGGCCGCAGCCGGGCGAGCGCCGTAAAAGCACTGCGCCGTGCGGTCAGCAGCTTCAACGCCTGCTCCGGCGTGGCCGCGACCTCGATTCGTTCGGCGCTCTCCCCGCGGCAAATGTCGGCGATAATCGCGATATCGCGCTCCACCGCTTCCGGTTCCCCATCCTGCTCGATCAGCAGAATGGCATCCATGTCGTGCGGCAAACCGAGGTTGGCGAAGTCGTCCACCACGCGGATCGTCTGCCGGTCGAGAATCTCCAGCGTTGCGGGAATGATGCGGCTTTCGATGATTTTGGATACGGTCCGGGCTGCTCCATAGAGATCCCGATACATCGCCAGCATCGTCTTTTTGGACTTCGGCGGCGGAATGAGCTTTAACGTTGCCTCGGTAATGACGGCAAGCGTGCCTTCGGAGCCGACAAGCAGCTTGGTCAAATCGTAGCCCGCCACGTCCTTCATCAGTTTGCCGCCCGTACGGATGATCCGGCCGTCGGCCAGCACCGCTTCCAAACCGAGCACATAATCTTTGGTGGTGCCGTATTTCAACCCCCGGAGACCGCCGGAACATTCCGCAATGTTCCCTCCGATCGTGGAAACGGCCATACTGCTCGGATCCGGCGGGTAAAACAGCCCGAGTCCTTCGACGTGGACGATGAACTGCTTCGTATTAAGTCCGGGCTGCACGGTTGCTGTCAAGTTCTGCAAATCAACCTCCACAATCCGGTTCATGCGGTGCATGACCATGACGACCCCGCCTTCGACCGGAACCGTTCCGCCGCACAAATTCGTACCGGATCCCCTGCTGACGAGCGGAATACGGTGGGCGCTCAGCACTTTCATGACACCGGATACTTGCGCAGTCGTTTCGGGATATATGACCGCGTCCGGCAAAACTTGCAGCATAGGGGTTCCATCATAAGAGTGGGTTACCCTCGTTTCCGGATCGTCCTTCACACCGCCGCTGCCCAGCACAGACTCCAGCTCCCGCTTCACGGTTTCAGATATCATGATGCCGCCTCCATTTTGAATAATTAGTCAGGTCATCTGATGACTTTTGTGGAAAGTATATCATGGACCGGATAAAACAGGTACACTATTTTTAGCTGATTTTCATCATGGAAAGGAACCGTGGAATCTTTGAACAACCGGCCGCTCAAAAGCAGTGAATGGGTATTAAACGAACTGAAGCACCAATTAGAAGAAGGCACTCCACGCCCGGGAGACAAGCTTGCTTCCGTGGTGGACTTGGCCGAACGGTTCGGAGTCGGCCGTTCCACGATCCGGGAGGCGCTCAGCGCTTTAAAGGCGATGGGTCTGCTTGATATCCGCCAAGGAGGCGGCACCTACGTGAAAGCACTCCCAACAAAGCCGTCGGGCGAGCCTCTGGCGGAATGGATGGCCAATGCGGAGTCCCTTCTTCACCTGGTGGAGGTGCGCCGAGTGCTGGAGGCCGGCAACGCTTCTCTTGCCGCCCGTAACCGAACGGAAGCGGACTTGGAGGCGCTGCGTGCCACTGTTACCAGGATGCAGCAAGTACTCTCGGACGATCGCGCCGGGGAACAGGCGGACACTGATTTTCACTTGCTTCTGGCGGAAGCGACGCACAATCCGCTGTTGATTGATTTAACCCGCTCCTTGTCGGAACAGCTGGGGCGGAGTATGAAAGATACTCGTGCGCTTTGGTTTTACGCCGACCGCCATTCCGCGGAACAACTGCTGGAGGAGCACGAGGGTATCTTGCAAGCGGTCACCCTTCGTGACGAACGGCAAGCGTCGGAACGAACGGAAAAGCACCTCTCCAAGGTGGAGCAGGTGCTTCGGGAAAAGCTTCTGGAAACGCATGTTAAACCCGGATAATCAGCTGTTGACCGGCTTGCGGTCTCCCGGCCCGACCCAAAGGCCGTTGTCGCCTCGATTCCAACCGGGCAGCGCCAGCTTATTGTCCCGCCGCATCCAACCGGCTTCCATCCGCCGCTGGACGTCTGCCCAGGACGGCACGCCGCTCACCGCATCCGCGCGCTCGACATTGCAGGCGCCAACCGCGACCGCGCCGTCCAGCACCGACTCCGGTGTTCCGCCGTGCAGCAGCCCGGTCAAAAACCCGGCGATCGTACAGTCGCCCGCACCGGTCGTGCCGACCGCGCTTACCTCATAACACGTCGCCAATAATTCCCGATCGCACCACGTTTCCAACGGATCGGGTGCGCCTCGGCCCATGCGGGC
>JAQBPQ010000220.1 GCA_028287445.1 Cohnella sp.
GAATCCCTTACTGATCCGCTCGATATCGTCCTCCGTGGCCCGGGTCACATGAAACGCTTGCCCGTGTATCCAGAGGATTGTTTCATCACCTTCTTTGAGCTCATTGAGCTGGTCTAAGATCGGATTCACACTTTCACCTCGACGATTTGTAAATGTGGGTACCGCCTCTCGAACAGCTTCCTTTTGTCGATATAAGTCCGGGTCCGCCGTCCCTTCACATCCTCGATCTCCACCCGGCCGTCGGTGTAAATGACCAGGAAGTCGGCGACATACTCCAGCTTGCCGAACCACTCGCCGTTTTTCTCATAACCTTCCTGAAGCAGGAATCTCGGCTGCCGAACGAACAGATGAACGATGCCGGCGGACATCGACGCCTTTAATTCACAGTATCGATTTGCTTCCGCGCGGCTGGAGAAGGTGATTCCGTCGACAACCGTCAAGATGTTCCGCATTTTGCTGGGCTTATTGTCGGGCTTCTGCCCGGTCAGCTGCTGGAATTCGGCGGCGGAAATTCTCATTTTCCCTTGCGCCTCCTACTTGTCTTCGATGGCCCTGCCTGAGTCCGCGGTCTTGGCCGAATCGGAAGAGTGAATACCTCGCCAATGATCCTTCCGCGGTGACGGAACGTTTGTCGAAACTTCGTTTGGAACAGCGGATCCAGCCTCATGACGCCCGCCCCCGATGCATGTCCGGAATGGGTTTTCCGCCTGTGGGCGGAAGTGTAGGATCTGGACTGCCGCCTGCATGCCCGCGATCCAGGCTTACGAACTTGTTGAAGTTTTTCATGAAGATGAGCTCCACCGTGCCAACCGGTCCGTTACGCTGCTTCGCGATGATGATCTCGATGATGTTCTTTTTCTCGGTTTCCTTGTCGTAATAGTCGTCACGATAAAGGAAAGCGACAATATCCGCATCCTGCTCGATTGCGCCGGATTCGCGGAGATCGGACATCATCGGACGCTTGTCCTGCCGTTGTTCGACACCGCGGGACAATTGCGACAACGCGATGACGGGAACCTCGAGCTCGCGGGCAACTTGTTTGAGCGTGCGGGAGATTTCCGCGACTTCCTCCTGCCGATTCCCGCCTGAACGACGACGGCCTGCGATCAACTGTATGTAGTCGATCAGGATCATGCCGAGTCCTTTTTCCTTCTTGAGTCGTCGACACTTGGCGCGGATCTCGCTCACCGTGATGGCTGGCGTGTCGTCAATAAACACATTTGCTTCCGATAGAGTACCGATCGCCATGGTCACATTTTCCCAATCTTCGCCTTCCAAAAATCCCGTCCGGATCCTTCCGGCGTCGACCATAGACTCAGCGCAGATCATGCGCTCGACCAACTGAGCTGCCGACATTTCTAAGCTGAACACCGCCACCGTTTCGCCAGCCTTCACGGCCACGTTTTGAGCGATATTCAAGGCAAAGGCTGTCTTACCTACACTCGGACGCGCCGCCACGATAATAAGGTCGTTGTTCTGAAATCCTGACGTCAGCCGGTCCAGATCAGGGAAACATGAAGGGATGCCGGTCACACCACGATACAAATCCTTATTGTTAAAGCGGTTCTCCACATTTTCGTAAACGCGCATCAACACGTCACTGATGGGGCTGAACTCCCGCGCTGGCGCTGCCTGGTCATTGAGCCGCGACACTGCCGCTTCCGCACTGGCAATAACCGCCCGGGGATCTCCGCTTTGAATTGCATGCCGCATCATTTCCATGCCTGTTTCGATGCTTTGCCTCAGCAAATACTTCTCCAGGACGATGTCGATGTAATACGTCACATTGGCCGCCGTGGGTACCGACGTGCTCAACTTGGAGAGATAGCTGACACCACCGACCGAGTCCAGTTCCTTGTTGTCGCTGAGTTCCGTGGTTAATGTGATTAAATCAATCGGTTTTTCGGATTCGTGCAAGGCGAACATGCGACGGAGAATCTTCTTGTGGGCGGGTTCGAACATTTCATTGCCTTGCATCTTCTCCCGGACAATCTCGATCGTTTCCGCTTCGAGAAGAACGGCCCCGATGATCGCCTGCTCTGCAGCCAGGTCGCACGGCGGTTCCATATCCAAAAATTCATCCATGAACGTCATTTGCTTGCCCCCTGCACATCTGCCTTATGCGGTCCATATTGCCGGCTGGCGGCGGTGCCGATCCTTGAAGAAATAATTCAAATTGAGCAAAATAGGAGTCGGCCTCTTCCTTGCTACGCTGGCTGTCTAATTGGTCGCCGATCCGACCGCGGATGTCGGCAATGATAGGTGGGAAGCGTTCGGTTAAAATGTGTTGGTCGACGTTTTCTTGGGCTGCTTGGAACGGGAAGTCCTGGAGATATTTGAAGTGATGATTCACGCTTTCCGCGCTCGCGTCAAAACTCGGATATGTCCGCTTGATCACCTTCATCAGTTCAGCAACTTCGGCTTTGTTCACGGCGCTTTTCCTCCTCGATGATTTGATCAAGACCGTTTATTTCTTGTTGGCGTCGGGTAAAAGATGGGATAGGTGGTTGAATTCCAGCCACTTTGTTAGTCTTGGCCTGGTTACGTGAACGAACGCCGCGTGACAACCACCCGTCATGTATGCTCTGCATATAACGCAAGCTCGGGGTTTTTGCCATTTCTCCGGTTTCAAGGATCAACTCGACAACGTACTTCTCCCCCAACTGCCGCATAATCGGTATGAGGTAATTTGAGAAAATTGGAGGCATAGTACCACCGCTGAAAACATGGGTATATGCCTCGTGCATTGTTTGCGGATCAACGATTTCCCCAGTAGCAGTAGTAGTTATTTTTTTAAAGATTTCTTTAAACCTTTCTTTAGACACACGTTCGACCTTACAGCGGAAAGGGATTTTATCGGGTGTGACTTCTCGTTTTGATAAGTACATATTTATTGTTTTGATAAGTGACAACTTATTGTTTTGATAAGTTACAACTGCTTTAGGCGAACGATTTATCGGGATTGGCTTATCGTTTTGATAAGCCTTTTTCTCTATGTTTTGATGGAGCAAAACCTTAAATCTTTCTTCATCCCAACCTCGAACCGGACTGACTTGCCATCGTTCGTAATCTTTATTGACGGAAAAAATACATGGCTCGCGATCCCAACTGATAACCCTCATTTCAACCAGGTATTTCAGTTCTTTCGTAATATTCGAGTATCCAACTCCACACAACTCAAAATCTTTAAGCATAGGGACATATGCTGTTTTTTTCTTACACCCATATGAAAGGCGCCAGATGAACAGAATGATGTCTTTCTGTCGCTTAGAGAAGTCACGGCGAATGACTTCGTTCCATATCTCGTTTGCGATCTGCAGAAAGCCATTCTCTGTTTGAGGATTTGCCATTCGCCGGACCTCCTATATAACTGAACGCCGTTAATAATTAACGTATCAATGCTTCTTTAACGTGATCCGACAACCAATATTCTCCGCCGATTACAATGGATGCAGCGGCATCTGGAGACATACCCGACGCCACCGCCTGTTCTACTTCCTGCAGCTGATCCGCATCCCGCTGCAGGAGTTGTTTCATCCGATCCTGCGGGCTCATGCGGGGATCACCTTCTTGGATTTTCCGCTACGGGAGACGATGTGGAGTTGACCTGGGGGCGCTTTGCTTACCAGCCAGTTGTCCGGATCCCAGCCAGCCGACTTGATCGCTTCCTTTTGCCGGATGCTCGGACGTTTTCCATTCTTCATTAAGTTTCACTCCTATCGTCTTGAAGGAATATATCAGGGTACTGTGCCCTTACGACCCGCCACCCGGGATAGCAGAGGGCGAAGTATGCCTTCACCCTCGCTTTGAACGATTCCGGATCCGTGTCTTTCAGCCGCCACACCTCATCGCTAATTCCAGATCGAAGCAGCGGGCGTCCTAGTTCGTCGGGATATTCGACTTCCATAAGATCACCGTCCAGCCACAAGAACCAATTTTCCGGACAACTCCTGAATCTCCCTTTTGAAGAGCGCTTCATCGGAGTTCGTATCTGAGAGGTGCAGCAGATGGATCTCCTGTACATTGGACAGGTCATTTGCCCTCAGGAAGTCTTTCACGTTCTCGAGAGAGAAATGCGATCTCAGAAGCCGTGATTTCATCGCGGGATGGACCCGTCCAGCATTAATGTTTTCATTTAAGAGCTTAAGAGAGTAATTGCATTCGACCATGATGTGGGTGAGACCGCTGAACGTGTAACGACAGAAATATGAATCTGTGATGAATAGCAGCTTGTCCCCGTCCTCATTCGCCAGCAGGAAGCCTAACGGCTCGGACACATCATGCTCCACATCGAATGGCTTTACCGTCCAACTACCTACCGTAAACTGTTTTCCCGACTGTATAGGCTTTGCACGGTGTCCGGATAGTTTGGCGCCATCAAGAGTTCCTTGCGATGCGTAAATGTTGACTCCGGCCTTCATGAGCTCGGATGCCGACTTTACGTGATCTCCATGTTCATGTGTGATCAGGCACCCAGCTACCTGAGAGAGACGAAATTCAAGCGCTTTACGGATATCGGAGAAGCGGATCCCGGCCTCCAGCAGCAGGGTTGTTTTACCATCGGATACCTTGTAGGCATTCCCGGCAGAACTGGAGGCAAGTGGTTGAATATCAATCATCAAAAGTCAGGTTTTGCGCCGGCGCCGGAACCGACAGCTTCACGACTTTCGAAATCCATTATGGCTTGATCAATTTCGTTATACGGATCGGTATGGACGGCTGGCGGATTCTCCTTAGGTGATTCCGGCGGCGCCGTATCTTTCGACGCCGACATGTCCTCCCGCTGAGTCGATGCCGGGCTCTCGGGTTTTACTTCCGGTTCGATGTCGATCGGTTCTTTGTTCGCGTTCTCTTCAATTTGCCGGCGAACCGACATATACGAGTCGTCCGTCGTCTCGGCGTGGATCATTTCAACGAACGCGCTGCCGAAGTCTTTAGGTATTTTTTTAACGATGTTGTTCCGCATCTTCCGGATCAACATTTGCTCACGGCTATGGAACTCCATCCATGCTGGGCTGATATACTTCTGCAGCTCCGGATCGTCGAGAGCGGAAAGGCCGAGTGTTTGAGCTTTCTTAAGTACTGCAGCCTTCGCCTCGACAATCTTCTTTTTCTGCTCGTCAGTTGCTTTGAACCGGTCCGCACAGATGCCAAATGTCTCGTTCATCATGTTGTTGTTGATGTGAGCAATCATATTTTTCGCCACATCGTCTCGCTCAGCGATGTAGTAGTGAATGGTTTTGTCGGAGTGAAGAACAGGGTAAACAATCCGCACGACCTCTCCTTTTCCGCTTGGTTCCCATACTGGCGGCTCATACTCGACACCACGGAATTTCGGATATTCGAATTTGTCCTGATCCCTTACAACCCAGTAAGGGTAAACCTTATCAACGTTCCTTCCGAACCGAGACAAGATCGCGTCGTTACCGTCGCCCTCGAT
>JAQBPQ010000260.1 GCA_028287445.1 Cohnella sp.
AGGGTCGGCGGATGGGTGTTGCCAAGATAGTGTCATAACCCTTCGCGGTCAACTTTGATGGTTTCGTCGTGAATATGAGAGAGAAAACCAAGGGCAGTTAATACGTTTAATTTTTTCTAAATTATAGCTGATTATAATCATCATGATAACCACCCATGTTAAATCGTCAAGCGTACTAATCAAAATTCATATCTGGGACACCGGACTCAGTAACCATTGACGAAGCCCTCTGTTTTTAAAGAAAAGACATTGTACGCTTCTCTCTTCACCGGTTTTCTTCGTCCGGCAGGCAAAACGGCAGGTACCTGTATTGGTAGATCTTACTCGATCAGCCGAACGGACGAATCTTGGTGGATACGGAATGAATAGGGGGCAGTCCGACCGATCAGCCAGAAGAAAGCCAGCATAATCCAACAAGTCCAAGAAAAACGATTTAGAACAATTGGATACAACTCATAAACTGGTTTTGTAAACCAACAACTGGCGAAATGGTGTCCCCTTTTCAGCACGATAAATGACCCATGGACACAATTTCGTAAAAATACTGCCCAATGCGTATAATTGCATATTGTGCAAAATTGCCCAAAAGGCAATGAAGTGTTAGTATATTACCCATGATGAATATTACCATCTCATCGGAAGAGAGGTGCACGCTGAGGCGTTGAACAATGAACAAACAAAGTTTGCGTAATATCAAAAGGGAGGCGACCGCACAAGCAATAGCGGACGCGGCGTTCGATCTCGCACTAGAACGGGGTTTGGACGGCTTTGTCGTCGAGGATGTTGTGCAGCGCGCCGGTTACTCCAGAAGAACGTTCGCGAACCACTTCTCCTGCAAGGAGGAAGCGGTGGCCACGGCAGCTGTAACATTCAACGGCATCGACGAAGCTGAGAATTTGCTCGCGGCTATGCCTGAAGGCACCGCCCTGCTCGACGTCTTGCACCAATTAATGAGGACGCAGCTTACAGCCGATCTGCTCTGGAAAATGCGTGAACTCGTGTCGCTCTCCAAGCGGCATACCACGCTGGAGCCGTATATCCTCAGCGTTTTCCGCCGCCTGCAAACGGCGGCCCAGGAGACATTGAGCGACTTATCCCAAGGTCTTTACCCCGAAGGATACACCCATCTTCTCGTCGGTGTGGTTTACGGGGCGATACTGCCTGTAATTGACGGAAGCCTCAATGTGCTGCTTCCGGGTGAATCGACGGTCGAAACGCCCGGGGCTACGACGTTTGATCAGTATTTGGACACTACGTTCGGCTACTTGCGAAACGGCTTCTAGTTTCCTGGCTATACATTTTTTCCATTCAAAGGAGAAACATCATCGTTATGTCGACATTATTTTACAAAGTGGGAAAAACCGCCTACGAAAAAGCATGGTACTTCATTGTTGGCTGGATCGTGATCCTTGGCATCGTCCTGGCGACGCTCGGCATCAACGGCATGAGTGTAAGTTCTGACATGAAGATTGAAGGCACAGAGTCGCAAAAGGTGCTGGACAAACTGGTGAAGGAGTTACCGGAAGCGTCCGGCGGTCAAGCGAGCGTGGTGTTCACAGTACCTGGGGGCGAGCGCCTGGACACACCGGAACGCTTGGCTGCGATCAGTAAGGCTGTTAACAAGGTGTACGGCCTTGACTATGTAATTAACCCCGCCAAACTGGCCTCTGCGACAAGCGGAGCGTCTCACGGCGATCAGCCGCCGCAAGTCGGCGGCACCCAAGGTGCGGGTAAAGCTGGCACAGGGGGGGACGCCCCGGTGGAAATGCCGCCGTACGGCCCGCTCATCGTTGATGGGATCCCCGTGCCGGGGATGTTGATTTCGGCCGACGGCAGCGTTGCCCTGTTCCAATTTCAGTTCACCGTTCAACAGGTAGCTCTGCCCAAAGCAGTCGCGGATTCAGTCGTCAAGGCAGTCACAGCTGTTGAGAGCGGCACTGGAATTACGGCGTTGCCGAGCGACTCCCTTAAAGCGATGCAACCTCCGGTTGGGTCCAATGAGATTTACGGTTTGATTATCGCTGCGATTGTCCTGATCATGACGCTCGGCTCCCTCGTTGCCGCCGGTTTGCCGCTTGTGATCGCTCTCTTCGGCGTCGGGATCGGCGTTGGCGGTGCCTACGCGATTTCGAGCTTCGTCACCATGAGTTCGGCCACTCCCATTCTGGCCCTCATGGTCGGTCTGGCAGTGGGTATCGACTACGCTTTGTTTATCGTGAACCGCCAACGCCGCCTCATTTTCGACCAAGGACTGACGGCACGGGAAGCTGCAAGCAGAGCGGTCGGCACAGCGGGAAGCGCGGTGTTCTTCGCAGGACTGACGGTCATCATCGCCTTGTGCGGAATGTTGGTGATCGGGATTTCCTTTCTGAGCACGATGGCGCTTGTTGCCGCAGTGACCGTCCTCCTCAGCGTGCTGGTCGCCCTCACGCTGCTGCCGGCGCTGCTTGGCTTGGTGGGTGAGCGTATCTGCTCTCGCAAAGCGCGCGAAAAGAACCGTTCCAAGGCAGCGGATAAACGTGCTGGAATCGCAGATGGCTGGGTGAAGGGAGTCGTAAAATTTCGTTGGCCCGTCATTGTCGGGGTTGTCGTCATCCTAGGCGCAGCAGCTATTCCGGTTGCCAGTATGGAAATGGGCATTCCTTCCGGTGCTACTGCGAACTTGGACACGTCTGCACGGCAGAGTTACGACGCGATCTCCAACGGTTTCGGCGTAGGGTTCAACGGTCCGCTCCTCTTAGTTGCCGAACCGAATGATGCCTCGGAAACGATCACGCCGCAAGTCCTTAACAATCTCGTGCAGGGCCTTCAAAAACTTAAGGATGTTTCGATGGTAGCGCCTCTCGGCATTAACAAGGCTGGTGACATGGCCATCCTGAGCGTGATTCCGAAATCGGGCCCGACAGACGCAGCGACCAAGAACCTGGTAGGGGATCTGCGCGCTGCCGACTCGACGATTGCTCAGACCTATGACGTTACCCTCGGGGTTACGGGCTTCACCGCGATCAACATCGATATGTCCGCCAAGCTGGCGGAAGTCTTCCCGGTCTACATTGGCGTCATTGTCATTCTCTCGTTAATTATTTTGCTATTGGTATTCCGCTCGATTCTGGTCCCCATCAAGGCCACGGTCGGTTTCCTTCTCAGCGTGCTTGCAACGTTCGGGATGACCACAGCGGTGTTCCAGTGGGGATGGTTTAAGGAGATCTTTGGATTTGATACCGGCGGTCCGCTGATGAGCTTCATCCCCATCATGGTCACAGGGATCCTCTATGGATTGGCCATGGACTACCAAGTCTTCCTAGTCTCTTCTATGCGCGAGTCCTATGTCCATGGACATCGAGGCCACAAGAGCGTTATTCATGGATATGACCAAGCCAGCCGTGTCGTAGTGGCTGCTGCTGTCATTATGGTCTCGGTCTTCGCCGGATTCATATTCACCCACGATGTAATGATCAAACAGGTTGGTTTCGCTCTCGCAATCGGAATTCTTATTGACGCTTTCATAGTACGTATGGCGCTGGTCCCGGCAGTCATGGCCATCTTCGGCGAAAAAGCTTGGTGGCTGCCTAGTTGGCTCGACCGCATCCTGCCAAACCTTGACGTCGAGGGCGATAAGCTGATCGCCGAACTCAAAGTCAGGGACAGCGAGGACTCCACGCCGAACGCGCACCAGGCGCACTGACGAATACCCGAACTGGAGAGGCCACAGCGCAAGCGCAATTATCCGCAACGCCACGAGCAATGAGCGCCGGTGAAATACTAACTTGAGTCTGGTATTTTACGGCGCTCTTCTTATGTGCGCGGACCGGAGAGGCAATTAGGACAGCCATGTCAGCACTTGAAGGAATAGCCGATCAAAATGAAAACCCGGTCCTGAGGCGGGCCTTTGGGTGGGTCAGCATCTTATGATGCCACATATAACAATGCTTTGTTGGGATGTCTTAAGGCTGCGCGGCAGCCCCTTGCGGCATTTGAATATCGCTACGCTGGTCAGATGCAGGCATTGTGCGGGAATGACGTTCAACGGCTTTCGACACTATACAAGTTTTTTTCATTTTCACGTTCTGCTAATACAGTAAGCGACAATCTCCCTAGTTAATTATGGCAAACCCAGCTCCATGGGATCGTTCGAGAAGTACTGTGCCCGCTCGTTCTTCTTCTGGATGAGTCGGTTCCTTAGGCGGCAGTATGAAAAGGTGGAGATCGTATTCCGCAAGCGGGAGCTGTCGGTGAAAGCATTAGGTAGACTGAAAAGGAACCATTGAGCTGCCATCTGCAGACTCCATGGTTCCTTCTTTGTAACCTTACGAGATATCGATACGACAAACGTGGGTGGACATCCTGTGACTTCCCTCAACGTCATGAGTCACCGACCCGTTTTTTTCACCAATTTAATCGTGTTCGCCCCGTCTGAAAACTCCTGAGCTTCAATTCGGACCATATCAGATGGGATCTCTATGGATGTTGGGGTGCTCTTATTATGATCAGTGAAGTATAACAAACCGGAGATAGTAGCTACACGAATAGTAAGATTGTGCTTGCAATAAGAAAGCGGAAATTCTGATTTTTGGACTTTTTCACACCATTTATCCTAACCTCAACATTGTTCCACGCCGCTTGTATTTGCCCACGTCTGTCGTTTTTCTCTGAAAGGCATTGCTCAGATCAAGACGGCAACTCGGAAGGAACCCAAATTTTCGTTACATCTATTCCGCGCTCGTCGCGGGCCTTCAGGTCTCGAAGGAAATCCAGAAATCCGACAGAAGGCTTCCAACCGATGAGGTTCGCCGCTTCCGATAGATCATGCTGTTCAACCTTTTCTGGGAGAGGGATTCGATACTTTTGCATGAGCCTGCGAGAGCCGGGAACTTGATATTCGCACCAATCAGGCCCTAGCTTACGAAAATCATTGATGACTTCTTTCGGCATGCCGTGATTTGTATGAACGATTGTTTTAAAAAGACCGATTCGCCGCTCCAAGGCGGCTTTTATAGAAGCCACGGTCGCTGAGGCAATATCCCTCCGGTCAACTCCATTAGCCAACAAGCGTGCCCCATACTCCAAGTACGGACGTGGAATAAACTCATGATAACGGAGAACGGCAATAGCCGCGCCAGTCATTTCATGATAGGCACGGCAAAGGTCTTCGCCGATGACCTTCGTAACACCGTAAACAGACCCCCATCCATAGGCCATCGATGAGGCAAAAACGATGGACTGTATCCCTTCCTGTCTGCAAGCTTCCAAGAGCTGGAATGTTCCGTCTACATTGACAGCAAAGATCGTATCGTCACTCACCGGCGGATGATGCGCGCTATGCCAGGCAGCAAGATGTATGACAGCATCCATCCCCTGAACCGCTCGCCGCACATCTGCCGCGGTACGTGTGTCGCACCGGAGAAATTCAACTTTCTTGAGGTCTTCTGCCGGAACAGGAAACACATCCGACATGCGCACGGAAAATCCCTCATCCAGCAGCGCCCGGCAAACGGCTTGGCCGCCATTGCCTGATGCCCCAGTTACAAGAACTTTCAAGAATATCCCTCATTTCAAGATGATTCAACATTCATTCGATATATAATATACCAATTTTAAATTAACATAATAGAATTTTGAATTCTGTGTAAACGGGCTTGAGGCATCTCATACGGAAGCTGAAACGTTGCTGAGTTTATTGAATCCACTTGTCTTTCAGCAACTTCATATAAATCCCGCCTACGACGCTGCGGTGCTGAAAACCTATTTGTTTAGCCGTCTTCGTATCATACCAATCCGATAATGGCACTCGATCGGGCGTTTCATTCAAAAAGTCCCACAGCGGTTCAATCAGCTTTACAAAATCTTCTTGCCCGGACGCCAGAGAGGCGGCCCAAACGACCCAATCCGCTTTCGTATAGACTTTTCTGCTATCCAAAGGCACGCCATAGTTATTCTGCTTTGTTATATACCAGGCTACTTCCTTTTGTGTGATGGTTTCGTCGAAAATGTGGGTTCCAAATAGAATATCCCATATCAGGTTATATTTAAGGCTCCAACTTCCTTCCTGACCGAAAGCCAGCTTGTAATGGTCCTGATCGTGATCGTTCGCCAATTCCCGCCACTTCGCTGCCATATCCTTAGCCGCCGTTATGTAGCGCTCCGCTTCAGTCGAGTGACCCAGCATGCCGTGCAGGAGAGAGTAACCGGCAACACCCATAATGGCCTTAACAGATAAGTTGGCATTACGGGCCAAGTGGCCGGCAAAATCATCCGTACATAACTGATTTTCAGGATCCAGCCCGTTCTCAAGCAAATAGTCCGCCCATTTAGACAAGAGCTCCCAATGTTCCTCCGCAAACTCCGGTTGCTTATCTGCCGCACAAACCGCGGCAGCCATGATCAGCATATTTCCGCATTCCTCTACCGGCATTTGCCCTTCCCTGGCGTTTTCCGAATAAACCTGACCGTTAGCCAGCGGATATTGTCCGACATCATGCGGAGCAAATTCAAACGGCCATGCTTCGCTTGCCGCATATTTAAAGATAGGCCTCATCATCGCCCTGACCAATTCGGGATTGTAAAGCAAGAACAACGGAATAGAAGGGTAACTCACATCGACGGTGGCAATACAACCGTTACTGTAGCATTCCTTGGACATGAACAACAGTTTCCCATCCCGGTCGGTCACCAACTTGTGCGCGGCAATGGCCTGCCGATATGCCAGCACCAACAATTCTGCATATTTCACTCCCCCGGCACGGACTCCATCTTCCCACAGTTGTCGATCAAATGAGGTACAACGATTGATGAGTTCAGGATATTCTGCGATCGCAGCGGATAGCATCGCGGATACCGTCGTACCGTTTCTTTTCCAATACGCCTGCAGTTTGTCTCCGAAATACTCTATCGCATATACATCATCGTAAGCCAGAACGATTACATTCGAAACTTCTTCAGCACTCACTTCACCGCAATCCCAAGTGCAGGCCATGACCAGGTTATTTTCCCGAACCGCTTGGGGCATAGCCAGCCGATTGGCTGTAACAATTTCACCCGTTCTCACAAATTCTTTTCTAATTGCGGCTGAATCTATGTAGGTGCGGATACCGGGGGAGGTGTTGTTCACAGCTAAATAAAGCTGACCCCAATCGATTCTCAAATCATCTCCTGAACGGTTCAAGTAAGCCTGCTGTTCATGACCGACTTGCAGAACGACAAGCTCGCCATCCTGCTGCTGCCGCCAAACGACATTCTGATCGCTGGAATTTACACACCATTCGCCGGTAACATCGAAGTAAATTTGTACGCGATGAGACTTGCCGTCAATCGAGCGAACAGAGAGCCCGGCATAAGATGCAGGTCTTGATAAGAGATCCAGATCATCCATGAGCAAAGGGCTTGTAAAACTTACCTTCAAGCCGATACCCAACTCCTCATAATCATAAGTGCTGGAAAGTGCCGTGAGCCCAAAATCCTTTTGCGTCATCGCCTTCGGCTCACTGTAGTAATTCTCAACGTTCGGTTCCACAAGGCCGGCAAATCTCCGCGGAACGCCATCGATCATGATCAACCCTGTCATTGCATTTCTTTTGCCGGTCCAGTGTCTCGTAAAGTCGTCAGTCAGACGGTCCGCCATCGACCAAACGCTAAAATACGGATCTATTGTCACTAACGGCACTGCAGGTGGACGAATGCTGGTTTTCATTTTTCTTTTCCTCCTTATGAAGATCAGAATTTGTCAATCGTGATGCGGACGCCTCCTCCTGTGCGATGTCCGTAATAACATAAGCAGCGTTTGCGTGTCGCGTTCGCCGTTTCGTACGGAACGGCCGATGAGCAGGTGCATGCTCCGTAAGTAACTGTCTTCAACTGGAGGCTTAATTTGATTTCGAGTATACGACCGGAAAGCTGTCTCCCGCAACGATTTCCCCAGGTTTTACTTTGATGTGGGACTCCATCGGATGGCTTCCATTCGGAGCGAAATAGATATGGCCCGGCATGTAATGAACGGCAATCGCCCGGCGTTTTTTGTCGGAGCGGTTATGCGGGCTGCCATGCCAGGTCAACGAGTGATGAAAGCCGACCTGCCCTTTTTTGATTTCAAAGGGAACTGCTTCCACTTTCGCCCCTTCGGGCAGCAACTCCGGCTGCTTGTGGACAGGCATGAAATCGGGCTTGCTGCTGCTTAAATAAGCTTGCTGGTTGCCCCACTTATGGCTTCCAGGCACCATCCACATGCAGCCGTTTTCCACAGTCGCGTCATCCAAAGCGACCCAAGCGCTGACGAGGTCCGCCGGCTGAAGCACCGGCCACAACGGATGATCCTGGTGCCACTCCGTCGGTCCACCAACCATCGGCGGTTTGTATTGGATTTGGTCATGCCAGATGCGCAGTATATCCGTACGGCATAGCTGAGCGACTTGTTCGCATATTCGCGGGTTGCCGGCATGCTGTAGGTAGGCATCGCTGGCCATCCAAATGTTTACGATCTGCACAACCGTTTCTTTATTCGTCATAGACATGCCGTAATTGGAATTGTCGAGCATATTCCGGTCGAGCACAGGCTTTTTCACGGTTTTGCCTTCCATCACCATGTCCAGCTCGAGTCGCAGCGTCTCCACTTCTTCGTCAGAAAGCACGACATCTCCTTTAAGAAACCCGTAGTCGTCAAACTGCTTCAACTGCTCCAGACTAAGCATTGTCCTTCACTCCTTTAGAGTTGACGTTACAGCGGCTATTTTTTTCGCCCTTCCAACAGCTGATCCCGCATCCACACGGTCTTCACCATTCCGTCGCCGTCCTGAAGCAGTATCTCGTATAGTCTATTACGCAGCATGCGAAGAAGGTCACCGTATGCCGGATGGCGCACGACATTCCGCAGCTCATGCGGATCCGCCTTCATGTCGTACAGCTCATCGACATCCGTCGGATTCCACACGTATTTCCAGTCTTCCGTCCGGATCATGCGCTGCGTGTATAAGCCGAATTGCTGGCCGTTGTAAGTTGCCGCAATCTCGCTGCGCCATTCCGTCGAAGCCGATCCGGTCAGCAGGGGCAGAAGGGATCGCCCGTGAAATTCGATATATTCCGGCACCGAAAAATTCGTCATATCAAGGATAGTGGGCGGAAGATCAAGCAGGTTGTAGACGAAGCGATCGGACCGGCTCCCGGCCGGAACGACGCCCGGCCAGCGAATGGCAAGCGGCACCCGCACTACGTCTTCATACATCACGTAATGTTTATCCATCATGCGATGCCCGCCGCACATATCTCCGTGGTCGGACGTGTAGACGACGAGCGTATCGCGTGAAAGGCCAAGCTCGTCAAGTTTGCGCAGGACATTGCCGATCGCATCGTCTAGCTGGCTGATGACGGCATAATACCGGGCAACGACAGGTGCCCAGTCATGCCACGTAAAGCCTTCGATTTTCCAGTTGTACAGCTGCTGCTCCTGAATGTACGGCTTCCCGTCGAACGTTTCGGCAAAGCTGCCCCATTCGGGCACATCCTCCGGCCGGTAAAGCTCGTGGAACGGCGCGGCCGGCCGGCAGGGCAGGTGCGGCTCGCCGAAGTTCACGCGCAGGTGAAACGGAGCGCCGGCTTCGGCAAGCCTGTCAATCATTTCCGCAGCCAGCTGTGCCGTGCGATGGGTGCGCGTATCCTCAAGGGGAAGCGGGTCGAATTCACCGAAATAGGACCCGTCATACGCGAGCTGAGGATATCGTTCTTGTATAAACTGCCGGTACAAGGCATCGCTGTTCGCGTACTCATCGTATCCGTAAGCGGTCGGATCATGTTCTGGATTGACGTCCCATTTGCCGACGTAGCCGTTACGGTAGCCCAACTCATATAAGCTGCGCGCCCATGAGTAGGCTGACGGCTCCAAAGCGTGAACCTTCAAGGCCAGCGAAAAATTCCACAGGCCTCCGAACGACTCGGGCCGGCGTCCGTTAACGAACGATTGCCGCGCCGGGCCGCATACGGGAATATGCGAATAAGCACGGCTGAACCACATGCCCTGCGAAGCGAAACGGTCGAGATACGGGGTCGCTACCGGCATCATGCCGCTGTATCCGATGCAATCGTACCGCTGCTGGTCGACCATGATGATCACAATATTGGGTCGCTTGGACAAAGGCTCTCACCTCTTCGCGTTACGTTCGGCCACCAGTTCGTCAAAACGCTGGCGGCGGGGATCACGGATCCATTCCGACCAGGACGAGCCGTACTGCTGCAAAATCTCGTGAATGCGGTTGCGAAACGGCAGTCCGATTTCTATTTGGGCCGTCATCGGATCCTTGGACCCGTTCAGCATGCCGGTCACCCATTCGTCGAGCTGCCGCTCCATCCGGTCCGCCACATCCGAATGGCGATCGGCCAGGTTGACGGTTTCTTCCGGATCGTTCCGGATGTCGTACAGCTCTCTCGGCGGCCGAACGTAGGGACCCGCATCGACGGTGCGGATGAACTTGTAATCTCGGTTGACGATGCCGCGGCTAGCCTGCCAAGCGCACTCGCTCAAATATACGGCTTCGCGCGTGCCGTCTTGTTCCCCTCTGATGGACGGCCACAGGCTTCGCCCGTCCAGCTCATCCGGCAGCCCGATTCCCGCCGCTTCCAGAACGGTCGGCATCAGGTCCGTCTGTTGAACCAATCCCGTAATACGTTTGCCCGCGGGAATTCGTCCCGGCCACCTCATTAGAACCGGCACGTTAACTGTTGTTTCATAGAGACCGCAGTGGTCCCAATAGATATCATGCTCGGTCAAGCTTTCCCCATGGTCTCCGAACAGGACGAGCAGCGTATCCTCATGCAGCCCTTCCTCGGTCAGCCGCACATCCAGTTCCTGGAGCCGGTCATCCAAGTACCGCACTTCCGCATCGTACAGCGCATTGATATACTCCGCGTCGGTGATCCCTCCGAGCAGATCGTAATGATGGTGCTTGAAAAATGGATAGGCGGCATGATCATACGCCCCGCGCATACTGGTGTTGGCACGGTCGTAGCGGTCCCGGTCCGAACCGTAAAAAAGGGACGCGTACTCATCGGGAGGCAAATAAGGCGTATGCGGGTCCCAGTAATGCAGGAACAGGAAGAACGGCTCGTTTTTGTGCTCGCGTATCCAGGGCAACGCCAGCTCATTGACGGTTTTACCGTCGATATGGCGCTCTTTGCCGGCCGAATTGATGTAGTACCGGTATCCCCTGGCGAACCATTCCTTAAGCTGGTACAAATTATCGACGGCTCCGGTGGTGAAGCCGTGCTTCTGAAGCAGCGCGGGCATCCAGGACTCGTGTTTGGGCAGGTGCGTCATCGATGAACCGTGCGAGACAACCCCTGTGCGCAAGCCCACCTTACCCGTAAAAATGCCCGTATGCGCCACTTCCGTGGGGATATCCGACGCGTAGGCCCGTTCGAACAATACCCCTTCCGAAGCGACCCGGTCCAGCCAAGGAGATGTTGGCTTGCCGTATCCATAGCAGCCGAGGCGCGATGCGCGCAGCGTGTCGAGCGAAACGAAGACGATATTCACGGTCTCTTCCCCCCGGTTTTCGCCGCCAATTCATTGATGATCGCTGCTACGTTGCTCTGCACGTCCGCTTCCATCGTTCGGATGACGAGATCCGGATGCTCAGGCATTTCATAAGCATCGCTGAGTCCCGTAAAATGGGGCAGCTGCGATTGGCGCGCTTTGGCATACAGTCCCTTCACATCCCGCCGTTCGCATTCTTCGAGCGGACAGTCTACAAACACCTCGACATACCCGGGCAGCTCGCTGCGGGCATAATCCCTCATTTCCCGATACGGCGTGATCGCCGAAACCAAGACGATGATGCCGTTCCGGGAAAGCAGCTTGCTTATATAGACGATTCGCTTGATGTTCTCCATCCGGTCCTCGTGGCTGAATCCGAGCCCTTTGGAGATTGTCGTGCGCATCTCGTCCCCGTCGAGCAGCTCCGCCTTCCGTCCGGCGGCACGGAACGATTCCAGCAAAGTGCGTGCCGTCGTTGTTTTACCTGCTCCCGACAGCCCGGTGAACCATAAGACCAACCCATTCTCCAGCATGTATGTCCCCCTCAAATCGTCAGTGGGTCGATCACGAAACTTCGACCGGTATCCCGTCCTTGTGATGGGAGACGATCGCCGCCTCAATGATTTGCTGAACCGCTAATGCGTCTGCACCGGACGCCTCGATCAACTCCGGCGGCACCCCTTCCTTCACCTCACGGACAAAAGCGCCCAGCCTATTGCGGAACGTATCGTCGAAGCCGCGCATGCCGCCCATGATCGAATTCCGGTAAACGCGCAGCTCCTCCTGCCGGTGGGGATAATAGGTCAACGATTCGTATACGTTGTCGAGCACGAACCGGCCCCGGTCCCCCGCCACTTCACACGCCTCGATCGGGTGAACGCCGAACATGTCGTAGCTTCCCGTCAAGTGGCCGACGGCGCCGGATGCGAACTCCAAATTGATCGAGGCTGTCGACCACACAGACCGGCCCGGCGCACGCGTGAAAAACGACTGCACCCGGCGGATGTCCCCGGCGAAAAAACGGATCACGTCGAAAGAATGCGGGTGAAGCGCGCGCAGGTGAATCCACGGACTCATTTCGTTCGGGTTGCCGATCGTCAGCTTCATATTGACGAACAGCGGCGTTCCGATCTCACCGGCTTCGATCCATTTCTTAGCCTTTTGCGCCGCCGGTGTGAACCGGTGATTCAGGTTGCAGCCGAAGCGGACTCCCTTCTCCTTCGCAAACCGGACCATTTCCTTCGCTTCCGCGATATCGTTGGAGATCGGCTTCTCGACCAGTACGTCTTTTCCTGCCGCAATGGCCGCCATG
>JAQBPQ010000020.1 GCA_028287445.1 Cohnella sp.
AGGCCTCATTATTTTCGTAAGTCAAGCCATTCATCATTTATATAGTGATGTAAGAATACATGCTGCTGTCACGAGGACAGCAGCATGTATCCTTTTAAGGGTAAGATAAGGATTATCACGATTACTAAAAATAAAATAGCTGAAGGGAGATAAAACAATGACAAAGAAAGAACATGCGGAACACCATTTTAAAGCACCGGAACTGGTTCGCGATATCGTGATCGGGATGTCCGATGGCCTTACGGTACCATTTGCTTTGGCAGCCGGCTTGTCAGGAAGCGTGTCTGGCACAAATCTGGTTGTCATTGCCGGAATGGCTGAAATTGCGGCCGGCAGTATCGCCATGGGATTGGGAGGATACCTCGCGGCGCGAACGGACAGGGAGCATTATATGAACGAATTGGAGCGCGAGCATAAAGAAATCATTGAAGTGCCGGAACGGGAAAAAGAAGAAGTGGCCGACGCCTTGAAGCAATGGGGCTTGCCGGCGGAAGTGATTGAATCATCCGTTAAGGCGATATCTGCAGATGCCGGCCGCTGGGTGGATTTTATGATGAAACACGAATTGGGACTGGAAGAACCCGACCCCAAAAGAGCACGTAACAGTTCATTGACCATCGGCCTCTCCTATATCGTTGGTGGTTTAATTCCTTTGTCTCCTTATGTGTTCATCCAAAACTCAAATACAGCACTCCTTGTATCGGTTGTGGTTACCCTGATTGCATTGTTTATATTCGGGTTTGTAAAAGGAAAATTTACGGGATCCAAACCGTTCAAAAGTGCGGGCCAGACAACCTTGGTAGGCGGATTAGCCGCAGGCGCCGCTTTCCTGATTGCCAAATTAATTTCTTGAATTCCACTTTTGGATATCCTATTTGTGGTTCCTTAATCGTAATTCTACATAATTTGTTATTAATCTTGATGCGTTGGTCGACCTTCTGAAAGCGTTGACGGACAAGGGATTTTGGCGTACGATAAGGCCGATCTGTTTACGTTGTCCGTCATGGGCAAGCGACAAGGGAGAGGCTTCGCATGGCAATGGAATCGGTATATGCCGGGATTGATTTGGGCGGTACGAAGATGCTTGCCGTTATCGTCGATAAAAAGGGGACCGTGCTGGTATCGGAAGAGCGGCCGACCCTGGTAGAAGAGGGTCCGGCTCGCGTCATCGCCCGGATGGCGGAGCTGGTTCGTGTTCTCATCCGGCAGAGCGGAAGGAACGTAGCCGGTTTGGGTGTCGCGACCGCAGGTACGCTTGACCCGAAGGATGGGACGGTGCAGTATGCGGGCAATCTTGGCTGGACGCGCGTTCCGCTTGGCGTCACGCTTGCCGGGGAGCTGGGGCTCCCGGTCAAAGTCGAGAATGATGCGAACGCCGCGGCGTTCGGAGAATGGAAAGTCGGAGCGGGCCGCGGAACCCGCCACTGCGTATTCGTCACCGTATCCACGGGAATTGGAGGAGGAATCGTCAGCGACGGCAAGTTGATTCGCGGACGTACTTCCAGCGCAGGCGAACTCGGCCACATCACAATCGACTGGAATGGACCGGTTTGTCCGTGCGGCAATGTCGGGTGTCTGGAATTGTACGCATCCGGCACGGCCATCGGTAAAGCCGGCGCGGCTGCGGCAGAGGCGGATCCGGCGGCAGCCCGCGTACTTCTGGAGCTTGTGGGCGGAAGTGCGGAGCGTATTACTTCGCGTGAAATCGCTCAGGCTGCCGAGAGCGGGGACCCGGTGTCTCAACGCATATTGCGCGATGCGGGACAGGCGCTCGGCGTGGGGTTGGTGAGCCTCGTTCATGTGGCGAACCCGGAATTGATTATTCTCGGCGGCGGGGCTTCTCATATCGGAGCGCCTCTGCTCGGTCCGATGGAAGAGACGTTTCACCGGCATGTCATCGCTTCTTTGGGCGAAGGAGTACGCATTGTGTCTCCGAAGCTTGGCGTACAGGCGGGTGCCATCGGAGCGGCTTTGATCACGGAGCAGGACAATTGAGTACCGACCCGCCTCCTTGAGGCGGGTTTTTATCAACGATAAAACGGATTTCGTCCTCGAATAAGGGAGAGAACGCTTTTGCAGGCTTCGACGAATTCCCGCAAGACCGCTGTGTTTGCGACGGTGGTGCTGCCTGTGCTGCTGGCCGTCAGTCTCGTACACATGCTGAATGATTCCATGCAGGCGGTCGTGCCTGCGATGTTTACCATTCTGGAAGAATCGCTGCACCTCTCTTACACGCAGGTCGGCTGGATTTTGTTCGCCCTCAATATGACGTCATCCGTCATCCAGCCCGTCGTGGGCTCGTATTCCGACAAGCGCTCCTCGCCGTACATGCTGCCTGCCGGCATGGGTTTTAGCCTGATTGGCATGCTGGGTATCGCGTATGCGGCCAACTTCTGGTATGTGCTGCTGTCGGTCGTTTTTATCGGGCTCGGCTCGGCCATTTTCCATCCCGAAGGTTCCAGGATCGTCTATTTGGCGGCTGGCGGGCGGCGCGGATTCGCGCAATCGGTCTATCAGGTGGGCGGTAATGCGGGCAGTTCGATGGCTCCGTTGATGACGATTTATATTTTTGCACCGCTCGGTCAAATCGGGGCTGTCTGGGGAACCTTGTTCGCGGCGGTGGCGATCTCCGTCCTGCTTGGCTTGGCACCTTGGTACAAGCGGCAGCTTGCGTCCTGGGACGATTGGAGGGCGCAGCGCCGGACCTCCTCGGGGACGGGGGTCTCCGTTATGGCGGAACAAGCCAGTCATCCCCGGGTCAAGTTCGCCATGGGAATGCTGATTTTTCTTGTGTTCGCCCGATCGTGGTACCATGCGTCGATCAGCGGTTTTTATCAATTTTACTTGAAGGAACACTACGGGCTGACCACGCAGCAGGCGCAAATTCCGCTGTTCCTGTTTTTAGCGGCGGGCGTTCTCGGCACCTTTTTCGGAGGGGTCATGGCAGATCGTTTCGGGATGAAAAATATAATCTTATTGTCCATTTGCGGAGCCGTGCCGTTGTCGCTTATTCTGCCGCATTTGCCGCTGATGTGGGTGTATCCGGTCATTACCTTGCTCGGCTTCATCATTATATCGGGCTTCTCGGTAACCGTCGTGTATGCCCAGTATCTGATGCCTTCCAAAGTCGGGATGGCTTCGGGACTGACGACCGGCCTGGCATTCGGTATGGGGGCCATTGGGGCTGTAGTGCTAGGCAAAGCGGCGGACATATTCCATTTGACCAATGTCATGTGGTTCTGCAGCGGACTTCCGCTATTCGGCCTGTTGGCGGTTTTCCTTCCTTCCGATCGGGAGCGGGTCCCTCCACAATAATTACCGTTCTTTAACGCCGCCGAAGCGATTCGACGGTTTTTTTCGTCCGCGGAGCTTCGTAATTATTATTTTCTCGTGCCGCTGTGCCGCTGTATGTTGGGTGTTATTGCATCGAATATAGAAAATTTTGGTCAATTGCTCGTTTGAAGTGTTGTAATGTGGGTGAAATAAATGGCAGAAAGACATAAAATTTCCCCCCAGTGGGGCAGGAGGATGGAGTATGAAAAAGTGGGTTTCTTTGTTACTCGGTACCACGTTGCTGCTGGCAATGCCTGTAAACGCTTTTGCAACCGGTTTCCATTTAACGACCAACGCGCATCTCAAACTTAAGGACGGCAAGCATTTGGCCGGCGGCAACCTCAACATCGGTGGCAATCTCAAGGTCAAAGGCAAGGTCGATGCCGACGGCAAAACCTCGGCGGATTCGAAAGTGATCTTGGATTCCAACGCTGTGAAGGATATGAAAATCACGGTAGACGGCTTGGTCGATGCAGCTTGGGATAAAGCGCAAAAAGTCGACTTCAAGGATCCTGTCTCCGGGCTCGGCGGGAACTTCCGGATGATGTGGGACAGCGGCAACCTGTATGTACTGGCCGAGCTGAACGGAGCGGCCAAGCTTTGGAAAGACAGCAATAAGGCGGCCTTATTGTCGCTGTTTTACAACGGGGACCAACAAGAAGGCGACGGCAAAAACATGACGGACGGTTACGTCGCCTTGACCTGGCCGGACATGGCCGTTGTGCACGGCAGCCGTGACGGTTGTCTGAAGGCGGACAAGCTGGTGAAAGCATTTGCCGTGAACGGCGATAACGTGGATGTCGAATTTAAGCTTCCTTGGGAAAATCTATACGGCAAAAAAATGACGCAAGATACCCAACTCGGGCTTTACTTGAACTTAAAAGCCTTGGATTCGGTGAAACCGGATGTCAACGGGCAAGTAACCATTCCCGTTGTCACGGAGCAGCAGATCCTGAATCTCAAACCGGCTCAACTGACGAACCTGCCGCTGCAATTGGTAGACAGCCTCGCGGGTACGGCTCCTGATAATGGCAACGGTACGGGCGGCGCCACCACTCCGGGTAACGGCATTGGAGCCGGAACCGGTGGAACGACGAGTCCGGGAACCGGTACAAGTGGCAGCGGAACCGGAACCGGCAGCACGACGAGCCCCGGATCCGGCACGGCTGTAGGTGGCGCGACAGACACCGGTGTCATCCCGGCCGCTATGCCGCGTACGGGCGGCGGCGGCGCGAGTGAGTGGACGGACTGAGCCAAATGCGCAGACTCTTTCTGATCTCCGTCCTATGCTCGCTGATTCTGGGCGGCTGCGGACAGGGAGGGAAAGAACCGCTAGCTGTACCTCTTCCCTCCGTGGAGCGGCCGGTCCCATCTTCGCCGGAGCGGGCAGATGCGTCTCCCAATTCTCTGTCCACCAATACCGACACCGGTATCGTTCCGTCCGAGCTGGCTATCCCCGCCATCGGGGTCGACGCCAAAGTGATTTCGCTTGGACTGACCAAGCAAGGCGCGATGGACGTCCCCACAACCGAAGAGGATGTCGGATGGTTCAAACCCGGTTACCGGCCGGGCATATCGGGACACGCGGTGATCGCCGGACATGTCGACACCAAAACCGGCCCGGCGGTCTTCTATAAGCTCAAGCAGTTAAAAAAAGGCGACAAAATCGTCGTAAAAGGTCAGGACGGCAACGAAAAGGTGTTTCGGGTTGTCGGATCGAAGGCGTACCCTTATGACAAAGCTCCCCTGAATGAAATCTTTGGGCCTTCCGATCAACCGCTTTTGAACCTGATCACTTGCACCGGCCTATACAGCAAATCCAAGGGGACGCATCAGCAGCGGCTGGTCGTGACCGCGGAATTGGTATCGTGATACACAAAAAGAGTGGCGCAACAGATTCCTGTTGCACCACTCTTTTTGCGTTTGTTATGCGGAAATTACTTCTTAATCATTGGACGATGACTTGCTTTCCGGCTGCTTCGCAACCTCCTCCGGTGAAAGGACTTTGTTTTCACCCGGATACGGCTTGTCGAAACCTTTGGTTGCATACCACGTGACATGATTCAACATGTTGGCATTCACTTTGTCCGGGGATGCTTTTTTGCCGCTGAAAAGCGGCATGTTCTCGTTGGACCATTCCGTCCAGCTTTTAGCGAGGCTTTTGGTTTCCGGTGTCACTTGCGCCGTCATGTTTAAGGCCGCGGCATTCGCACCTGGCTGCCCGTTTAGCATGTCAAGCGGAATACGGTTCGGCACAAAATCATAAGGTGTGAAGTCCGGCTTGTTGGTGAAAAGCTCACTCATAGGAGCAACAGCCGCATCGTTCTGATTCATCGGCGGAAGTCCCAGAATCTGCTCAATGCTTCTGACCATATTGATGACGGTCCAGTAATGGCTGTCCGTTACCCCTTTTTTGATCCAAGGACTGATCAAGTAAGCGGGAGCGCGATGACCGTCGACGTGGTCGACGCCGTTTTGCGCATCATCTTCCGTTACAACAATCAGCGAATCTTTCCAATAGGGGCTGTGGGAGATGAGATCTACGATTTTGCCGACGGCCAAGTCGTTATCCGCTACTTGCGCCTGAGGCGTGGGGAATCCGGTTGAAGTGCCGGCCGTATGGTCATTCATGATCCACATCTGAACGAGCTGCGGCAAACTGTCGCTTTTCATATACTCCTCGAATTTTCTTTTGAAAATTTCGAATCGATACTGATCCGGGATCCCGGAATCGAACGTAGGGAACGGTTTATAGGTGATCGGAGTCAACGAAGGAATATCGGTCTTGGCCTCGTAATGTCCGATCGGCACGTGTAGATTCCCTTCTTTTTGACCCGAGAGGATGAGGTAATCATTGTACCAGTCCGTCCAGGTGCCGAACGGCTCCGGACCGCTGAACTGTGTCGTGTCCTCTCCGAAGTTGACGGTCGATATGTTGTGCTTCAAGGCATTGTCCCAGAGATGGCCGGTGGATGCGTACGCAAGAGAGTCTCCTGCGCCGCCCGGATAGCTGCGAACGTTGCCTGTGTCCGTTTCCTTGTCCTCATAGTCGTTGTTCGTCGCCTGCATGACCCATTGATGCCCGCTCGCCGACTGAATCCCGGAAGTGTAGAAATTGTCTAACAGCGGGAACTCATTGGCGATTTTGTGGAAGTTCGGCGTGACGTCCCCACCGAACTGGGTCAAGGCCGGCTCTGAGTTTCCTTTGCCCATATCGCCGTGAACTTGATCATAGGTGCGGTTTTCTTTGACGATGTAAAAGATGTGTTTGATGGGTGACGGCTCTCCGATCCGCTCCGGCATTGCGGCCGGTATTACGTTTTGACGGGGCTTATCGTTTCGCCCTAATATATGGAACCAGTCGTTATTCGCGTACACTTGTTCCGTCCCTTGAATCAGCTCTTTGGTGCCGGGGAACGGGATAATGGACAAGGAGCCTTGCTGCGAATATGCGGAGTGACCGGTCACACTCGTTCCCTGAATGTTTAAATTCCGGCCAGGACCAAGCGAACCGACGCCGTCTGCGTTGGAGACCAGCAAACGATGTTGCGAATCCGTCGCAATATCGACCGGGAACCAAGCGGTCGGAATAAGTCCGGTGAGATGAGGCGTTACGTTTGGCCCCTTCCAATCATAGACGGCCAGGGCATTATTGCGTCCAAGGCTGACCGCCAGTTGGTGATCATTGATCATCGCGACAGCATTGGGCGCCGAACCGAGTGGCGCATTCGGATAAGGTTCGACCTTAATGGTCTGCACCACGTCGCCCGATTTGCTGTCAATCACGGATACGGTATCGCTGTTTGTGTTGGCCACGAAGACGTATGAACCGGACACGGTCATCCGCGCCGGCTGCAGACCGACTGGGATGGTTTTGGTGGCCTGATTGCTGGAAAGATCGATTGCCGTAACGGTACCCGACGCCGAACTTCCCGTAGACTGCGCGACAATCGACGTTCCGGAAGAATCCACCGTAAAGTCTGCTGAGCTTGCCGTTTTACCGCCTACATTCGAGACATATGCCTTGTTGTCGTTGACAATAACGCTTGTCGGAGAGTTTCCGACAGGGATGCGGGCGGTGAGCTCATTCTTCTGAAGATCGACGACACCCAAACTGTTATCCCGGTTAAGTGCGACAAGAAGCGACTTCCCGTCCGATGTTAAGGCGATGTCTTGCGGGTTGATATTGCCGCCCGCCGAGGCTGCTGGTAGGTCGATCGTATTCTGCAGTGAAAGAGTGCCGTCTTCTGCCACTGACATGACGACGATTTTGCCGGTGGAACCTGAAGAGCCCGTTGCATACAGTTTACTTCCGTCAGGAGAATAAGCCAGTCCCCACATATGGGACAGTTGCAGCGAGAAATTCGTTTGCTGCAAATTTCCGGTTTTGAGATCGACAATGTTGATTCCGTCTCCTCCATAATTGTTTCGGCCAATCAAGACTGCCGAAGTTCGGCAGTCCGGTCGAACTTTGACGGAAATCGGATTTCCGCCGAACTCTACCTGCTTACCGGCTGGCGTCACGAACTGGTTGACGGGAGTTAATACGGAACCGTTGGATTGGCGTCCGACTTGGCCGGTGTCGAATGGATTCCCCATCGTTGCATAAACACTGCCTGCACCTGCCAGTAACGAACCCAGTGAAATCAGGGCGATCAGCTTCATCTTGCTGATCTTTTTTGTTGCTTTTCTCAATGATCTCTTCCTCCCATGCTGCATATGAATTTCGACTCCATCCGATATTTAAACAAGAAAGATCAGACGAGAGTAAGAGGAAGAGGCGAATCATGTAAAATCGTGAATTCGTACTTTATGCCTAGGCCATTATTGATATTTAAAGAAACGACATATTTGATTCATTACAAATATATTGATTAAATGAAGTTCAAACTGTAAAATATTCGTAAAAAAGACTTGGGCGGAGTGGTAACATGCTGGAATTGAGTCTCGATGAACCGGATC
>JAQBPQ010000025.1 GCA_028287445.1 Cohnella sp.
TTATCAGCTCGATCGTAAATGAAGATACTTTCAAACTCCTTACCAGCCCCTCTTATTTCTCTGAACAACTCCATTGGACAAAACGCCGCAAAGTGCTGCTCGATGTCTGCGGCGACATCACGGATGGTGATGTTATCGCCGGGAACAAAGAGCTGGCCAAACTTCCAGCTATCCTGAACGATCGCTCCATTGAAAACCACCGCAAGATCATCGACGCCCGTCGTTCCGCGATCAATGAGGAACTGGAGAAGATACCAGTTCGTATCGACGAGGCGACTCGCAGCATCCCAGACACTGAAAACCTTATTGAATCGGCTATTAAAATTCACATTAACGCGCTGAACGACCAAATCGCCGAGAAGCAGGCGGAAATATCCCGTATTCAATCCGGCGGTCAAGTCGCTGTTCATGAAAAGCGCCTCCGTGAAATCGAGGGAGAACTCCAGCAGCTCAAGAACCAAATTCAAGGTGAAACGCTTGGGAATGTGGCGGCCAAGCGTCGAGAAGAATCCAATGTTCGGGGAGAAGTTGACAACCTGACATTCGAAATCGAATCCACTGAACGTCGCCAGCGGGATTACATGCAACAAATCGAAGAATATACCGGCCGGGCGGATCGCATGCGGGAGAAATGGCATACGGTGAATGGCGAATCCTTCAGTCACACTCACGACGATAACTGCCCTTCATGCGGACAAGCTCTTCCGGAACACAGATTGCAGGCTGCTCATGATGCTGCACTGGCCGCTTTCAACCTTAACAAATCCGAGCGTCTTGATGAGATCAATAAGCTCGGGAAACAGGCCAAGTCGGAAGCCGATCGATTCACTGCCGAGAAGAATCAACTTGATGGTCAATTACCTGCCCTGCGTGCCAGATTGTTAGCTAAGCAAGACGAGCTTAAAACCGTGAGCGGCGATCTAGTGGCCCTGCAAGCAACCATGCAAGATTTCGAAACGAATCCGGCGTGCATCCAGAAGCGCGAGGAAGCGGCCGCTGTGCGTCAGGATATTACAAATCTGCAGGAATCTGCACAGTCAGCTGTCGATGCTGTGAGAGCCGAGATTACCGGTATTCGTTCGGAATTGTCCGGTTTGGAGAAGGACCTAGCCAAGTTTTCAGTTGCTTCCGACACACTTCGGCGCATTGCCGATCTTGAACTGCAGGAGAAGGCACTGGCAGATGAATTCGAACAACTGGAGCACGAACTGTTCCTAATCGAGGAATTCGTTCGAACGAAGGTATCCTTACTCGAAGATAAGATCAACAGCAAGTTCAAGTTTGCCCGGTTCAAGCTTTTCAAACAGCAGGTGAACGGCGGTCTGGAAGAGTGCTGTGATCCAACGTTCGGCGGCGTCCCCTACAGCGAAGGGCTCAACAACGCGGCTCGGATCAACGTCGGCCTCGACATCATTAACACGCTGTCAGAGCACTACGGCGTTTCCGTCCCGATCTTTTGTGACAATGCCGAGTCCGTAGTTCAGCCGATCCCGACAGTTGGCCAGAAAATTAGGCTTATCGTCAGCGAGAAAGATCAGAAACTCCGCGTCGAAGTGGAAGCCGCGAAGGAGGCAGTAAGCGCATGAGTGAGACTGTAAAATGCGCGTATTGCGGAACCAAACGCCCGGCTTCTGAATTGAAGCCGGGGAAGATTTTTTACCGGGACCGGCATCCCCGCACCGGAAAGGCATTTTTGAACGAAAAGACAAATCCATATTGTGCCGATAAACCGTGCCACGCGAATGATCAAATGGCCCATGAGGGCTAGGGGGAGATCAATATATGAGCAACTTTGCTACCGGACTTGTAAAAATCACTGAAACATTCGCGCCAATGATCGAGCGTCAGCTCATCGGAAATGGCGTGAATATGGACCAATACGCTCGTCAGTGCGTCATCAACGCTATTTCGGCTATTAACACCACGCTCGACTCCAAGGGAATTTCGTGGAGCGACGAGCAACTGGACAAGAACAATGTGACGCAAACCCTAATGAACGTCGCCGCACTTCGATTGAACGCGGCTGCCAGCCCTCGGGAAGTTTACTTCCAGATCCGCAACGTCAAAATCGTCAAAAAAGTCGAAGGAAAAGACGTGGACGAATGGAAAAAGCAAATCGAAATGGGCATCGAGGGCGACGGAAATGACGCAATCCTTTCTCGGTTCGGACGAAACGTCAAGCAAGTTCGACCCTATTGGGTCGTCCGCGATGGTGATGCATTCGAATATCCTTCATACACCGGTCTGGAAATGACACCACCGAAATGGACACCAACCGGAAAAGGCGATGTCATGCGGATTGTGTATCCCATCATCTTCGATGACGACAGCATTCAATTCTTCATATCTGAGCGCGATGATGTCTCTAAAAACTTGGTCGCCCACATCAATAACACCCTTATGAATCAAACATTCGGCATTGCTGAGAGCCGCTTTAAAGCAACGGCAGATCAGAAGAAAAAGATCGACGCCAAGAAGGCTGAGATTTTAACAAAAGCTCGCAATCTTGGGCTCGGCGCTCTTGACGATCCGGATCTCCAACAGTACATCAGCCCAGCTTGGATGGAATACCACAGCCGGGAACAGATGCTCATCCGAAAGATGCGGAACAACGTCGTCAAGAAGATTCCCAAAGACTTCGGCAGCGCTTTCGTTGAAATGATCCACGCCGAGAGTACGGACGAATCGTATATCTCAGTTCGCCGGCAAATCGATGAGAACGCCAACAAAGAACAGATCGACATAGAACCGGATGTAAAACCCGAGAGTACGGCATCGACTCAGCGGGAGGACATTCCGCCCTCGAAAGATACGGCGCCGCCGGAATCATCTAAGGAGAATCCGCCAGCTGTCCATACCGATCCGTATAACGAAATTGATCAAGCCATAATGGATTTCGAAAGTCGTGAAGCTGTCGGT
>JAQBPQ010000028.1 GCA_028287445.1 Cohnella sp.
ACGCTGCACCAAATCGGCGCTTCTGTAATATATTCCTTCCGGCTCCATTTCAAACTTGTCTCCGGCGACATAAAATACCCTCTTGCGTATTTTTCAACATTTTTCATGGATGTTCTTCCTTTCATCAATGTCCTACAACTGACCCGTCATGGTGAGTTCATAAATGTATTTTAACATTAAGCACAGTACTTCAACTACGGCGGGATTAACTACGATGTCGATATCGCTTTCAGCGCGGCCTGTCTTATCGGCCGGCAATTAAAGTCATTCCTTTAGATAGCATTACGCCATTGCTTTGCAACGTCTCGGACACGGCCAGCAAGCAGAGACCGCCCGGAATATTTCACAAGACGGGACATCCGCTTATCCACGCCCCACGACAACTACCAGTAGGAGGGCATCCCTTATGTATCATATCATTATTGAGTTCGTTAGTTTGTTTCTCACTGGCATCCTGGCTGGCGAAGAGTTCGTGGTTCGCTACGGAGTGCATGTGTCCCTGGCTAATCTGGACGAACAGTCACAGATTCGAGTTCGTCAAGCACTAATACTGAGACTACGTGTGCTGGTGCCCGCCATGTTTCTACCGACGGCCGTGTCAGGGGTTGCCGTACTAATTCTGAATGGCTCCGGACCCGGCTTCGGCTTCCGGTGCGCGGGAGTGCTCGCCTTGCTCATCTTCATCTTGACCACGATCATCGGCACCGTCCCTATTAACAAGGGCGCGCTCGCCTGGCGGCCCGATGCGCCACCAAGCAATTGGAAGCAGTTAGTCATCCGGTGGGAGCGGTTAGATGTGGTTCGTTCCTCGGTGGCGATCTTGGCTTTTGCGTTCTTCTTGACAGCGGCGGCACTGCAGTTGGCTGGGAATTGATTTTTTAAGGCGCTCCCGCCTGTGTATTTTAACAAATCCCATAAAAAAGACCGCCCTTCAACATAAGAGCGGCCCGGACAATTAGTGTAGCAGCTGCTTTATCGTATCAGACGATGGAATAAGCTTCCTATATGATAGTAACCGAACGGCGACGGACGCTTCCACCTCGCTGCGATCAAAAGGATCGGCCTTGATATTACTAAAGGAGTTTTATAGGAGATAACGAATTCACTGACGTTCATATAAAGAATCGCGCAGGTGCTTGATATCACTCATCGGATTATAAGTACCATATACATCATGGTTACGGGTTGATAAAAATTTGATTAGTGCTTTACCCACTTGCTCCGAAAATGATGGTTTTCATCTTATGTTACTTCTCTCTTGTCGTCCTTGTCAGAAGACGGGTTAAATTGAAGGACACTCCATAAATTCCCCTCTGGATCATAAAATTTGAGCACCCAGGCGAATCCGTCATCCTGATACAGTTGTATCGGGGTATTGAGTTTTGTCAACCGTTCATGGAGCTCGTGAATCCGGATCGTTCGGTATAACAACACCGGGAAATCTGTCCCATTCACCGTAAAGTGCGCATACGTCGAATCGTCAATGGTTTGCCATAACATCAGGAGCGGCCCTTCCGGCAAGGTGAGGAAAGCGATACGGTCGCCATCGCGGCTGCTCAATTGAAACCCCAACTGTTCGGTGTACCATGAGATGGCCCGGTCCATATGACGCACTGGAATTTGCATGTGTTCAAGCGATGTGAGCAAGATCCACTCTCCTCGTAGAAGGCTCCGATCATTTACTGTCGGCAGAATTCCCTCTGTTGATTTTCCGTTAGTGAAACTTTTATTTCTTTCGAACAGGAAAGCAAATATCCGTAATTGATTCATCAGACTCAGGACCATGATTTCTTTCATCATAGATTTCGATATTATAAAGACCAGAAAGCTCATATCCACTTTGCTTTAACCATGTTGAGTATAAATAAGCATGCACAGCACCGGCATTTTCGGCTGGACCCTTGAATGTAAATAATGCATATGTATTCGCCGGAATCTCTCTGAATACCATTCCTTCTGGCATGTTCTCATCAGAGGAAACTTCAACACCAATGAAGAATTCGAATGGGTCAGTCTCTGGATTATAATCCTCAGGATCCGTTGAAATCCCGAATACTTCTCTTTCATGAATACAGTTTTTAACCTCTGGTCTTCGTTCTAGAAAATTTGACGCCAATTTAATGGTGATCTTGTTCTGTTGCACATCATAAAGCGTTACGTTTGTGGCTAATCCGATTAATTTCATGGCTTGCTTGTCTACAATAACTGCTTCCATATTCTTCGACCTCACTATTTTTTTGTATAACATTTTATGGAATTATTTGTTAAGAAGAGAATATCGCACGTGTTGTCCGCTTGTAAACTGTTATATTCAAGAATACTGCCGACCAGGATGCGTTTCTCCCATTGGTCTGCTGCAATGGTTGAGTGACAATGGATATTAAGGTGTGTTCATTCGGCGATATGGCAGTAGCCACCTTCATGCGATCGTGCCCGATCAAGCAAGAGACGACGGCATGAGACAGACAAACCCCCCGCAACCATCAAGGCTAAGCGGGGGGTTTTTAATGTAGGCTTCGGTTTGTTGTCAAACGCCGTTGACCGTTCTAGAAACAGGCTTCGACCTAACTTAGATTCCGGCAGCCTGTATCTCGTCCATTTGGTGTATGGATCAATATTGCAATCCCGGATACAGCGGATGCTGGGCTGTCAGATCACGCACCATTTTCCGTGCTTTTTGCAAAGTAGCTTCGTCTTTCGGGTTTTTGAGCGTCATACCGATGACCTGGGCAATCGTCTTCATCGCTTCGACGCCCATGCCGCGGGAAGTGACGGCCGGCGTACCGACACGGATGCCGCTGGTGATGAACGGGCTGGTCGGGTCGAACGGAATCGCGTTCTTGTTCACCGTAATGGCAACGGAATCGAGCACGTGCTCGGCGTCTTTGCCGGTGATGTTCAGGTTGCGGGTGTCGATCAGCATCATGTGGTTGTCGGTGCCACCTGAAATAAGGTTCAACCCTTCCGCGAGAAGCGCGTCGGCCAAGGCTTTGGCGTTGGTGACGATATTGCGGGAATATTCTTTAAAAGAAGGCTGCAACGCTTCGCCGAACGCAACCGCTTTGGCGGCGATAATGTGCATCAGTGGCCCGCCTTGGGTGCCCGGGAATATCGCTTTGTCAACGGCTTGCGCCCATGGCTGGCGGGTCAGGATAAAGCCGCCGCGGGGCCCGCGCAGTGTTTTGTGCGTTGTCGACGTAACGAAATGTGCGTGCGGCACCGGACTAGGGTGTTCGCCCGCAGCCACGAGGCCTGCAATGTGGGCCATGTCGACCATGAACAGCGCGCCTACGTCTTGTGCGATTTGGCCGAACGCGGCGAAATCGATCGTGCGCGGATAAGCGCTCGCTCCGGCCACGATCAGGCGCGGACGGCTTTTGAATGCGGCTTTGCGGACTTCGTCATAGTCAATCGTGAACGTCTGCTCATTGACGCCGTAAGCGACGAAATTATAGAGCAGGCCGGATGCGTTGACCGGGCTGCCGTGGGTGAGATGGCCGCCGTGCGCCAAGTTCATCCCCAGTACGGTGTCGCCGGTTTGCAATGCGGCCAAGTATACGGCTAGGTTCGCTTGCGCACCGGAGTGCGGCTGCACGTTGGCATGCTCGGCGCCGAACAGTTGCTTGAGGCGGTCGCGCGCGATATTTTCGGCGATGTCGACGTATTCGCATCCGCCATAGTAGCGCTTGCCCGGGTAACCTTCGGCGTATTTGTTCGTGAGCACCGTACCCATCGCTTGCAGTACAGCTTCGCTGACAATGTTCTCGGACGCGATCAGTTCGATGTTGTCGCGCTGACGGCCAAGTTCCAGGTTTAATGCCTTCACGATTTCGGGATCCTGCTTACGCAATTGTTCCATGGTATGGGATGACCTCCAGAATTTTATCGATATGGATAAATATTTACTCGCAAGTGTCGGAAGATGGGTTCTCCGGAGGCAACTCGTATACGGCCCGCGCTCCGCCGATCAATTTCGGCCGGCTGTAAGCGGCCGTTAACCGGGCTTCGCCGATCCAGCGCACCTGGGGCCGAAAAGGAACGGCTACCGCGCGAAGATGCATGCCGATGAGTGTTTCTCCGATGTCCAACCCAGCATGTGCCTGAACGCTCTCAACCAGGCACGGTTCCGCCATTCGGCGGTAGGCATAGGATGCCATCGATCCGCCTGCTTTGACAACGGGAACCGCGGATACGACGGTCCAACCGAACTTCTCCGCGACGGCACGTTCCGTCACCAACGCCCGGTTCAGATGCTCGCAGCACTGCCATAAGGCGTGAAACCCCGCCCGATCTTGAACACGGCTTACGCCTTCATGGATTTGCGCGGCCACCGGCTCCGCTCCGGAAGTGCCGATGTGATGGCCCTGCACTTCACTCGTACTTACGCCAATGACGACCAGCCCACCGGGATGCACGTTTCCGGCCTTGATCAATTCGTCTAGCGCATTCTCCACCAAGTCGGCGATTTGCAGCGATTCCGTCATCATGCGCGACACCTCCTATTCCGGTTAAACGTGACGCAAAGCGTCACTTTGTCAGCCCGCTCTGTATCCGGTCCGAACGCGGCGTAGACGCCGCTTCATCGGACGTACTATGCTGGCTGAACGTGACGCAAAGCGTCACTTTGTCAGCGCATCAGGGATGCAAAGAGTTCTCCTCCATCTCCGTTACTTTACGTATACGGTTGCGGTGGCGTTCACCTTGCGAGAATGGCGTTTCCAGCCACACCTTGACGATTTCCTCAGCCACGCCGGGACCGATCACCCGCTCGCCCATGGCCAATACGTTCGTGTCGTTGTGCTCCCGGGTTGCCTTGGCCGAGAACAGATCGTGCACAAGTGCGCACCGGATGCCCGGCGTCTTGTTGGCTGCGATGGACATGCCGATCCCCGTGCCGCAAATCAGGATTCCTCTGTCGACTTCACCGTTCACCACCATGCCGCATACCGGGATGGCATAATCGGGATAATCCACCGAATCCGCACAATCGCAGCCGACATCCATCACCTCGTGACCTTGTTGTTTAAGTAAAGGAACGATGACGTCCTTCAACCGGTAGCCGGCGTGATCCGCTCCGATCGCTATTTTCATGGATAAAGCCTCCCTAGAAGTCCGACCGTAAAGCTGCTCCATCTGGTATTATACCTGAATTGCCTGCGGCTCAACAGTTCGGAGAAACCGATCCTCGCGCCATATCCGGCAAAAAAAGGCCCCCTCTCGTTTTCTCAGACCTGAAAAAGACAAAAAAGAGCGAACGCGCTCGAAAGCGCGCTGCTCTTTGCCCAGGCGACCGGCCGACATTCCGATGCTCCACCGTGGTTCCACCCACTTCGCGTCGCCAGTCACATCGGAACTTTAAGTTGTAACCCCATAATAGCGCACACCATGGCAAAAATCAATGCGTTTCCCGCGGATCCGGTTCGTCCTGGTCCAATTTGTCCACGACCATTCGGAGGGCTGCAGCGATTTCTTCGGCACAGGTTTCATATACGGCCAGAGGACCTCCGAACGGGTCACTGATATCAAAATCCGGCAGTTCCCGTTGAAGCTCGTACAATTTATCGCGGTCGCCATCGTCCAGGGTTTGTCCCATCGACTGTCGCAGCTGCCACTCCGAATACAGCCTTTCGGCCTCCGCCACGGCGTCCATTGCAGGTTCTCCCTGCAGCGCTAATTCTTTTAAGGTAAACGTTTTTCCGGCGGCCTGGGGATGTCTCTGCACAATGGCTTGCTTATGCGAACCGGTCATGGTCAGAATCACATCGGCCCAAAGGATCTCTTTGCCGGTCAGGGTCCGGGAAGGACCGGGAACCGGCAAATTTCGTCTGCGAAGCGTTTCCACCGCATGAGGAGATACCGGGTATCCGTCCATCGCGGCCACACCGGCGGAACGGACTTCGAGCGGTTTGCCCACCTTGCGGGCCAAATCGACCAGCATGGCCTCCGCCATTGGGCTTCGGCAAGTGTTTCCCGAGCACACGAGCAAAATATGGCGCATGACTCTCCCCTCCTTTTTAGCGGATCAATAATGATCATGAATTCAAAAAAGAAACAGGAGTCCGAAAGCGAGCAAGATGACTCCTCCCAACGCTTCTCCGTACCCGCCCAGCGACCGGCTCACCTTGCGTCCCAGCAGCAGACCCAGCACGCTCATCAGACCTCCGAAAAAGCCGAACATCAGCACCGTGAACAGCAGATTCGCCGAAAACATCCCAAGCGAAACCCCGACGGAAAAAGAATCGATGCTTACGCTGAGCGAAAAAACGATGATTCCCCAGCCCGTCCGATGGTCGATCGAATTCGTCTGTTCGCCACGCATTGAGCTGTACACCATGTGGCTCCCGAGCAGCAGCAGCAACGCGCCTGCAACCGATGTGGCGACACCGCCGAGCAATGTGCTTACGTAGTGTCCCGTCACCATACCGGCCAGCGGCATCAGAACATGGAAAAGGGCGATAACCGAGCTGAGTTTCAAAATATCCCGGAGCCTGACTCCCTTTAATCCGATGCCCACTCCGAGTGAAAACGCGTCCATGCCCAAAGCGACAGACATGAGCAGCACGGCGATCATGTGCCCGGCGGACGCGGACAACTCGAACATAGTTTTCCCTCCCGAAACGACCCGAACGCAGGCACCCAAAAGAACGCTGCGACGATCGCGATTCCGCCTTCGCTCTTTTCTGAGCATATGCGGACAAGAAGGGGAACATGACCGGATGGGCGGACAAGTGAAGGGCCGGGTTAGACCGTCAACTCATGGCCTCCGGCGGCTTTACGCAGGCGATTCATGAGCGCGGCACCGATCCCCGTCTCGGGATAACCTTCCGCGACAATATAGTCGAGACCGCGTTCATCACACTCTCGCAGCGCCGCGTACAGCGCGTGCGCAGCGGTTTCCGGCGCGTGGATCGAACCGCACACGATGATGTCGTGCGTGATATTGCGATAGCGGTCGGCATGCTCGGCTGGTGTCAGTACACCTACACGCCTGCCTTGTCGTCGGGCTTCCTCGGCCGCGTGCTGCGCGGCGGATATCAGGCGCTCAGAGTTTCCGCCGGTAACGAGAAGCATGTCGCCTCGCGGGGCATAATGCGTATATTTGACGCCGGGGGAGCGCGGGGTTTCCGCTTGACCAACTGCATCGGTTGATATTGTATGCTGTTCTGTTATGGGAACGTTCGGACCCAGAGCTTGCTGCAGTTGCTCCAGAGTGACGCCTCCCGGCCGGAGGATATGGACGGACCCATCCAGAACCCGCACCACCGTAGACTCCAGTCCGACTCCGGTCGGCCCTCCATCCAGTACCCCGTCGATCCGACCGTCCAAGTCCTCCATCACATGGTGGGCTTCGGTGGGACTCGGCCTACCGGAGAGGTTGGCACTGGGGGCGGCGACCGGACAACCGGACATGGCGATCAGCCTTCTGGCCATATCATGCGCAGGGACTCGCACCGCTACCGTGTCCAGCCCCGCCGTTACCAACGGTGACACGGCGCCTGGGCGAACCGGCAATACGAGCGTCAGCGGTCCCGGCCAGAAATTGGCGATGAGTGTCCGCTCGATTTCATTTACCCGTTCTACCAACACCCCCAGCGCCTCAGGTCCTGCCAGATGAACGATGAGCGGGTTGTCGGACGGACGTCCTTTGGCCTTGAAAATGGACTGCACCGCAGCGGAGCTTCTCGCATCTCCGCCAAGTCCATAAACCGTCTCCGTCGGGAATGCAATAACGCCGCCGGCGGCCAGGGCCGCGGCGGCTTCGTTCAGGCCGGCTTCCGATTCGGTTGCCGGCCAGTAATGGGTTTCCTTCATAATCACAATACTCATCCTCAAAAAGCGATTGTGTCTCGTACAATTATATCACATTTCATTTACAGTACCGTATGTAGGGCTATTCCCGTCGATCAGGAAAACAACGATTTGAAGAAATTCGCCAGCCCTTTCAGCATCTCCCATACGAAAGAGCGGGCTTCCGGCCTTCCCTCGTCTGCTGCCTGGATCGGTCCGGCCGTTTGCATGCTGCCTGAAGTCTTGATCATGCCTTTGACCGGTTTCACTTGCGCTTCCTTAGACGTTGACGCGATGGAATTCTGCTTCCGGGGCTTGTCATCGGCCTTCGTGGCCGCCGTTAGGCACAGCGGGGGAAACAGCACACACCACCAATTCGCACCTTGTCCCCCACCCAATGTAATCCGAAGCGCCTCATAGTTCCCTGCGGAATAGGTGCGTCCGTCGAAAACTTTGTCGGGAAACGGCACTTCGGCCAGTTCCGTCACGGCGGTGTAGGACACTCCCCACTGTTGTAAGGAGCTTTTCGCAGTGGCGGTAATTTCAGATAAATGTAACTGGATCAAGGCGCGGGCCTCATCATGTGTGCTTGGCATCGCTCCCCAAGAGCGGATGACGTCTGCGACATGATCCCGCACATCCGCCTTCACTTTTTGATCGAAGGTAGAGTCGGAGTTCGCGATAATCCGGATACGGATGGCGTCCTTGGGAATCGACGCAACGATCTGGGCGGCGTCCCCGGATCCTGCTCCGGGAGCCGCGAATAAGCCGGTTGTCAGCACAAGCATGGCAAGTGCGATTTTGGCGGTAGAGGCGAAGGAATAAAAAGGTGAGATCATGGCGGGAATAAAAGAAAACATACGATGGCCGAGACGGCGCATAGAATTCTCTCCTTAAGAGGGGGCACCCGTCGGTGCCCTGCTATGCGTTCCGGAACGTCTTAGCCATCAGTATGTCCGTTTGGCAACTCTATAAACCTATCGAATTGTGCCATCATTAAATCTAATCCTCAGTTTGAATAGATACCGCCAGCACATGCCGCTTGATGCCGGCATAATCGACGATGAAGGTCACATCGTCCCAATCGGCCGCAGCTCTCAGCAGCGAAGCAACGTCGTCAGCTTGTCCCGCGCCGACCTCGAACGCGACGAGCCGGGGCAGCTTGGGCAGCAGCCGCATCTGCTCCGCCATGCGGCGGTACGGCTCAAGCCCGTCGCCGCCGCCGTCAAGTGCAAGATGC
>JAQBPQ010000063.1 GCA_028287445.1 Cohnella sp.
GTGATCATCCAACCGAATGGCGCGGGTTTATCCATAAAAGAAACCTATAAGAATGGGCGGCTGGTTTATCAAGCGTGAGATTTGGAGGGTCTATATATGAAAACTTGGGGTTTTGCCATCATCGGCTGCGGCACGATCGCCGATATTCACATTCGAGCTCTGCATGAGATCGATAACGCGAAACTCGTGGCCGTATCCAGCCGCCGGGAAGAGAAGGCGAGAGCGGCAGCGGCAGCGGAAAAAGAACAATGCGGTTGGATGACAAACTATCATGACCTGCTTGCCCATCCCCAAGTTGATATTGTCATCGTGGCAACCTCCAGCGGTTCTCATGCGGCAATCGGCCTTGACGTATTAAATGCCGGCAAGCATTTGATCATCGAAAAGCCGATGGCGATGACCGGAACACAAGCAACGAAATTGATCCGATTGTCCGAAGACCAAGGCCTGATATTATCCGTCATCTCGCAGCGCCGGTTCGAAGAACATTATCAAAT
Source organism: Cohnella sp. (assembly GCA_028287445.1). Taxonomy (GTDB): domain Bacteria; phylum Bacillota; class Bacilli; order Paenibacillales; family Paenibacillaceae; genus Cohnella. The sequence goes on from JAQBPQ010000063.1 coordinate 498, forward strand.
CGTCAAACAGGTCATAGAAACCGGCGGGCTCGGGAAACTTCTTTTTGTGGAAGTGACAAGTCCGTACTATCGGACTCAGGATTATTATGACTCTGCGGAATGGCGAGGCACGATCTCGCAGGATGGCGGAGCGCTCATGAACCAAGGCATACATTCCATTGACACCATGCTGTGGCTGGCCGGCGAAGTCGACCACGTATTTGCCAAAACAGCAACGCAAACGCATCGTATGGAAGCCGAAGACCTCGGGTTGGCGCTTATTCAGTTCAAGAACGGAGCCTATGGCACATTAATGGCATCAACCAGTACGAAACCCGGATTTTTACCGACAATCAATCTATACGGCGAGTTTGGAACCATTAAAATCGAAGGTGTGAAAATCATTCACTGGAGCGTGCCCGACATGGATTTTCCGAGTTATACCCCCACCGCATCCGGCGGGGGCGTGTCCGATCCGAAAAGCATTACGCATATTTATCATAAAAAACAATTCATTGACGTCATACAAGCGCTTGAAACGGGGACTAAGCCTTGTGTGACAGGTGTTGACGGACATCGGGCGGTTCAGTTCATTGAGGCGGTCTATCAATCATCGGAAACAGGAAGGCTAGTAAGTATGCAGCATTTATGAAAATAGCCATTCCACCGAACGACGCAAAGGAGAATGCTGATGTGCCCGATAGATACAAAGACCTTGTACGAATGGTGCAAAATACCCGCGGCAGAGTTGGCGGATCATCCCGGTCGCAAAATTCCTTTTCGCATCGTGCAAGATTCTGCTGAGATGGGTGCGGCGATGGCAAGGGAATTTGCCGATGAAATACGTCGGGCCAACGTGGAAGGGCGCATTTTCCGGGCCATCGTTCCATGCGGGCCGAAAGCGTGGTACGAACCTTTTGTCAATATCGTGAATGACGAGAACATCTCTTTGCAAAATATGACCGTATTTCACATGGACGAATGCCTGGATTGGGAAGGCAAGCTGCTCGCCCGCAACGACCCGTATAATTTCCGAACCTTTATGGAGAAGTACTTTTACGGCGGAATCCGTTCCGAGCTTACTGTTCCTTCGGAACAGCGGTATTTCCCGGAACCTTCTAATGTACAGGAAATCAAAGAACGGATCGCGGCATCGCCGCTTGACCTCACTTTAGGCGGTTGGGGGCAGGACGGACATCTCGCCTATAATCAGGCGCGGAGGCACCCGTTCAGCTTAATCACGGTGGAACAGTTGAGAAATTCCGAGATTCGCATACAAGACAACAATTTGGATACGATAATCGCTCTCGCGCACCGAACGTATGGCGCGGCCTATCAATTTGTTCCTCCCATGTCGATAACGCTGGGGATGAAAGAATGCTTGTCCGCTAAAAAAGTGAGAATATACAGCGATACCGGCGCATGGAAGCAGACGGCGCTTAGGGTTGCCTTATTTTCGGAAGAAGTCGTAGAGTACCCGATGACCCTACTGCAGAACCACACCGACGTGCTCATTACCGCAACGTTAGACACGGCTCGTCATCCCATCTCGGAAAATCCGGATTGGGAGTTTAACGGGGTCAATGTTTGAAGCATCCGAAATAATAAATTTGATCACCCTCAGGAGGTAAATCCATTTGAGAAAATACTATGAAGCCGGCAAAGTATCGCACGAAGTGCCTCTGGAACCTATTCCTGAGGAAGTGAGAGCTTTATATTTGCGACCAGGCGAAATCATGGCCATTCAAGAGATATTTCCCGTTGCCTATCAGCCTCTCGGGACGCTGGAGTGGCATGGCAGACATAACCCGATCGGCGTGGATTCCATCAAGGCCGAACAACTATGCATCAAAGCGGCTCAGTTGACCGGAGGGGTTGTCATGCCGGCCATCCATTTCGCTGCGGACGCTTACTGGGATACCGGCTTCGGCATCGGTCACGGCATGGACGCCACAGCCGGATTTCAGCTGCCCGGTTCCTATTACGGAATCGACAACGCTCTATTGTCCAAATTTTTGGTCAACGCCTGCCAAAATTACTTAAACAGAGGATTCAAGCTGATCGTCATGGTATCCGGCCATAATCCTCCCATCCAGCAAAATCTGATGGACGAAGTTTGTTATATTTGCAAAACGGCGGAAGGCGGAGAACCCGTATGCTTTGCTATGGATTACTCGCTGATCGGGCAAGGAAATCCCCGCCGCGCCAGCGACCATGCAGCCGGAATTGAGACGAGTATGATGCTGTTCCTGAATCCCGATCGTGTGAAAATGGATGCCAATAAGGGGCACGAGCGGGAGCAATTGGGCCTCGGCGGTGTCATGCCCTATGACGAAGCGACAGCGATGGAGGGAGAAACCCGTTTTCACATGCAGGTTGAGGGATTGGTGAAATTAGCGAAGGATAAACTCCGTGCACGGAATGAAGCCGCTGTATGAATCTAGTCAACGCCTATTTTCAGCCTGCTGACGATCACGGTTACCGTTACTCCCGATTAATCGCAACAGGGGGCATCGGTTCAGGGATGGTGTTTCGCTTGGAGAGTAACCACACCTTAGGAAGAAACGAAAGCCGCCCGGGCGAGCTTATGCCGTATAAGGATTACTGCAAGAATCATATCATCACGCATTACATAACCGTCATGCTTGGAGCCGCCGGCTAAAACGCAATCCAGGT
>JAQBPQ010000072.1 GCA_028287445.1 Cohnella sp.
AATCGCCCGCGGCGGTCACCGACATCCGGCTGGCCAAAACATTGAGCAACACCGGCTTCGGCTGCGATAAGTAAACGTCCAATTGGCCCGAAGACACGACGCTGGCGATCCGGTGGAAATTCCCGAACAGCACGTTAGCCCAGCCGAAACCTCCGGCTCCGACAGCCCAGAGCATCATCACATCCTCTAACCTCCAGCCGTGGATGACCGGAAAACGGTGAAAAAACAAGGTCCAAAAAAACAGCCACATGAAATTGTTAATAAACATCATTCCGGCAAGGAGAAAGAAGCTCAGTCGGTATTCCAGTGCCGACGCCACATTCACTTTCCAACAAGTCAGTAAAAACCGCAAAACCGACCCCACTTTACCCGCCGTTGACATGAAGCTTCTTCACTCCTCTCCGGTACAGTACAGCCACCAGCAAACCGAGCAGCGCGATCCAACCCGTCTGGATGCCCAACTGGATCACCAACTTTGCCCCATCATAATGGACCGCGGTCCTCGCCGGAAAATACAGAACCGCCTGAAACGGAAGCCACGCACAAACCCGCTGAAGCCATTCAGGCATCAGATCGATCGGCAGCAGCATACCGCCCACCGTGAACTGAAGCTTTTGGAGTACAAATTCCATGCCCCGGACCTCCTCCACCCAGAACGCACAAAGGGCCACAATCGCTTTGAGCAGAAAATCCAACGTTAATGCGCCTACGCTAAGTGATAATAACCCCAGCCAACCCGCTCCGAACGAAGGTGCTCCTACGAATGGCCAAGCGATGACACTGCCGACCGCCAAATGCACGACAAAACGGAACAAGGCTTCCGAAAGGTAGGAGGCGTAATGATAGCCCAAATAGGAGAATGGCCTAGTCAGCCGTACGGCGATATCTCCGTTTTTCACCTCGTCTTCGATTTTGGCGCATAGCGGAGGTCCTGCCATGGTTAGGGCTTCGGTAAACACAAGATACCAGACGATTTGCTTCATCGTAAATCCGGAAATCACCCGCGCCGGATCCCCCTCGTACGCAGCGCTCCACAACTGTGCGAAAACGAACAGGATGAGCAGCAGAAAGGTGGACCGGAGCACGAAGTCGGTTTTGTACGCGAACTGCTGCCGCATCGTGATTCTGGCGACCGCTCCCGTTTTCCAGGCGATTGCCTTCCACCGCATCGTTGTGCCGCTCATAGGCTCACCTCCTCCCCCTTACTACGCATGCCGTATAGATGCTGGATGATTTCCTCCAGCGGCGGGTCCTCGACCGAGACGTCATCGATCCGGATCCGGCCGATCAGCAGGCTCAGCACCTGTTCGATGCCGGTACGTTTCAGATCGACGGCGATCCGGTATCGCCGGCCTTCCCGTTCCGCCACTACAGCACCGTCCAGTTCACCGAGGTCCAAATTTTCCGAGCCTTCCGGCAGTGTCAGCCATACGGTTTTGCGGCTCAGCACTTCCCGTTTCAATTTCTCCACCGGCTCATCCAGAAGAATGCCGCCATGGTGGATGACTACCGCCCGGGTGCACAATTGTTCGACATCCCCGGCATCGTGCGAAGTAAGGAACACCGTCGTTCCTTCTGTCTTGTTGCGATCCCGGATCAGTTCCCGAATTCGCTGCTTGACCACCGCATCCAGCCCGATCGTGGGCTCGTCGAAAAACAGAAGCTGCGGCCGGTGGAGCATGCAGGCGGCGACTTCGCATCGCATCCGCTCACCCAGGGAAAGTTTGCGAACCGGCGTGTTCAAGTACGGGCCAAGCTCGAAACGGTCGACCAAATCCTTCCTTCTGGCCAAGTAATCGCCTCGGTTCAGTTCATAAATGCGACTGATCAAATCAAAGCTGTCGATGGGAGGCAGATGATACCATAACTGCGACTTCTGGCCGAACACGGCTCCTATCCGGTATGCAAGTGAATTTCTTTCCTTCCAAGGAACGAATCCCAGTACCGTCGCTTTCCCGGATGTCGGATGCATGATGCCCGTCAACATTTTGATCGTTGTGGATTTTCCTGCTCCGTTCGGGCCCAAGAAGGCCACCGTCTCCCCGGCTTCCACGTCCAGATCGATGCCCCTAACCGCTTCTTTTTCTTCCCAGTCCGGCTTCAGCAGCGCCCGGAAACTCCCGGCGAGACCGGCTTGCTTCCGCTTGACCCTGAATGTTTTCGATAGTGCTCTCGTTTCCAGCGCCTTCATCTCATCCCCCCATTTTCTGTGACGCGGTAACGCAAAAAAGACCTCCGCCAAGCACCGCCGTAGAAGGCGGAACTTGCCGAAGGTCTTTTATCCCTACGGTGTGGCGCTGCGTTGTCCGCACGCCGGTTTCGCTCGGTTCGCCTCAGGCGCTGACGCGCCTGGTCGGATCCCTAGAAACCCTTCCGTTTGATGTTACATATTACCATCAGAACGTGTGATTGGCAACCCCTTTAGGAAGACGTCATTTTGCTTCTGCGATACAGGATGGAACCGAGCAGATAAGCGACAGTTCCCCATGCGGCAAGTACCGCCACACCAAGCCAGAAGTCCGCGGTCGCCATCCCGCTTCCGTAAACCATGCCGTCCCGCAGCCCTTCGACGAAGTAAGTCAACGGAAGCGCATGGCTCACCGCAAGCAGCCAATTGGGCAAGTTGTTGATCGGATAAAAGATACCGGAAATGAACATCATCACGAAGCTGGCGATATTCGCTACGCCCATATAAGCTTCCAGTGATTTGCTGAATGAAGAAATGAGATATCCGATCGCGTTAAACGCCAAACTGCCGATGAAGAAAGCGGCGATCAGCGTCGGGATGTGGATGTGCAGATGAGCTCCAAAACCAAGCACGCCGATCAAGGCAAGGCACAAGATTTGGAACACACCAAGCACAAACCTCACCAACATGCTCGACAATCCATACAATCCCATCCGCATCGGTGTCATACGTAGTCTTTTCATCAACCCTTTACGCCGCATTTCCACCAAATCCACCATGCCGAAGAGTCCGCCCTGCGCCAGCGAAAACGCGATCATTCCGGTCAGTAGAAAATCCTTATAGCTCAAGTCTTGGCTTCCGGATGATATGGCGCTTGTATCCAAGCGGAAAGCGGGCTGGACACCGGCCGCAGCCATATTGGCCTGTTGGATGAATTGATTGAGAACGCCGGACACCGCTTGGGAAGTCGCATTAAATTGTGTTTCTTTGTTGACGATCAACCGGATGGTCTTGACGTCTCCACTCCCGGGAAGCTGAATCGCCGCATCGATATCCTTGGCCCTGATCCAGGCGTCCGCCTGCGCAGCAGGCACGGGCTGCTCGGACTTCCATTCGAACACCGGTATCTGATGAAGCTGGGCGAGCAGCCGGTCGACATCCTGGCTTTGGACCGTCTTCACGACGGCGATCTTGGCCTTGAAGTCGCTGCTGCCTCCACTTCCGAAAATCACCATGAAAATCGACATCAGAATGATCGGAAAAAAGATATTCCAAAACCACACCTGCTTCTCCCGGAACATCATCTTGATGTGGGCTCCGAACATTTTGCGAAATTGTTTGCCGCCGCTCACCATGTCAGTCCCTCCATTCCTTGCCGGTGAAGGCAATGAACACGTCTTCGAGGCTCATCTCGCGAATCGAGACCTGTTCCACGCGGTATCCCCGCTCTTTGGTGAATCCGAACACCCCGTACAACGTCTCTTCCGGCTGAACCGTCCATAGTTGAAGCGTGGTGCCTTCTCGTGCGGTTCTTACGACGGTCGGTTGGTTTTGGGCAACCTGCTCCGTCGCTATGGCCGCTTCTTCCCCGTCCTGGAAAGTAAGCCGGACTTCCCGCTCCTTGGTCAGACGCTCGATCAACGCGGCCGGCGTATCCAATGAGACCACTCGCCCTTGGTCTACGATGCAGACTCGGTCACTGAGCTTCTCGGCTTCCTCCATGTAGTGGGTCGTTAAAATGGTGGTTTTGCCCATCGTTTTGAGCTTCAGGATGATGTCCCAGATATTGCGCCGCGCCTGCGGGTCAAGACCGGTTGTCGGTTCGTCCAGAAAAATAATCTCCGGATCGCTGATCATGCCGAGTCCGATCGCAAGCCGTTGTTTTTGACCGCCGGACAGGGCTTTGACCCGTTTCTTCTTGTGCTCGGTCAGATTGATCATCTCCAGCACTTCGGCCGTCGTTCTCGACTTCGGATAAAACGTGGCGAACAAGTCCAAGTTTTCCTCCACCGTCAGCAGGTCGAACATCGCGCTGGATTGCGGCTGCACGCCGATTCGAAATTTGATTCGCTCCGCATCTTTGGCCCAAGTGAGGCCGTCGAACGTGATGGCCCCCGCATCCGGCTCCTGCAGCCCTTCGATCATTTCAAGCGTCGTCGTTTTGCCTGCACCGTTGGGGCCAATGATCGTAAAAACTTCGCCCGCTTGCACCTCAAAGCTGATGTCATGGACTGCGGTTATCGGGCCATACGTTTTGCGCAAGCCTCGAACTTCCAGAATGGACATCATTCCCTCTCCTTTTTACCATCTTTTACCCATTTTCATTGTAACCGGGCAGTCACAGGGATGGCTACGGTCCAGGGCATGTTTTCCAAATCGGTCTGCAGACGGAGGGAAGTGGGGTGAAACGGACAGAGGTTTATAGTTCGACATGCAGTTCGATGTAACCCAATTGCGGACAAACATAGGGAAGGATCTTATTTGCAGTCCGAAAAAACCCACTTGGAGAGTCGATCCAGGGTGCGCCTGGTCCAAAATGGAATTGCAAATGGGTAAAATCGACTTACAGAGCGCAACTACCGACAAAAGTTTCAATAATTCGGCAAAATCGAACTGGAGAAAATCCTATAAGCCGAAGGATTGCGGATCGTTGCGCCAGGATTGCAGCAGCTCTACGTCCTGCTCACGAATCATGCCTTGACTAAGCGCCCTCTGGATGAGCGCCGTATAGTCGGACAATGTGTACAGCGGGATCTTCTCTGCTTCGAATGCTAGCTCTGCATGAGCGAATTGGTAGGTGAAAATCGCGATGACCCCCTGCACGGAGCAGCCCGCCTCCCGAACCGCAACGGCCGCCTTGAGAGAACTTCCTCCCGTGGAAATCAGATCCTCGATCATTACGACTTTTTGGCCCGGTTTGAAATGCCCTTCAATTTGGTTCGTTTTACCGTGCCCTTTGGCCTTGTCTCTCACATACAGCATCGGAATTCCGAGCTTGTGCGCCACCCAGGCTGCGTGAGGAATGCCTCCGGTTGCAATACCGGCCACCGCTTCACATTCCGGAAACTGCCGGCGAATGATCGCGGCGAATCCTTCCGCAATCATATCCCGAATGGCCGGGTAACTCATCGTCAGCCGATTGTCGCAGTAGATCGGCGACTTGATGCCGGATGTCCAGGTGAACGGTTCGTGCGGCCGCAGGGAAACGGCGCCGATGTCCAGCAAATGCCCGGCGATTTCACCCGGCAGTTGTTCGAGGTTCACAGAATTCGTAGTCATGATCCGCTCATCTCCTTCAATAGGTTATGGAACGCTTTACTCGGATCCGCCGCTTCCGTAATGGGGCGTCCGATCACGAGGTAGTCGGTGCCGCCGTCCACGGCTTCCCGCGGCGTCGTAATCCGCGACTGGTCTCCGGCGTCCGCGCCGCGGGGACGGATCCCCGGCGTCACAGTCAGAAAATCGGATCCGCAGGCGGCTTTGATCGCAGCGACTTCCAGCGGAGAGGCGACGACGCCGTTCAGACCGGCATCTCTGGCCAGCACGGCATAACGGACGACCGCTTCCTCAATCGACCCGGGAATACCGATCTCCCCGTTCAGGACGATCCGGTTCGTGCTCGTCAACTGAGTGACCGCAATAATCAGAGGAGCGTTATCCGCAGCTCCCGCCGCCATCGCTTCGGCTACGCCCTCCGTTGCAGCTTTCATCATGGCAATCCCACCGGCTGCATGGACGTTAAATAAATTGACTCCTAACCTCGTAATACTCCGGGCTCCGCCGCGAACGGTGTTCGGGATGTCGTGCATCTTGACGTCCAGAAACACCTTAAATCCGCGGGATTTCAACTCCCGTACAACCGACGGTCCGGCGGCATAATACAGCTCCAAACCGACTTTCATCCAGCAGCCGGTGCCTTCCAATTGCGAGGCAAGCCGCAGAGCGCCTTCGGCGTCGGGCTTGTCCAAAGCGACCATCACTTTAGCGGCGGCATCTTGGAGTGATAATCCGGTCATAATCAAGCTCCTCTTCTTGTATTTTCATATAGAAGCCCGATCCCCCGCTGTTTGGCGGATGGACCGGGCCAATTCTTGTTCGGCTATGCTTGGAACGCAGGCATGGGTACGCTCGAGAACCGCAGCGCCTCCAGCATCTTCAGCAGCGCGCGAACCGTGTCGAGCGAGGTCAAGCATACGACGCCGTTTTCGACCGCTTCCCGCCGGATGCGGAATCCGTCACGCTCGGGTGTTTTCCCTTTAGTAAGCGTGTTGACGACGAATTGCGCCTGGCCGGTACGAATCAGGTCGACGATGTTCGGCGTTCCTTCCGACAGCTTATTGACACGCCGAACTTTCAATCCGGCAGCTTCGAGCGCGTCGGCGGTTCCGCCGGTGGCGATCAGCTTGTAGCCGATCCGGTAGAAGCCCTTCAAAATCTCGATCGCTTCTTCCTTGTCCTTGTCCGCCACCGTGGCAATGATCGAACCGGATGTGGGAATTTTCATACCGGAACCAATCAGACCTTTATAGAGCGCCTTCGCGAAATCGCGATCCCGGCCCATGACCTCGCCGGTGGATTTCATCTCCGGCGTCAGGGTCGGGTCGACACGACGCAGCTTCGCAAAAGAGAATACCGGTACTTTTACCGAGACATATTCATTTTCCGGCCAGAGACCTTCCTCGTAACCGAGCTCGGAAAGCTTTTTGCCGAGAATGACTTGCGTGGCCAGATTGGCCATGGGAACGCTTGTCACTTTGGAGAGGAACGGTACCGTCCGCGAGGAACGCGGGTTCACCTCAATGACATATACCTTTTCGTTCCACACGACGAACTGGATGTTCACTAGACCGATCGTCCGCAGCTCTTTGGCGATTTTGATCGTAGTGTCGATCGCCTGCTTCTTGATGTCTTCGGACAGCGACTGCGGCGGATACACCGCGATCGAGTCGCCCGAGTGGACGCCGGCGCGCTCCACGTGCTCCATAATGCCGGGTATGAGCACCGTTGTGCCGTCACAGATCGCGTCAACTTCGATTTCTTTGCCCAGCATGTAGCGGTCAATCAGAACCGGATGCTCCGGATTGATCTGCACCGCTTCCTTCATGTACGCGAGCAGTTCTTCGTCAGAGTATACGATTTCCATCGCGCGGCCGCCGAGCACGTAAGATGGACGTACCAGCACCGGATAACCGAGTCCCTGCGCCGTTTCCACCGCATCGTCGACGGATATGACGGTTTTCCCTTTCGGCTGGGCGATATCCAGTTTGCGAAGCAGCGCCTCGAATTTTTTGCGGTCCTCGGCTTCATCGATGCTCTCCAGCGAAGTGCCGAGTATACGTACACCTTCGCGTGCCAAAGGCGCAGCCAGGTTAATCGCGGTTTGACCGCCGAATTGGACGATGACGCCGATCGGCTGCTCTTGTTCGATGACATTCATCACATCCTCGAAAAAGAGCGGTTCGAAGTAGAGACGGTCCGACGTGTTGAAGTCGGTGGACACCGTTTCCGGGTTATTGTTGATGATCACCGCTTCATAGCCGGCGTTGCGGATCGCCCACACGGCATGCACGGTGGAATAGTCGAATTCAATGCCTTGCCCGATCCGGATCGGACCGGAGCCAAGCACAATCACTTTCTGTTTGTTGCTTGGAAGCACTTCGTTTTCCGTTTCGTAGGTGGAGTAGTAGTATGGCGTCGATGCTTCGAATTCCGCCGCACAGGTATCGACCATTTTATAAACAGGCTTGAAGCCTTGCTGCAACCGATATTGCCGAACGTCGCCTTCCTTGGTCATCGCGGCGGAGGCTCCTTGGCCTTCCTTGCGCAGCTCCGCGATTGCACGATCGGTAAACCCGTTGCGTTTGGCCGCATAAAGCGTATCACGCGTCAGCCCCGGCTCGCGGCGGATGACGTCTTCCAATTGGACGATACGCTCGATTTTGTCGAGGAACCACCAGTCGATCTTGGTGATGTCCTGAATTTGCTGCAGCGCCCAGCCGCGGCGGAATGCTTCGGCGACAAGGAACAGCCGCTCATCGTCAGCGTTGGCGAGTCGAATCGTCAGCGTTTCGTGATTGAGCTCGCTTGCGCCTTTCAGCAGCAGGCGATGGGCTCCGATCTCCAGCGAGCGGACCGCCTTCTGAATCGATTCTTCAAACGTGCGGCCGATCGCCATCACTTCGCCCGTCGCTTTCATTTGCGTGCCGAGCTTGCGGTTGGCGGAAGTGAATTTATCGAAAGGCCAGCGCGGAATTTTCGTGACAATGTAATCGAGCGTAGGCTCGAAGCAAGCGTATGTTTGGCCCGTCACCGGGTTCACGATCTCATCAAGGGTGTAACCTACGGCGATTTTGGCCGCCATTTTGGCGATCGGGTAACCAGTGGCCTTGGAAGCGAGCGCAGAAGAGCGGCTCACCCGCGGGTTGACCTCGATGACGTAATATTGATAGCTTTGCGGATCCAGAGCGAACTGTACGTTGCAGCCGCCTTCGATATTCAAAGCGCGAATGATTTTCAATGAAGCCGAGCGCAGCATTTGATATTCACGATCGGACAAAGTTTGGCTCGGAGCCACCACGATGCTGTCTCCGGTATGAATACCGACGGGATCCAAGTTTTCCATGTTGCAAACGACAATGCAGTTGTCGTTCGCGTCGCGCATAACTTCGTATTCGACTTCCTTCATCCCGGCGATCGATTTCTCGATCAAACATTGGCCGATCGGACTGTAACGGATACCGTTGGCAACCGTGTCGCGCAGTTCCTCTTCATTGCCCGTAATGCCGCCGCCCGTTCCCCCGAGCGTATAAGCCGGACGCACGATGACCGGATAACCGATTTGCCCGGCAAAATCCACCGCTTCCTGAACACTTGTCACGATGACGCTCTCCGGCACCGGCTGTTCCAGTTCACGCATCAGGTTCCGGAACAAATCGCGGTCTTCTGCACGTTCAATCGCCGTGAGCTGCGTACCGAGCAGCTTGACACCCTCCTGCTCCAGCACACCCGCGCGGGCGAGTTCAACTGCCATATTCAGCCCCGTCTGGCCTCCCAGTGTGGGGAGAAGACCGTCGGGGCGCTCCTGGCGGATGATTTGGGATACGAATTCCAGGTTGATCGGTTCGATATACACTTTATCCGCCATGTTCGTATCGGTCATGATCGTGGCGGGGTTGCTGTTGATTAGGACGACTTCGAGGCCTTCTTCTTTCAGAGCCTGACACGCCTGTGTGCCGGCGTAATCGAATTCCGCCGCTTGACCGATTACAATAGGGCCGGAGCCGATCACGAGAATTTTTTTGAGGTCTTTATTTTTGGGCATATTGCAGTTCTCCTCTCAGCGACTCCGCCAGTAGCGCTTGGCGCGGCCGTTCGGGGTTCAGACGTTTGTGTTCGCGGATCATATCCAAGAAACGGTCGAACAGGTAGCTGCTGTCGAACGGTCCCGGCGCGGCTTCGGGGTGGTACTGCACGGTAAATGCGGGGTAACGTTTGTGCTTCAGCCCTTCGATCGTTTTGTCGTTGTTGTTGATGTGCGTCACTTCCAATTCGGTGCCGGGCACGGATTGTTCCTTGACCGTGTAGCCGTGGTTCTGGGAGGTGATGTAGCAGCGGCCGGATTCCAGTTCCTTCACCGGATGATTGCCGCCACGGTGGCCGAACTTCAATTTCTCCGTGTCCGCTCCGCAGGCAAGGGCGAACAACTGATGGCCGAGGCAGATTCCGAAAATCGGGAATTCCCCGAGCAGTTCCTTCAGCGTCTGAACGGCGTGGGGAACGTCTTTCGGATCCCCAGGTCCGTTGGACAGCTGGATACCGTCGGGATGCAGGCGGCGGATTTCTTCGGCCGTCGTATCCTGCGGCACGACGACAACGTCGCACCCGCGCTGCGTCAATTCGCGAAGGATGCCGCTCTTCGCGCCGTAATCGATCAGCACGATGCGCTCGCCTTGGCCCGGACTGGAGAACAGATTTGGCGTCGAGGTGCGCGCCACCTGATCGCGCATGAGGGGCGTGGCGTCCAGACGTTCGCGCAGCTCTTCGATACGCTCCTGGCCGGTCGTGAGCAGCCCTCTCATCGTACCGTGCTGACGGATAATCCGAGTGAGCATCCGGGTATCAATATCGCTGATCCCGACGATTCCGTATTCTTGCAGAAGCCGGTCTACCGTGTATTGCGCCCGCCAGTTGCTGGGAACCTGCTCATGACGCCGCACGACGAAACCGTGAATATACGGCCGGATCGACTCAAAATCGTCCCTGGTGATCCCGTAATTGCCGATGAGCGGAAACGTCATCGTCACGATCTGACCGCAATAAGACGGGTCGGACAATACTTCTTGGTAGCCGGTAATGCCGGTATTGAATACGACTTCTCCGGCGGATACGCCTTGCGCTCCGAACGCCAGTCCGGTGAACAGCGTGCCGTCCTCCAACAACAATCTTGCTTGTGCCTGCATCTTCTAGATCACTCCCCTTGTGTCGCTTTCGATGCCGTTCTGTTCCGTCCAGACGACCTCGCCGTCCACCATCGTCATCGTCGGCCATCCGTACAATTTCCAACCCGTGAACGGGGTGTTTCGTCCTTGGGTCAAGAACGTCTCAGGATCCACTTCCCGCTCGTTCTCGAGATCGATCAGCGTCAAGTCGGCCGGAGCGCCCGGCTCCAGTGTCCCGTAAGGGAGCCCGAATACCCGGGCAGGGTCTGCCGTCATCCGCCGGAGCAGAAAATCCAGCGTCCAGCGCCCGGTTCGTACGAATTTCGTATAGAGCAGCGGAAAAGCCGTCTCGAAGCCGATGATTCCGAACGGTGCCCGTTCCAGGCCGCGCGCCTTTTCCTCCGCGCTGTGAGGGGCGTGATCGGTGACGATGATGTCGATCGTACCATCCTCCAGCCCCCTGATGCAGGCTTCCACATCACGCGGCGTGCGGAGCGGCGGGTTCATTTTCCAGTTGGCGTCCATCGAATCCGGAATGTCCTCGTCGGAGAGTACCAGATGGTGCGGACATACCTCCGAGGTTACGTTCACGCCGGCCGATTTGCCGTGCCGGATGAGCCGGACCGACTGTTCGGTGCTCACATGGCACACATGATAATGGACGCCTGTCGCCTCGGCCAGCAGGATGTCGCGTCCGACATGGATCGCCTCTGACTCATTGGGAATGCCCTTAAGTCCGTGACGCCGTGCGAAAGCGCCCTCCGTTACCGCGGCTCCCTCAACCAGCGAATCGTCCTCGCAATGCGCGATGACCGGCCGGTCCAGCGACTTCGCCAGCGCCATGGCGTTTTTCATCATTTGCGCGTTTTGCACGCCAACGCCGTCATCCGTAAACCCGATCGCGCCGGCTTCCTTGAGTGCTGAGAAATCCGTCAACTCGCGTCCCAGCTCGTTTTTGGTAATCGCCGCGTACGGCAGCACCCGCACGAGCCCTTCATGGGCTGCCTTTTCGACGACCAGCCTGACGGTTTCGGCAGTATCCGTCACCGGCCGGGTGTTCGGCATCGGGGCAATCGCCGTGAATCCGCCTTTGGCCGCCGACTGCGTGCCGCTTCGAATCGTTTCTTTATACTCGAAACCCGGTTCCCGCAAATGCACGTGCATATCGATCAAACCCGGGGATATCAGCTTGCCCATCGCATCGATAACCTGGCAGCCCTCAGTGTCCGGCCTCTCCGTTCCGTCCAGCCATATCGCGACCTGACCTTGCGACACCATGACATGCTTCTTCTCCAACGATCCCGTTACCGGGTTAACCGCTGATGCGTTTATGATCCATGTCGCCATGCAAGCTGCTCCTCCTCTGCCGATCCATTTCCGCTCGCTGACGCGACCTGTTGTTCCTGCAGTCGTTGTGTATTTTTATTCACTATATTGTATACCTGTTAGCTAGTATTGTCACTCTTCAGGACACAAAATTCACATATTTGTATATTCATTCATGTCTTTCACCCATGAGAACCTTCATGCTTCCGATTCTCGAGGGTGGACAATGGTGACGTTGTCTTCTCCCGGGTCGATTTCCTGCAAAGAGACCCGAATCTGCTCGTGACGGGAAGTCGGCACGTTTTTGCCTACGTAGTCGGGCCGGATCGGCAGCTCCCTGTGACCCCGATCAACCAGAACCGCCAGTTGAATCATCTGGGGCCGGCCATAATCCATTAGCGCGTCGAGTGCGGCCCGGATTGTCCGGCCCGTGTAAAGCACGTCGTCAAACAGGATGATTCGCTTGTCCTTTGTGCTGAAAGGCAGAACATCGCCGTGGAAGTTTTCTGAGGCAGCCTCGGTCCGATCGTCCCGGTACCTGGTAATGTCCAACTCTCCGACCGCAACCGGTACCCCTTCGATTTCCAAAATCCGTTCCGCGACTCGTCTGGCCAAATAAATCCCGCGGGTACGGATCCCGACCAGCACACAACCCTCGATCCCTTTGTTTTTCTCGACCATCTCGTGGGCGATGCGAGTCAGTGCCCGCCGGATCGCCGATTCATCCATGATCACTCGGGTTTCTTGCACACCAAGCCCTCCCTTATCCGAGGTGTCCGCGTCTAAAGACAAAATAAAAAACCTCCTTGCGTGATTGCAAGGAGGTTATCGCATTTGATCCTACCTAGGCGTGCAGGCCGGCCTTCCCAAGCGGGACGGACGGTCATTAGGCCGGGTTATGGGTTCGATGCGCCACCTTGCCAGTCTCACGGGACTGAATTAAAGGTACCGAATTCATTACACGAATTATCCCATGATCCACAGGGCCTGTCAAGGAAGCGACGACATTAAAATTCGAATTCCACATCCGTTAAGCGGCGCTTGATTTCTTCGATGACGCGGCGTTCTTCCGCTTCACCTTGGGCGATGAACGTAACGGAGAACCGCACGAATCGTCCGGCATCGTCCCACGGTACCGTGGAAATCAACTTCTCGCGGATGAGGAATTGAGAGAAGGCTTCTCCGCTGTCGAACCGTTCCCCGCCGCGGATTCCTGTGGGCGCTTCAACGTACAGAAAGAAGGAGCCTTTCGGTTTCTCCGCCCGAAATCCGATTTCGTTGAGCGCGGCGACGAGCATGTTATGGCGGCGCGAATACTTCGCAGCAATCGCCTCGGTGATCTCCGGACGCTGCAGCCCATATGCCGCGGCTTTCTGAATGGCGATGAATTGTCCGGAATCGCTGTTGTCCTTCACATCGCCGAACGCTTTGACGATCAGCGGATTGCCGGCAATGAAGCCGATCCTCCAGCCCGTCATGTTATAGGACTTGGACAACGAATGCAATTCCACGCCCACGTCCTTGGCTCCCGGCACGGACAGAAAGCTCAAGGGCTTGGCTCCGTCGTAGGTAAGAGCCGCATAAGGCGCGTCGTGGACGACGACCACATTGTATTTTTTTGCCCATTCGACGACGTTGGAGAAAAATTCAGCAGTGGCCGCCGCGCCTGTCGGGTTGTTCGGATAATTGAGATACAGCAGTTTGGCGCGTCTGGCAATCGTTTCCGGGATGGATTCCAAATCCGGCAAAAAGTCGTTTTCTTTGGTCAGTTTGATGCTGTAGACTTCGCCGCCGAGATATTTGGTGTGCGTACCCATTACCGGATAACCCGGTACGGTCATAATGGTGATATCGCCCGGATTGATGAAAACAGCGGGCAGCATGGCGAGGGCCGGTTTGGCACCGATTGTATGCAGCACTTCGGTGTCCGGATCCATGCCGTCAACGCGGAAAACCTCTTGTAAGTAGCGTGCCGCGGCGGCTTTGAATTCGGGGATTCCGTTGTCCGCATAACCGCGGTTTTCCGGCTTGGCCGCTTCCTCCGCAAGCTTGGCCACAATGCCGGCGTCGGCCATCTCATCCGGTTCGCCCACACCCATGTCGATCAGCTCGACATTCGGAAATGCCTTTTTGGCAGCCGCTTTGGCGCGTTTGATTTTCTCAAACTTGTAGATGTTCGTGTCCCTGCCATAATTGGAACCGCCGATACGGGCGGCAAATTGCTCCTGGATAAAAGTCGATTGATATTTCTCAGCGCTCACTTGATCGACACTCCTTCAGTTCCTCATTGTCCCTAATATGCCTGACGGACATGCGAACCTCCATGGATTTTTTCGCCGATCATTTGCAGAAATTGTTGCGGAAGGCGCAGCAGATCAGGGGTCATCGAGTACGAAGAACGACCAAAGCGTGCTCCAAATCATCCGGGATCGGAGCGGCAAATTCCAATTGCTCGCCGGACCGAGGATGGACAAACCCGAGCACTCCGGCATGCAGCGCTTGGCCTTTCATGCCCAGCGTCCGTCCGGCTCGGCCGCCATAAAGGGGATCGCCTACCAACGGATGCCCGATGTACTTCATGTGCACACGGATTTGGTGAGTGCGCCCGGTCTCCAGCTTCAGCTCCACGAGCGTGTAATCCTCGAACCGCTCCGTCACGGCAAAGTGGGTGACCGCCCGCTTGCTGCCTTTATCCGTTACCGTAAACAGCTTCCGATCATGGGTATCCCGGCCAAGAGGCGCATCGATCGTTCCACGATCATGCGGAATCACGCCGTACACCAAGGCCACATACCGCCGGTTCACAGTGTGAGCCTTTAACTGTTCGGCAAGCGACGTATGCGCCAAGTCGTTCTTGGCCGCCATCAACAGGCCGGACGTGTCTTTGTCGATGCGATGCACGATTCCAGGGCGTTTCACCCCATTGATGCCTGAAAGATCCTTGCAGTGATACAGCAAAGCATTGACCACTGTACCGGACGAATGGCCGAGCGCGGGATGGACGACCATGCCGCGGGGCTTGTTGATTACGATGACATCGGCGTCCTCATACACAATATCAAGTGGAATATTTTCCGGAATCGCTTCCAAAGGCTCGGGTCCCGGTATATCCACGACAATGAAGTCTCCCTGCTGCAGTTTGCTGTTCGGTTTAGCCGCCTCACCGTTCACGGTCACCGCGCCTGAGCGGATCCAATCCTGCACCTGTGAACGCGATACCGAGGGGTCGGCGAGTCCCTCCGTCACATGCTTGTCCGCTCGTTCGCCTGCTTGCTCCGCAGAAACCGTCCACTCGAAATGCCCGTCATTCTCCTCTGGAGGAAGGCTATCCGCTTGTTCAGACTGGCTGTTGTTCTTCTCTGGTTTTTTCTCCGTTGCCATTGGTATGATTCTCCTGTTTCCCCGACAGCATGGCGTCGGCGATCACCAGCACAACCCCGATACAAATCCCGGAATCGGCCAAATTAAAGATCGGAAACGTATAGCTGCCGAAATTGAATTGTAAAAAGTCGACGACTTGCCCGTACAAGGCACGATCGAGGAAGTTGCCCACAGCGCCCCCCAAAACCATGGAGAGTGCGATCATCAAGAGCGGACGCCCGGTCCGGTAAGACCGCTGAAAATACCAGATGATGGCGGCTACGACCGCGATGGTAATGAGAAGGAATAACCAGCGCTGTTCCTGCAGGATGCCGAAAGCCGCCCCGCGGTTACGAATGGAAGTCAGGATGAAGAAATTGCCCAGCACTCCGATCCGATCATTCAGTTCCATCGTGCTCTCAATGATTTTTTTGGTAACGAAATCGATCACAAATACGGCGACTGCCACCAAATAATATGCCCATAGGGGCCAAACGCGTCGTTGCATCGGTCATTTCCGCCCTTCTGCGTTATTCCAACGTGTAGATTTTATCACACAGGCGGAACCAGCGTCCACGAACGGATGCAAAAACCGACAGAAATGGCCGGACTTGCCCTCCGTCCATCACACGTAAAACCGCAGGCTGCGGAGAACAATAGGAAGCAGACACAAGCTCGCCAAGGAGGGGACCGTCATGAACCTTCCGCTGAACGAGGAGCGAATACAAGCTTTGCGCCGGCGGCTGTTGCAAGAAAAAAGCGATCTCGAAGAACGCATGCGGCACAATGATCATTACCAGCTCTCCGCGACTTTACGTGAATCCATCGACGAGTTATCCACCTATGATAACCATCCGGGTGATTTAGGCACCGAAACGTTCGAACGGAGCAAGGACTTGGCCTTACTGGAGAGGGACGCGTTCCGAATGCTGCGGATCGACGCCGCCCTCGAACGTATGGACACCGGTGAGTACGGTCGTTGCAAGGCATGTGGGGCGTTCATCCCGCTCGAACGTCTGGACGTGATGCCGACAGCCGATCACTGCGTTGAGCATGAACCTCGGCAAGAGGTTTCCCTTCGCCGTCCTGTGGAAGAGCTGGTTTTGTGGACGCCGTTCGGGCGCACGGATAAGGATGATGAATCGTTCACCGGCTTTGACGGTGAAGACGCATGGCAAATCGTCGCTTCATGGGGCAATTCCAATAGTCCTGCCATGTCGGAAAACAACCATGTCGAGGATTATGATTCCATTCACATCGAATCAGGCGAAAACGAAGGATTTGTGGAGCCGATCGAAAGTTTTCTCGCCACAGATATTACCGGCCGCCACGTGTCCGTGGTGCGCAATCGGGAATATTACCGCTATTTGGACGCCAATGAAGGCGACCATATGCTGGAGCCTGACGGACTTTATGACGAACGATAAAGAAACCGGTCAGAAGGGCCGGATCTGCAGCTGCCGCTGAACGATGCGTACGATATCGGCAATAAAATCTCCGACGATCGGCAGATTAAGCTTCCCGAGAATTTGCAGCAGCCAAACGATTGTAGCGGCAAAAAAAGTAAACCCGAGCGCAATCCCGATTCCCCGAAACAGACCATAAATGAGATTACGCCAAATGAGCTGCCACGGATGAAGCGCCAACTGCACGTACTCCTGCAAATGGGCTTTTTCCATCTCGACCGATATCCTTTCGATTCTTTCAGATAGAATGCCCAGTGACCGTGCTGTCGAGCTGGCTTGCTCCACCGTTCCTTCCGTGGTATCGGCCAATGATCTGTCGGCCGCTGCGGCCGTTGGCCGGTTCGGCTGTCCCTCCCGGCTGCCGGAATCACCCATCTGCGTCCCCTCCGTCAAAAAACGAGCCCCCACCGCGTCGGCCTGCGTCAGGCCGGCCTCCGGCGGACGGAGCTCGTTTTGTTGTCTGCTCGTATTGGTTTGCTCGTTCTTGGGCGGAATTATGCCTTGGATACGATTTTCAACCTCATATCGCGATCGCCTGCCTGTACCTTTTCCATTCCCTCGGTTTTGCCGAAAGACACCTCACGGACCAGAACATTGTCTCTTAGCACTTGCGGGAAGGCCTGCAGCGCGGCTTCCGTCTCGGCGTCGACGTCCAGCACCAAATCAACGCGACGTTCGATGGGCAGGTTCATTTTTTTGCGGGTGTCTTGAACCGCACGAATCACTTCGCGAACCAGTCCTTCCTGCTCGAGCTCCGGAGTAATTTCCGTATTCAGCGCTACCGTCACGCCGTTTCCGGAAGCCGAAGCGAAGCCGGATTTGGCTTCTTTCTCTACCAGCAGCTCCTCTAAAGGCACTTCCAGTGCTTCCCCTTCGGGGCTTGTCAGGGAGAACGTTCCCCGCTGTACAACCCCACGCGTTTCGTCCGCCGTCAACGACTTGAGCGCCTGTTGAATCGGACCCACGTTTTTACCGTATTTTTTGCCGCCGATTTTCAAGTTCAATTTCAGCGTAAAGCTGACGAAACCGCTGTCGTCGGACACCCGGGTAATCCGCTTCACGTTGATCTCGTCCATGACAATGTCCTCATAGCCCGTCAGATCAAATTCGCCTGACAACGACACCAGCAGCTCCGATAAAGGTTGACGCGTCTTGATGCCGGATTCGTTGCGCACGTTGCGGGCAAGCTCGACGACTGCGCGCACGGCTGCCATGTCCCGTTCCAGCTCCTCATCCATCAGCGACGAATCGGGGTTCGGGAAGTTGGCCAAATGGACGCTGCCTTCGCCGCCCAGGTTCCCATAAATGTCCTCCGCGAGGAACGGCACGTAAGGCGCAATCAGGAGTGACAGCGTGAGCAGCGTGTCCCTTAACGTCTGGTAAGCCGCCACTTTGTCCTCCGTTAGGCCGCTGCCCCAGAAACGGTCGCGGGAACGGCGTACATACCAGTTGGACAGTTCGTCGACGAACTGTTCGATCGCCTTGGCCGGATTCAGGAAATCGTTCACGTCGAGCCAGCGCTTCGTCTCCCCGACCAACGTATTCAGACGGGACAGAATCCAGCGGTCCAGCTTGTTCCCGGAGCGGCGGTTCGCATGATCGGCCGGCCGGTATCCGTCGATGTCCGCATACAGGGCGTAAAAAGCATGGGTATTGACCAACGTGTCGATCAGTTTCGATTTGGACTCGGCCACGATGCCTTTGGAGAAGCGTTTGCTGTTCCAGGGTGCACTGTCGGAAAGAAACGCCCAACGGAACGCATCGCTGCCGAACTCCTCAATGATCTCCCACGGATCGATGACGTTGCCTTTGGATTTGCTCATTTTTTGGCCGTTCTCGTCCAGCACGTGACCGGTTGAAATGACCGACTTATAAGGGGCCTTCCCATTATACAGAGTGGAAACAGCCAGCAGGCTGAAAAACCAGCCGCGCGTCTGATCGATCCCTTCGCAGATGAAATCGGCCGGATACTGCTCGTGGAATTTTTGCTCATCCCCGAATGGATGATGATATTGTGCGAATGGCATGGAGCCGCTGTCGAACCACACATCGATCACTTCCGGCGTCCGCTTCATCGAACCCCCGCAGCCGCAGCGGAGCGTCACTTCGTCCACATACGGCTTGTGCAGTTCGAGGTCGTCCGCTACTTGTCCAACGGCCAAAGAACGCATTTCAGCATGGCTGTGCGGCGACTTTTCTTGACCGCACGTGTCGCAAACCCACACGTTAAGCGGTGTTCCCCAATAACGATTACGGCTGATGTTCCAGTCGACCAATTCTTCGAGGAATTTGCCGAACCGGCCGTCTCGGAGATGCTCCGGGTACCATGCAATCGTCTTGTTGTTGGCGATGAGTTGGTCCTTCACCGCAGTTGTGCGGATAAACCAGCTTTCGGTCGCATAGTAAAGAAGCGGAGTTTTACAGCGCCAGCAGAACGGGTAGCTGTGCTCCTGTTTTTCCTTATGATACAGAAGTCCGCGCTCCGACAGCATCTTGACGATATCCACGTCACAATCTTTAACGAAACGGCCGGCGAGGTCCGTCACTTCTTCGATATATCGTCCCGCGTTATTCACGACCATCAGCATCGGTAGGCCGTGTTTGAGCGCGACCCGGTAGTCTTCCTCCCCGTGTGCGGGGGAAATGTGAACGATCCCCGTTCCGCTGGCGTCGCTGACGTAGTCGGCATCGACAACGCGGTAGGCACCCTCCAGAGGCAAATACGAGAACAGCGGCTCGTAGGTCAAGCCGACGAGATCGCGGCCTTTGACGGAACCCAATCTCTCATATTCGCCTTTGATTACATTGTCCACCAACGTTCCCGCGACGATGTACGTTTCTTCGCCTTGGCGTACTCGAACATAATCGATATCGGGGTGAACAGCCAAGGCGACATTGGCAGGCAATGTCCAAGGTGTTGTCGTCCACGCAAGAACAAATTCGCCGCTGTCTTTTAGCCGAAACTTGGCGGTCGCAGTCAAATCTTTGACATCCTCATAACCTTGCGCCACCTCGTGCGAGCTTAGCGTGGTTTGGCAGTCCGGACAGTAGGGGCTAACGCGATGGCCGCGGTACAGCAGGCCTTTGTCGTGGATCGTGGCGAGAATGTTCCAAACGCTTTCGATATATTCGTTGCGAAGCGTAATATAGGGATGATCCAGATCGGTCCAATACCCGATCGCTTCCGTTAATTCACGCCACTGGCGTTCATATTCAAACACGCTTTCCTTGCATTTTTTGATGAACGGCTCGATGCCGTAATTCTCGATGTCCTGCTTGCCCGAAATGCCAAGCTGCTTCTCTACGCCAAGTTCAACCGGCAAACCATGCGTGTCCCAACCGGCTTTGCGAATGACGCGATACCCGGACATCGTCTTATAGCGGCTCACGAAATCTTTGATAACCCGGCCAAGTACGTGCCCGATATGCGGTTTGCCGTTCGCCGTCGGCGGCCCTTCGAAAAACACGAAATCAGGTTTCCCATTTCGATTCTCAATCGATTTACGAAACGTATCCTCCCGGTTCCATTCCTCCAAGATCCGGATCTCACGGGCTCTTGCCCGTTCTTTGACATCGACGCGACGCATCCTTCGTTCATCCTTTCCGTTTTCGAAAATACAAAAAGCCCCATCCCCCTGAAGGGACGAGGCGAGCTCGCGGTACCACCCTTGTTCCGTCGACGATTGTCCGGCGCTGTGCATCCGGGCCGGTCGAACGGCACTCGATAACGATCGGCAAACGATCCAAGGAATGAATCAGGTCTGCCGAACGCATTTCCTTATAACGGGGGAAATCCGGCTGTTACTACTATCCCGGAGCATATGCGCAGGAAGTTCGATACAGCATCTCGGGGACGATTTTCGGTCGGGTCCGAACGTTGGCTTGCACCGGCCGCCAACTCTCTGGGAACGGAATCCCGCTTACTGTTTCCCGTCTGCGACTTTACATTTACATCTGATACTCTTGTTATACGGTCTGTGATGTGATTTGTCAAATTCGGGGCGCACGTTTAACCTCCGTATTGGCGCCTATGTACTTGACGAATATGGGATCACACAGCGGTTGGGTTAACTTGCAACCGGACCGACAGCGGGAACACTCCTCGGCGGGATCAAGTAGCAAGATAAGCATCAGACCCTGCCGCGCAGAACCAACTATCGTTGTAGGAGACGATTATAATAAAAAAAGCTGTTCGAGTACGGAAATCATTCCGCTCGAACAACTTTCTTTATGTAACCCGGCTCAAAATCG